>DHZF01000130.1:400-18043 GCA_002414505.1 Hyphomonas sp. UBA5111 | reverse complement strand
ACCTCATCCCTGAAGTGACTTGCGGCAAGGTCGGCGGCCAGTTTGCAGGCCTGGGCAAAGCCCCGACTGTCAGTGCCGCCATGGCTCTTCACCGAAATGCCGCCAAGCCCCAACAGCACGCCTCCGTTTACGTTGCTCGGATTCATCTGTTCCCGCAATTGCTTGAGCCCGCCCATGGCGAGCAAGGCACCGATCTTGGACAGGATACCGCCGGTCAGGGCTTCGCGTACGCGCATACCAAGCATTCGGGCCACGCCTTCGCCTGTCTTGAGCGCCACGTTTCCGGTGAACCCGTCCGTCACGATGACATCGACCGTCCCGGACGAAATATCGTCGCCTTCGATGAAGCCGTGATAGGCGAGATCGAGCCCGGAATTGCGCAGCCACTCATGCGCCTCGCGAATTTCATCATGGCCCTTCATCTCTTCCGAGCCGATATTGAGAATGCCGATGGTCGGCTTCTCAATGCCCAGAATCGCGCGCGCATAGGCTTCGCCCATGATGGCAAAGGTCACCAATTGCGCGGCGTCGGCTTCGAGATTGGCCCCGACATCCAGCACAACACTGCGACCGCGGAGCGTCGGCCAGGCCGCCGTCATCGCCGGGCGGTGCACACCGTCCATCTTGCGCAGGACCAGCATCGAAATCGCCATCAGCGCGCCGGTATTGCCCGCAGAAACAGAGGCATGCGCGGCGCCGTCTTTCACATCATGAATCGCGTTCCACATCGAAGACCCCTTGCCGCGCCTGAGGGCCTGGCTCGGTTTCATGTCGCTGGTCACATAGAGATCAGTGTGGACGATCTCGATCCGGTCGGATGATTTGGACAGCAGAGGTTTCAGCTGGGCTTCGTCGCCATGCAGTCGCACGGACGCGTCAGGACGCGCGGCGAGGAACAGCTCCGCTCCCGCGACCGTTACTTCCGGGGCTGCGTCGCCCCCCATTGCGTCAATTGCGAGAATTAGGCCTTGGGCCATCGGGCTTTCGTGCTCCACGAGTTCCTTCGGAATACTTTCCGGTGTTTACGGTGCGCCTTGAACCTTGGCAACGCCGCGGATGTGAAGGATGGCTAATCTGCGCCGGGCAGTGTCCAGGCCAGTTTGCCGGCAAGCACGTCGTTATCCTCCACCGCTTCGAAACGCCCCGCATTGTGTAGCAAATAGGCGGCCAGCAGGGAGGCCTTGCCATCCTGGCTCACGGCATTCCGCTTCACGCAGTCTGTGACAGACCCAATCCGGTCAGATTGGGGCGTATTCAGCGCCTCTGTCAGGGCCTTCCCCAGCCCATAATGGATTTCCGCCAGCTTGCGGACTTTACGGGCAATCGACGAATCACCGACGCCCAGTTCCCGGTAGGCTGCATCGAATCCGTCCAGCACCAGCCTGTTCAGCCGTTCGGCAATCTTGCGCGCCAACGGCGTATCAATCCGCTTCAATCGCCACATGACCAGGGTTGCATTGGCGGTAATCATGGCTGCACGGCCTTCGAAAGTGTCCTGCGCAGCGCCTTGTTCATACAGGGGCGCGTTCAGGGCTGCCGTCGCCAGATCGGCATACAGCGCGCGCGCCGAGGTCCGGGCCTGGGCGCCCTGCCTGTCCCAGAGTTTGCGAAACCCGACCACACCTGCACTCCTCCGCTTGCCAAGACCGGCCACCAACAGCTAGGTCTTTCAGGACGAAATAACAGGAGTAGTCCTATGTCGCGATGCGCGATACTGGCACTGTCACTACTGGCTCTGCCTCTTACAGCTTGCCTGACGCCGTCGCGCGACTATCACGGCTATGTGGCAGACGAAGCCCAGCCGCGCGAAATGAAGCCCGGCGAGGACACCCGCTCCAGCGTGCTGGCCCAGCTCGGTTCGCCTTCGACCACAAGCATCTTCGACGAGAATACCTGGATCTACATGACCGAACTTCAGGAGCGGGTCGCTTACCTGAACCCGAAGGTGAAGTCGCGCAGCGTTGTCGCGATCCGGTTCGGCGAGGACGACAAGGTCGAGGAAGTCGTCGAATATGACGAAACAGCCGGCCAGATCGTCAATTATGCCTCACGCGAAACTCCGACCCGCGGACGCGAGCTTGGCTTCTGGGAGCAGATCTTCGGCACGATTGGCGCCGTCCAGCTGCCACGCACAGATGAAGCCACGCCGGACAATCCGACGGGCCGCCGCTAGGCCGCTTCAAATATCGTCAATGAACAGGGGGGATGGCCACATCACAGGCCGTCTGATCCCGCATGGGATGAATTATCGAAAAGTAACTCGCCTGAAGGCTGATTTCGGGGTAATGTTAACTTATTCCGCCCGAAGCGGTGAAAGGTGACGCGTCAGACGTTCCAGTCCATCGGGCGGAAAAGGTGTGCAGTTGCGTGGAATTCCGGTTCCTTGCGTACAACCTTGAAGCAGGAGGATGGTGATGGTCTGGAGACTCCCTCTCTTAGGAAAGACACTGAAATCCCTGGAATTATCCAGCGAACGAACGCGGACACATATCTTGTCGGCCCAAGACGCCCAGAAGCGCTATGAAATAGTGAAGGATCTGGCGAGAAAACGGCTGGATCAGGCAGAGATGTTCTCGCTCGACGGCGACATTCCGCAACACTTCAGCTGACAAAATAGCGGCTAATCTTCGGTGTTTTGCCGTTGAGCTTCCTCGGCACGAAGCTGTTCCAGGAGTTTCAACATGGACTCCGGGCAAGGCTCGGCGAGAATTGACGCGTAGGCTTCACGCAGCGCTTCCCCCAGCTTGGCTCCCCGTTTCATGCGAGCAAGGTCGGACTCTTTCAGATGACTGGCGACTGCTTTCATGCTGTCCCTCCCAATGCGCTTTCCTTGAACATAGTCACCCATCCTGGCTACGTTCACGCGAGGGCCAGATTATTGGAGAAGCTTTAACGCCCTCTTACCATTCGCCTTTTGAGCGAATCTGTCCCATGGCATTTCTATTATTAGCATCATTTGGTTAAGGGCGCCATGCAGGGCGTATACCCTTTGGCCCGCTCTTAACGCCCTGTTGACCAAGGCGCGATCCCTGCCCCAACGGAGCGTCTGGACAAGCCCGGCGAGGCTCGTGACTATGGCGGCATGATATACGGACCGACTTCCCAAACCTACATTTCGCAACGCCTTCGGCTCCATTATGTGGATTGGGGCAATGAGACAGCTCCGCCCCTGATCCTGCTGCATGGCGGCCGGGACCATTGCCGCAGCTGGGATTGGGTGGCGCAGGAACTCCGGAAGGATTGGCATGTCATTGCCCCGGACCTTCGGGGGCATGGCGACAGCGCCTGGTCAGCCGATGGCGAGTATTCCGCGCGCGCCTGCGTCTATGATTTTGCGCAACTGATCCACCAGAAGAAACTCGCCCCGGTAACGATCGTCGCCCATTCCTATGGCGGGAACATCGCCCTCCGCTATGCCGGCATCTATCCGGACAATGTCCGTAAGCTGGTCGCTATCGAGGGCCTCGGCCCGTCGCCCACTATGCTGAAGGAGCGGTTCGGCCGCCCGATTGGTGATCGGATGCGCGAATGGATCGACTCCAAGCGCAGCATGGCCGGGCGAGTGCCCAAACGGTATGAGACTCTCGAAAATGCGTACACGCGCATGAAGGAAGAAAACAGCTATCTCAGCGATGAGCAGGCACGCCATTTGACCGTTCACGGCATCAGCCAGAATGAGGACGGCACCTGGTCCTGGAAGTTCGACAATTATTTCCGGACCTTCCCGCCCTATGACATGGCGCAGGAAGACCTGGAGCATTTGTGGGGCGAGATCACCTGCCCCACCCTGCTGCTCTATGGTGAGAAAAGCTGGGCCTCGAACCCGGCAGAGGATGGCCGCATCGACAAGTTCAAGACGGCGAGCGTCAAACTCTACAAGGATGCCGGTCACTGGCTCCATCATGACAAGTTCGACCAGTTCATCGGAGATCTGAACGATTTTCTCTGACCGCCTGCCGCGAGGACAGTGCTGGCGTCGCAACCGGCTGGCCTTAAGCTTCTCGCAAAAGATACGGAGGGAATGCCATGAATGATCCATTGCTGAATTTCGAGGGCAAGGTCGCGCTGGTCACGGGGGGCAGCCGGGGGCTGGGATACCAGATGGCGAAAGCGCTCGCTGAGCGCGGCGCGGATATCATCGTGGCCAGCCGGAAGGTCGAGGCGTGCGAGAAAGTGGCCGAGGAAGTTCGCGGACTTGGTCGGCGGGCCCTGGCGATTGGCGCGCATTGCGGAAAATGGGACGAGATCGACCGGCTGATCGAGACCGCCTATGCCGAATTCGGGCGGGTGGATATCCTTGTCAACAATGCCGGAATGGGGCCGCGCATGGCGAGCCACGAAGTCCCGGAAAGCCTGTATGACAGTGTGCTCAATCTCAATCTCAAAGGCCCTTATCGTCTGGCCAGCGTGATCGGGCAAAGGATGAAAGCGCAAGGCTCTGGTAGCATCCTCAACATCTCCTCGGTCGCCGCGCTCCAGCCGCTCGCCCAAGTGGTTCCCTACAGCGCAGCAAAAGCGGGCCTGAACGCGATGACCATCGGCATGGCGAAGGAATATGCGCCGGAGGTGCGCGTAAACTGTATCTGCGCCGGACCTTTCCTGACCGACATTGCAGAGGCCTGGACGGAGGAAGCCCGCCAGACCGCAGACAATGCGCTTCGCCGACCCGGACGACCGAAGGAAATCGTGTCGGCAGCGCTCTACCTGCTCAGCGACGCGGCCAGCTTCTCAACAGGATCCGTGATTACCGTGGATGGCGGGAGCTAGTCGACGCCCAGCCCGAGCTCAGACAGCACAAGCTCTGTATGCTCACCAATGCGCGGGGCCGGCGTGATCTCGCGCTGAGGCGCGCCGCGGAAAGTGACCGGCGGCTGGGTTTCCCAATAGTAGCCCTCGGTCGGATGTTCACGGCGCTGGAAGAAGCCCGTTGCGACGAGGTGGGGATCTGATTGCAGGTCCGGGAAATCATTGACGCGGGCGGCGGGGATGTCGGCCTTGCCGAGCGCATCGAGCCAGTATTCGGTCGTCTGCTTGTCAAAATATTCCTGCACCCGCCCCATCATGTAATCCTGATTGAAGAAACGCCCTTTCCGGTCCGCAATCCGTTCATCCTGTAATTCTTCCGGCGCCCCCATGACATCGAACAGCTTGATCCAGCGCGCATCGACATAGGGCGCAATCACGATCCATCCATTAGACGTTTTCAAGGGCTGGCGGGACGGGTCGACCTGGCGCTGGTACAGGAAGGGTCCGACCGGCGGATCGAACTCGGCCTCGTAGAAATGCTCTTCCAGCAGGAAGTGCGTGACGCATTCGAACATTGGCACTTCGACATGCACCGCTTCGCCCGTCCGGTCGCGATGATGCAGGGCCGCCAGCGTGGCGTACATGGCGTGCATGCCGGAGACCTTGTCGGCAAAGGCCGTGGGGATGAATCGCGGGCGCTCATTGCCGTCGACCTTGGGAAGCAACATCGTGGCGCCCGATAGCCCCTGGATCAGATCATCATAGGCAGGCCGGCCCGCATAGGGCCCGTCGGAGCCGAAGCCGAGGCAATGAACATAGACGATGTCCGGTTTGATCGCCTTCACCTCTTCAAAGGTGAGTCCGAGGCGCGCCACGGCGTCGGGGCGGATATTGTGAATGAAGACGTCGCTCTGGCCGATCAGTTCGCGAATGGCCGCCCTGCCAGCGTCAGATTTTAGGTCCCAGACCACCGAGCGTTTGCCGCGATTAATGGTCAAATGGCACGGGCCCATGCTGCGATTGTTGGCCGGCTTACCGACATTCCGGAAATCATCCCCGCCTTTCGGTTCAACCTTCACAACGTCGGCACCCATGTCTGCCAGGGTCTGCGTGCAATACGGGCCAAAGATGACCGTGGTCATGTCCGCAATCTTGATGTCCGACAGAAGGTTGGTGCCTGGCATTATGCGCATCCTCCGAATTGGGTTTTCCTGCTGGCTGGCGGGCCGCAGGTGCTTGCAGGCCAGTTAGACGGGGTGTCGTTACGACAGACAAGCGTCATAAGCTCAGGTTTGGGGGACAAGTTTGTCTTCCAGGAGGGGGGGCCGACCTGATGGATCGCCAGTTGGCATTTTTACGCAAAGCAGACGAACGCTAGCCGAAACTACCCAAATTTTTGGCGCGGCGGCAGTCATGAATTGCGGTAAAGTACACTCCGGCCACCGCGAAGTTATCAAGACAAAACCCCAAGAATTGGCCTCACGATATTGGGCCCATCGTAGATTTGGTATGAAAATAGCATGATTATCGCTATACTTGTCAGTACTCGCCCACTTCAGGTCTCGTACTTCACGCTCAGTATGCTTCGAATGAAAGTACTTTCTTAAAGATGTCCGACGGAAAACAAGCACCGCCATGTCCCCGCGTCACGATTATTGTGGCGCCGAGAGAACGGTTCGAACAGGCGGAGATGTCGCTGGCGTCCTGCTTCGAGACGACCGATACGCCGTTCGAGATGATCTATGTCGATGGCGGATCCCCTCGCGAGATCGCGGCGGTCCTGAAACATGAAGTCGAGCGACGGGGACATACCTATATCCGCCGGGACGGATACCTCACCCCCAATGATGCCCGCAATATGGCGCTGCCGCACGTGCGTACGGACTATATCGCCTTCATCGACAATGATGTCGTGTTCCAGCCTGGCTGGCTGGATGCGCTCATCAAATGCGCGGATGAAACAAATGCTGGACTGGTGACGCCGACCATATTGGTTGGCCCGGCCAAGCGAATGCCCGACCTGAACATTCACCATGCCGGCGGCATTCTGAACATCGAGACCGGAGAGACCGGCAAGACCATGTATCGCCGGCACGGATTCGAACACCAGCCCTATCTGGCCACCAAGGGGCAGCTGAAACGTCAGGAGACTGGCTGCACGGAATTCCATGTCGTCCTGGCCCGCAAGGCCATGATCGACGAGATCGGCCCGTTTGACCCAAACCTTGTGGGATTCACGGACGAGATTGACATGGCGCTGGCTGCGAGGGCGAAAGGCTGGAAGATCTTTTATGAGCCGGACTCCGTGGTCGCCTATGCCGTCGGCAAGAAGCTCACCTGGCGCGACCGCCCCTTTTTCTGTGTCCATTGGAGCCCTGGCCGGGTCATGCGCGCCGAACGCTACTTCTATGACAAATGGGGCCTGACGCACGATTTCACGCGGCAGGAAAACTTCCTGCGTGACCACAGACGGCACGCCTTTCCATTCAAGCGATTGCAGAAGCTGGTGGGATGGCGGGTGACAGTGACCCTTACCACCCTTATCTGTGCAACGATCTCCGCGCTGGCATCTCCCCGCCTGATCCGGCCCAACCCGTCTCCGTCATTGACAGAGTCCTGATCAGCTGAGCCAGCGCCCAAAGCGTCGCCATGCCGACATCAGCCGGTGGCGACCGCGGAATGGTGTCATCTCCGGCGCGCATGAAAAGACGTCTTCCTGAGTGAAGCGATGCAGGAGCGGTTCGCCGCGCTGGAACCGTCCATAGTTCTCTTCCAGCATATCCAGCGTGCGGGCGGTCCGGTCCGGCATTTGCGGCGTGAAGTGCGGGGTGATCATCACATTCGGCGCCGACCACAACCGGTGCCAGGGCGGCAAGGGTTCGTTCGGATCAGTTACATCCAGACCCGCGCCAGCCAGATGGCCGGATTTCAAGGCCGCAATCATCGCCTCTTCGTCGACGAGTTGGCCCCGCGCCATATTGATAAGAAAACCGCCAGGCGCCATCGCGGAAATTTCGCGCGCGCTCACCATCCGGTAGCTGTCATTATTGAGCGAGGCGCACAGAACAATGAAGTCAGCGCCCTGAAGGGCATCGGCGAGCTGGTCCCTTCGCGCCGAGCAGAACATCTTCACACCGGGAACATCTGCCTCGATATCCTTCCGGCGAAAGGCCGTGATGTCCATGTCGAAGGTCGAACATTGGCGGGCGAGGCTACTGCCGGTGGCGCCATAGCCCACAATACAGACCTTCTTGCCGTAAAGCCCCCTCAGGGTCTCTTGGTCGCGAATACCCCAGACGCGGTGGCGCTGCGCACGCGCCAGCGCCGGCGCGCGATAGGCCAGTGACAGCATGAAAAATACGGCGTGCTCTGCCAGAACGGGACCAGAGCGCCCTTTTGACGATGTCACGATGAGATCGCTGTCGGCAAGCGCTTGCGGCGCGTATCCATCAAGCCCCGACTGGTCGCAATGCACCCATTTGAGATGAGGTGCATCGAGATACCGATCGTCCATCACGCCATCAATCAGGGCAATCTCGCAGGTTTGAAGGGCCTGCGCGATGGCAGCATGGTCCTGCCTGTCAACATAAACGATCTCGGAAGGCGTGAAGATTTGCTCAAGTCGTTGCCGGTGCTTGGCGGACCAGGGAAGCCGGGCCATAATTCGCGGCGTGGGGGAATTGGAATCAGTCGAAATCATTTCACCCCCTCTGGGTTTTGGGTTTTGCTGTGAACACCAGTGCATGCGCACCGGCAGACACGCAAGAACCAGGCCGTGACCACGGGCGCGACTGGCCAGAATAGCGACTGGTGTCCACACCAGCAGGAACAGGGAGGTAGAAGTCATGTTGATGGGTCGTAACTCACTGTGGCTTGCCGCTGGCGCGTTCGCCTTGACCTCTGGCGCCGCGTTCGCTCAGGACGCCGCCGATGCAATCGAGGCCGAAGCCCGCCTGCAGACCGTGGTCGTTACAGGCGTGGTGAAAGCCGGCGGCCAGAACCGGCTCGACAGCTCGATCTCCGTCAGCAGCCTCGACCACGCCGACCTGATGAAAACCGCGCCGCGCAGCACGTCCGAAATCTTCCGCGCCCTGCCCGGCATACGCGCCGAAAGCTCGGCAGGTGGCGGAAACTCCAATATCGCCGTGCGCGGCATGCCCCTGTCCACGGGGGGCGCGAAATATGTCAGCCTGCAGGAAGACGGCCTTCCCATCCTGCTGTTCGGTGATTTCGACTTTGCCCCTGCCGATGGCTTCTACAAGGTCGACACGACGCTCGACCGCGTGGAATCGGTGCGCGGTGGCACGGCCTCTACCCTGACCACAAACGGGCCCGGCGGCATCATCAATTTCATCTCCAAGACCGGCAGCACAGACGAGGGTTCGATCGCGCTCACAACCGGGCTCGACCATGACGATTACCGTGCTGATTTTGAATATGGAGGTACGCTAACCGACAGCCTGTATTTCCATATCGGCGGCCACTGGCAGCAAGGCGGCGACTATCGGGATTTCGGGTTCGACGCGGTGAGCGGCGGCCAGATCCGCGCCAGCCTGACAAGGCAATTCGAAACCGGTTTCGTGCGCGTAAGCGCGAAATGGCTCGACAAGGCAGAGGCGACCCACATGCCGCAGGCAGCTGGCCTTTCCGGTAATAACGTCACCGACAGTATTGCCGGTTTCTCGGCCAGCGGAGACAGTTTGCACAATCCCTACATCCGGTACGGCCGGGATGTGGACGGCGAAAACACGATCAACGCCTATGATCTTGCCGATGGTATCCGCACCGAGGTCAAATCTCTGGCCATGCAAGCCAATTTTGACCTTGGCGCTGACATCGTAGTCGACGCCAGGGCGCGCTATCAGGATATTTCCGGCAACTTCAATGCTCCGTTCACCCATCTTGTCGTAGATGCCGACACACTTCTCGACTTGTCCTATGGGGGCGCGGCGGCCTCCTTATTCAATGGCCCGGGCGCAGGCAATCCGGTGACGTCGGACTCGCTGATCGCGGCGACCGGAAATCCGTACATTTCAGACGTGACCTATTTCAACACGGATCTCGATGATCTGAGCAATTTCGCTGGCGATCTTCGCGCGTCAAAATCCTTCGATTTTGGGGCCTCCACGCTGGATGTCACGCTCGGCTATTTCTTCATGGACCAGACATTTGCCCAGGACTGGCACTGGAACCGCTTCCTGACCTCGACCAGCACCCACGCCGCGCTGATCAATGTCGAAGGGTTCACCGACAACGGAATCCTTGGCTACAACCAAGGCTTTGGCTGGACCGGCAATAATCGGAATTATGACCTCGAATACCAGGCCCGCGCGCCCTATGTGGCCGCCAGTTGGAGCCTCGACACGGGCCTGACACTGGATGGCTCTGTCCGCTTGGACACGTTGGAACAGACCGGCACACGGACTGATGGCGCGGGGGGGCCGTTCGACGTCGATGGAGATGGCCTGATCGACGCGCCGGAGGCGGCGGTCTCCCTCAATACCGGCCTTGGTGGCACGACAAATTTCGAGGTCGATCACACCGCTTTCACGATTGGCGCCAATTATCTGCTCTCCAACGCGCTTTCCGTGTTCGGACGCTATAGCGAAGGTGCGGCCTTCAATGGAGAACGCCAGCTGTTCACTTCACTGGATGAGGGTGGCCGTCTCGTGCCCGGCGGCGAAGAAACCTATGTCGACGAAACCCGGCAATTCGAAGCCGGTTTGAAATGGCAGGAAGACGGCGAATCCCTTCCCGGCCAGCTTGATCTTTACTTCACTTATTTCAATGCCGAGACGAAAGAGGATAATTACGAGATCACCACGATGACCGCGCTGGGCAACACTTATGTGTCCCAAGGGGTCGAAACCGAATTTTCCTACTCTCAGGGCGGATTTGATCTCACAGGATCCGTCACCTTCACTGATGCGGAGATTGATGCCAGCACCACCGCGCCAGCCTATGTCGGCAACACGCCGCGCCGTCAGGCAGACTGGATCTGGTCCTTCACGCCTTCCTACACGGTAAACGGCCTTGGCCGCGTCGGCATGAACTTCACGGGCACGACCGACGCCTATGTCGATGACGACAATGTCTACATCCTGCCTGGCGCAACGGTCACGAATCTGTTCGCGGAATGGGACATTACCGAACAGGCGACGCTGTCGATCGGGGTGAACAATGTATTCGACAAAGTCCTGTTCACCGAAGCCGAGAATGGCCGCGCCTTTGACACGGATGGCGATGGCACAGCGGATGTCATTATCGCTCGCTCGATCAATGGAAGGTCGGCGACAGCCACCTTCAGATATCGCTTCTGATCCCCTGCCGACTCCAAAGGGTGGATGGCCCTTGCCACCATTCGAAGAAGCGATAGACCAAGAATCCCTTTAGGGATGAACGGAGTTTTCTGCATTCACCTCATGATTGATGTGGGCTACTCAAACCTGTATGTCGGACACAGTTTTTGGGATAAGCCAATTCGACCGGTAGCCGCCAAGCTTTAGCGGTTGGGCCCCTGACAGATGGGAGGGACACGAGCCAGATGAACGATCCTGCTGCATTTCCGCCTCGAAAGATGACGATGGCAGAGCTAGCCAAGCTTGCGGACGTGGATGTGTCCACCGTATCGCGCGCCCTGAATGACAGCCCCCTCGTCAAGGAAGAGACCAAACGCCTGATCCTGAACATCGCGGCGGAAACCGGCTATGCCGTCAATGCCTCGGCGCGCAACCTTCGCCGGCAATCCTCCGAGGCCATCGGCATGGTGATCCCGCTGCGGCCGGAATCGGGCCAGACCATCGCCGACCCCTTCTATCTCGAAATGGTCGGGGCGGTCAGTCAGGCCGCCTCCGAGAAGGGCTACGACCTGATCGTCAGTATTCCGCGTGACGACGAAACCATTGCCGAACGCCGCCTGTTGCAGACGGGCAAGGCCGATGGGCTGATCGTGATTGGCCAGGCAGGCATGGCGGGCAGGCTTGATGACATCGGCCCGCTCGCCCGGAAAGTCGTCGTCTGGGGCGGCCGTGCAGGCAACATGAACTATACCCTCGTCGGCAGTGACAATGTGGAGGGCGGGCGTCTAGCCGCAGACCACCTCCTGTCGCTCGGGCGTCAGCAAATCCTGTTCCTTGGCCCGATCAACCTCCCGGAAGTGAAGCTGCGCCATCAGGGTTTTCTCAAGGCGCACGCAGAGCACGGTCAGGACTGGAACGAGAATCTGATCCTGGAGGTTGAGTTCGGCGCCAAGAATGCCTTTGAAGACGTGATTCAATTGCTCGAGTCGGGGAAGAAGTTCGACGCGATCTTTGCAGCCTCGGATGTCCTTGCCATGTCAGCCTTGCTGGCACTGAATGCGCGGGGGGTTCGGGTTCCGGAAGACATTGCGGTCGTCGGATATGACAATATTGCGCAAGCCGGCATGGCGACGCCGTCCCTGACCACAATCGACCAGAACATCGCACAGGGCGGCCGGTTGATGGTGGAGAAACTGCTCGCCCAATTGGCCGGCGAAACCGTGGACTCGGAATTGACCCCGACCCGGCTGATCGTGCGCGGGTCGAGCGGCGGCTTCATGCAGGCCTGAAGGCTGGCGTCACATCGAGATTGCGTACCATCGGAAAGCTGAGCTGCTTTTCCGGAGCCGCCTGCTCCGTGTACGGTCCGAGCAAGGATAGCATGCCCCTGGACATGTCATGGCCAACCAAGCTTGAGCCAAACATGTAGTCGAGCCCCGTCAGCAAGCTGCCCGACGCGAGTGCGGGCGACCACGGCCCGTCCAGTGTGTCGGACGCATAGAGTCTCTGATGTTGCCGAACTTCGGCGTCCGGCTGTGCCTCATACATCCGGTCACTTGCTGAAATCAGCAGCAGCCAGCGCTGGGTGCCCTTGTCGAAGGAGAGCTTTGGCACTTCCGACTGGGTGTATTCAGACGCATGAGGTAATTCTATCGGCGGCAGCAATTCGGCCAGCGCGACACCTTCCGGGGTCTCGGCCAGCCGGGCCCGGGCCATTGCCGGAGCCGTCGGTCCGATCTTTGCCGCCCAGAACGCATTCAACTCGCCATCATGGTCCCGCACCAGGAATGGATCGCGCCAGGCCATGATCGGCCCGCCCTCTTCCCCTGCCCGGTCGCCCAACCGGTCGCGAGGGCCGACATAGAAGCCGAGCTCCGTAATCTGATCATAGTCACGCGCGGGGCAGCTGATGGCCGCTGGTGGCGCGTGGGTCATCGCATCCGGCGCAGTGCCCCGGCCGATACAGATGGTCTGAAGGAAGGGTCGCTCCGCTGAAACTTCCCGAATGCCCGTATAGGCGAACAGAATCTGGCCATCCCGGCCCGCAAGGACCGAGCCGCTCCAAACATTATGGGTATCCGCGCCATCTTCCGCATTCCCCGGCGCAATCGCCATACCCGCATCGCGCCATGAGGCGCCCTCATCATCGGAGATGAAGTGACGGATGTGAAAGGAATGGTCGTTGCGCTGGCATGGCAGGATTGAGGATCCATCGAAACCGGTCCGGCTCAGGGCGAGACAATACAGGTGCAAGTCTCCCTCCGCGCCCTGCAGCGTCCAGGAATCCCAGAGCCACAGATCAGGATGCTGAATGCCGGCCTGGAAGGGCTGCGCATGGGGCGCGGGAATGGGCGCGGTACGACGGCTCATCAATTACCTTTTGCGTATTCGGACTGATCGGCGGCGGCGAGCGCGGACCCAGCAGGATTGGCCATCCAGTTCACGATCCCCATCAGGCAGAGCAGGCCCGCAAAGCCTGTCGCGAGCAGGAAGCCGATACGCATGTCTCCCTGCCCAAAGGTGTCACTGACCACGGCCATCATGAGAGGTGCAAAGGCCGCCGAAGCGGCTGTGAAGAACAGGATCAGACCGGCAATTGCGCCATGATCGCTCTTGGGAAAACAGCTGATCCCCTTCGAATTGAGGGTAGGGTAGATCATCGACATGAACAGGCCCGACAGCGGCAGCAGGTAGACTGCGGCCGTCTTGCCGAGCAAGGCGCTGGCAAGGAAACAGGCGAAGATGATGGCGGTGAACCCCATCATGACGGGCTTCCAGTCGATATAGCGCAGCACAAAGGCCCCCAGGAAGCGGCCGACCGCCCGCAGGACAAAGAAGATCATCACGGCATAAGCCGCAAACATCATGGCAAGCTCTGTCCCGGTAAAGCCCTCCAGGAAGGTCGGGAGCCAGACAAAAATCGCGACTTCACACGCCACATAAAGCGCAATGGCCAGCGAGAAACCGAGCGCGTGAGGGTTGCCGAGCAGGGACAGCGTATGGCGGATAGAGGCGGGCGTTTGCGTCTCACCCGACATGGGCGGGTAATCTGTCAACAGGGCGACAAGGATCATCCCCGCACACAGGCCGGCGGCGATCATGTAAAGCCACGTCCAGGACAGCCCCTGCCCGGTCAGCCAGACGACCAGCAAAGGGCCGACAATGGCGCCAACCCCGAAGAACCCCTCCACTGCATTCATGCGGGCGGTGTGATCGCCTGTGGAACTGGCAAGGTCGCCCACCAATGCCAGCGCTGACGTCTTGAAGACACCGATGGCCAGGCCGGTAACAAACAGGAGCGACAGATAGAGCTGGAAGGAGTGCCCCGTCATGAACAGGGCGCTGGCCAGTCCGTACAGGGCGAGCCCGCCAATGATCGTCCTCTTGCGACCGAACCGGTCTGCGAGGAACCCAAGACCGATGCCGCTGGCAGCAATGGCAATCATGGTCGCCCAGTGGAATGCGCTGGCCTGGGTGTTGCTCAAATTCATGTCGACGCGGGCAATCTTGATGATCTCGCCCACGGCGTCGGTGGTCATCGCGAACATGAAGAACATCGCGTAAGTCAGCGCAGACACCAGCCCGTAAGACGCGCGCATCCTAACCGGTACGTCAGGCGATGATATCATCCTGTCGGCTCCTCCCCTTTGTGATAGCCAATAATGCAATCGATTGCTAATTGAATATTTTGCGCAGGGGGTCGCGCGCAATATCAGGGACTAACTCATGTTATGGTCCGCGAGCGTGTTTATCACCGGTAGCACACGTCAAAACTGTCTTGGACCCCGCCAATCTGATTTTACGCATTTGCCCGAAACCCGTTTCCGAAAGCAGACCGGGCCGCGCGAAGAGAAATTCTCCTAAAAACTCCGGGTCTTATTCCGCACGCAGCCAAACCCATCCTTATACGCCCTATCTCGTGTCTTGAAAAGTATTGTAAAGGGACACAGATTTGCTGCTCACACCTTCCACCTTCGCGCAACTTTTTAGATTCTGACGAGTTGCTTGGTTAATGCCGTCGGGCCTACCAAATGAGATGAGGATACAGTGTCGAGATTAGTTGTTTATTCGAACCGATTGCCCCTTGGATCATCCCCCTCCGGCGGTCTCGTCGTCGCCCTCGGTAAAGCAATGGATCGGCGCGGTGGGGTCTGGATCGGGGCGAAGCTGGACGAAGACGAGACGACAGGCCAAACGCTGAAATCCTATGAAGGCGCCAGCTTCGACCGGTACGCGCTTCACCTCCCCGCCGAAGAGTACAATAATTACTATCTGGGCTATGCCAATTCCGTCCTGTGGCCGCTCTTCCACGGCCGCGCGGACCTGCTGGACGTGGCCGATGGACAGCTCGCTGCCTATACCAGCGTCAACCGGAAGATGGCCGAAGCCTCCGTCGATTTGCTGGAAGATGACGATGTCATCTGGATCCACGACTACCATTTCATTCCTCTGGCCGCCGAATTGCGCAAACTCGGCGTGACCAATCCGATCGGCTTCTTCCTGCACACGCCCTTCCCGTCTTCCAGCAATCTCCACGCCCTCTCCCACAAGGAAATGCTGCTCGACTGGCTTGCGGCTTATGATCTGGTCGGACTGCAGACCCAGCGGGACGTCTCGGCCATGCTGGAAGTCTGCCGGACCATATTTGGCGGTCAGGTCCTGTCGGATGGCCGTATCCGCAGCCAAGGTCAGGATATCTGGGCCGCAAGCTTCCCGATCGGTATCGATGTGGAGAAATTCCGGCAGACGGCGGAGTCTCAGGAGGTCACCTCTCCCCAGATCGATCCGCGCCAGAAGCTACTGATCGGGGTAGACCGGCTCGATTATTCAAAAGGGCTTCCCCATAAATTCCGGGGCTTCCAGCGCTTCCTCGAAGACCAGGCTGATGACAGCGACCGGCTGACCCTGCTCCAGATCGCCTCGCCTACGCGGGAAGATGTCGAGGCATATCAGGAAATCCGGCACGAACTCGAACAGATCACGGGCGAAGTGAATGGCGAATTTGCCGAACTCGGCTACATCCCCATCCAGTACATTCACCGGGCCGTTCCCCGCGACTATCTCGCCGGTCTCTATCGTCAGGCGGCCATCGGGTTGGTGACGCCCCTGATCGACGGGATGAACCTTGTGGCAAAGGAATATGTTGCCGCCCAGGACCCTGAAGACCCCGGCGTATTGATACTTTCAGAATCAGCCGGCGCGGCCGAACAGCTGAAATGCGGCGCGCTCATTATCAATCCATATGACCCGACCTCCATCGCCGAAGCCATTCGCACGGCGGTCAGCATATCCCTGGAAGAGCGTATCGAGCGCCATCAGGCGATGTGGACCGAGATATTGAAGCGGAATGTCTATTGGTGGACGGAAACCTTCCTCGACAGGCTTAACCGGAACGCGGCCTCGCGCCTGAGCCGCGATCGGTCACTGGCGGATCTGGAAACCGCGCTCCGTCGCTGACCTCGGAGGTCAGCTTTCCTCCGCTTCATCATCTTCCGTCGGATCTTCGGTCATTTCCGGTAGCCGGTCCGTCCGGGCGCCCAGCACCACCGGCTCGTCATCCCCCTTGAAATGGCTCACCGGGTCTTCCTTCGGGGGCTCGACTGGCCCCTTGCCGGGCACCATCTGCGCGCGGCGCCGGTCGGCAGACTGTTGGATCTCCTCAGCTTCTTTCGCGGTCGTGCGGGGATAGGCGAGATGGTCGAGTGTCTTGCGGGTCATAATTATGCCTCCTCAAAGAGGATCAACCCGGTTTCCGGGAATAGGTTGCATGCATGCCGCCCTCTCAGCTCTCCGGAAATGCGCGCCGTGTACGGTTGGCAAAGGCGACGAGCGAGAGCATGACCGGCACCTCGACCAGCACGCCCACCACGGTCGCGAGCGCCGCGCCGGAATTCAGGCCGAACAGGCTGATCGCAACCGCAACCGCCAGTTCGAAGAAGTTCGACGTGCCGATCATCGCACACGGCGCGGCAATCCGGTGGGGCACTTTCCATACCCAGGCGGCGCCATAGGCCAGCGCAAAAATGCCATAGGACTGGATCAGGATCGGCACGGCAATAAGCCCGATCACAAGGGGATCGGCGAGGATCACCCTGCCCTGAAAGCCAAATAGCAGGACGACCGTCGCCAGCAGGCCGATGACGGAGAAGGGTTTCACGCGCACAAGGAAGCGTTCCAGCGCCACTTCGCCGCCATGCCGAAGCAACAGGCTGCGGGCGATCACACCGGCGACGAGCGGAATAACGACATAGAGCGCGACCGACAGAAGCAGGGTTTCCCACGGCACGCTGATATCCGTGACGCCCAGAAGCACCGCCACGATGGGCGCAAAGGCGAACACCATGACCGCATCATTCACGCTGACCTGGACCAGCGTATAGTTCGGGTCCCCGCGCGTCAGCTGCGACCAGACGAAGACCATGGCCGTGCACGGCGCCGCGCCGAGCAGGATAAGACCCGCAATGTATCCATCCGCATCCGAGGTCGGGATGAGATCAGCAAACACATAGCGGAAGAACAGGACGCCCAGCGCCGCCATGGTGAAAGGCTTGATCAGCCAGTTCACGACCAGGGTGATGATCAGGCCTTTCGGCTTGTC
>DHZF01000130.1:0-302 GCA_002414505.1 Hyphomonas sp. UBA5111 | reverse complement strand
ATGATCAGGCCTTTCGGCTTGTCGCCCACATCCTTCAGCGTGGCAAAGTCCACGCCAATCATCATCGGCCAGACCATGGCCCAGATCAGCAGCGCTACCGGAAAATTGACATTGGCATATTCCATTGAGGAAAGGACGCCGAACACGCCCGGCACGACCTGGCCCAGACCAATGCCTGCCGCAATGGCCAAAGCCACCCAGACGGAGAGATAGCGTTCAAAATTGCCCATAATGGCTCCTCAGAAGGTAAAGGTGAGTTGTGCGTATCCAAACAGTGTGCCGTCCCCATCTGGACCACCCGG
>DHZF01000059.1:2832-4845 GCA_002414505.1 Hyphomonas sp. UBA5111 | reverse complement strand
GTCGCCTTCGATGAAGGCCTCGAAAACGCGTTCGATTTTCCTGGGTTCGTCCCGGCCTATATCCGGCCGCTCTTTTGCAGGGGGGTCGGTCCGTTCCGCTGGGTGGCCCTGTCAGGCGACCCGGAGGACATCTACAAGACAGACCAGAAGGTCAAGGAACTGCTCCCTGACGACCGCAACTTGCATAGATGGTTGGACATGGCCCGCGAACGCATCGCGTTTCAGGGTCTGCCCGCCCGCATCTGCTGGGTCGGCCTCGGCGACCGTGACCGCCTTGGTCTCGCCTTCAATGAAATGGTCGCCAATGGCGAGTTGAAGGCCCCGGTGGTAATCGGCCGCGATCATCTCGACAGCGGGTCAGTGGCCAGTCCCAATCGGGAAACCGAAGCGATGCAGGACGGATCGAGCGCTGTCTCTGACTGGCCGCTTCTCAACGCCCTTCTAAACACGGCATCCGGCGCAACCTGGGTCAGCCTGCATCATGGTGGCGGCGTTGGCATGGGCTACTCACAGCATGCCGGCATGGTGATCGTTGCAGACGGCACTGAGGAGGCGGCGCGCCGCATCGGCCGGGTTCTCTGGAACGACCCGGCATCCGGGGTCATGCGACATGCAGATGCCGGCTATGACGTGGCGCTCGATTGCGCCCGGGAGAAACAGTTGAACCTGCCCGGAATTCTTGCGCGTTGAGTTCCACGTCGCGCGCCTCGACAATCACAACTCGATCAAGACGGTGAATTATGGGCAGGAAGATCGCATTCCGGGTACGCCAGTGGCACAAATGGATGTCTCTGATCGTCGGGGCACAGGTCATGCTGTGGCTCGCGACAGGCGTTTACATGGTGGTGATAAATCTCGATTTCATTCATGGTGACCATCTCGTTCAGAACATGGCCGGGACGCTTGGCGCAGAGTATGAGCCAAGCGTCACGTTCCAAGACGTGGTCGATGACTATCCGGACGCCAGCGAGATTGTCCTCACGAGCTGGATTGGGCAACCCGCCTTCCGGGTGCGATCTCCCGCCGGATCACATCTTGTGGATGCGGAAACCGGTCGCCAAATTTCTCCGCTCACGCAGCACGATGCAATCGCTGTCGCGCGATATCACTATACCCGGACGGCCGACGTAGCCGCGGCCAGGCTATTGGTGGACGAGGAAGAGGCGCCGACAGAAATCCAGTCTCGGCCACTTCCTTTATGGCGCGTGGATTTCGACGATGCCGGGTCAACCGCCTTGTATGTCTCACCGGATGACGGGTCGCTGATTACCAGACGCCACACATACTGGCGTATCTTCGATTTCGCCTGGATGCTGCATATCATGGATTATGAAGAACGCGCAGACGTGAACAATACCCTTCTACGGATTTCCGCCGGCCTTGGCCTTGTGCTCTCGGTCCTTGGAATGTGGCTGCTCTTTTTCAGCTTCAGGCGCCGCCGGAGGTCCCTATCATGATGGCGATCATTCGACAGGGCCATAAATGGATCGCGTTGATCCTGGGCATTCAGCTTGCTCTCTGGATGCTGAGCGGCCTCGGCATGGCCATTCTTCCTCACAGCAAGGTTGTTGGCCACCATCGCACGGCCGAACCCGCAGCCCCTGCCCCGCTCAGCGAGCTTGCCGGCGCCGAGATCGGCCAACCTGATGCCTTGGGCCGCGGCGATGTCCGCGAGATACGCCTCAAAAACCTCAATGGGCGCGCGGTCTTCGAAACGGTCACGCCTGACGGTTCAACACTTAGCGAAGCGGTGAGCGGTGACACAATCAATGTGAGCGAAGCGCTCGCTGGCGACATCGCCCTCAAGGATTATTCCGGCCCGGGCGAAATCAGTCAGACCCGTCTTCTCACTGAGCCCACCCTGGAAATTCGCGACCATGCCCCACCCGCCTGGCGGATTGATTTCTCTGACCCCGAGCAGACGAGCCTTTATATTTCGGCCTCAAATGGCGAGATCCTCGAGAGGCGGAACAATTATTGGAGAACGTTCGACGTCTTCTGGATGGTCCACAT
>DHZF01000059.1:2358-2783 GCA_002414505.1 Hyphomonas sp. UBA5111 | reverse complement strand
AGCTTCAATCACCCGCTCATCATCCTGTCCGCGCTCATCGTGCTCTGGCTCGGCTTTAGCGGGATTGCTCTGTGGTGGGACAGTTTCAGACGGAACGACTTCAACGTCATCGGCAGATGGCGTAGCCGGAAGCACACCTTCGCCCTGGCCCTCTCCGACAGTGAAGGCGGCGCGATCCGGACCGTCGACGCCCGGCCCATGCAGTCACTCTTCACGGCGATGGGCAAAGAAGGTTACCCGCTTCCTTCCACTTGCGGCGGCGGTGGCACATGCGGCCTCTGCCGGGTCCGGATTGGCCCGGATCTCCCGATCCTCCCGGCTGACCGCCGGCAAATACCGAACAGCGAACTGGCGGCAGGATACCGGCTGGCATGCCAGCACCAGATCACCTCCCCTCTTTCGGTGACGCTACCGCATGGCCTGCT
>DHZF01000059.1:0-2265 GCA_002414505.1 Hyphomonas sp. UBA5111 | reverse complement strand
GCCGCTCGACTTCCGGGCCGGTAGCTATGTTCAAGTCGAAATTCCGCCCTTTACATCCAGTCTCGATGAGCTGGATTTGCCTGATCAGGTGAAGGCGCAGTGGGAAAGGTCGGGCACCGCAAAAACGTTCGGCACTGATGCCCCCGTCTTCCGGACTTATTCCCTCGCAAGCGCCCCAGGCGAGTTTGGAAGCAAGATCGTATTGAACATTCGCCTTGCGCTCCCCAAAATCGGTATGACGGACGTCCCGGTGGGTGTCGGATCTGCATTCCTGCTGACGCGGAAGAGCGGTGACACAGTGCATCTGCGCGGGCCGTTTGGGGATTTTCATATCGATGAGGATGCCGATGAAATCATCTTCATCGGCGGCGGCGCGGGGATCGCGCCGATCCGATCCATGATCCTCGATCAGCTCAAGGTAAAGCGCACATCTTCGCGGATATCGTTCTGGTATGGGGCCAGGACACAAGAACACATAGCCTATCAGGAAGATTTGGACGAGCTTGTGGCAGCATATCCAAATTTCTCCTGGCATGTGGCCCTGTCAGATGCAGCGGAAACGGACAACTGGACTGGTCCGCGCGGCTTGATCCATGAATTGGTTCGTGATCAATATATCATCTCACATCCGGATCTCGACACGTGCAGTTTTTATATATGCGGTCCTCCACCAATGCTGGAGGCGGTCCTGTCTTTGCTAAAATCCCTGAACGTGCCGGATAGTCGCATAGCGTTCGATGATTTCGGGAATTGACCCGGTGAGGACGATCTGGAAATGGGCGAAGCGCAACCTACTCCGCGAACAGATCTCTATAAGAAGCAGGACATCCGGGATCGAGGCTTGGAAAGTCGGCGTGAAGGCAGCTGAGGCCGATTGCAGGACGAAGATCAATCCATAAATCTGCCAGATCTCTGTGACGAACGCAGGAACAGCGCGACGCCAGCCCGTACGACATCCAGTGCCACGAGAAATGTCCTACGGGGAAGCAGGGGCGAGAAGGCCCCCACGACTGGAGCGATCATGATATAAGCGACCATCTTGATCGCAAGCGCGATGCCGAGCACCTGCCCGACATCCTTTCCTGCAAGCTCGAAAGCGAGCAAGCCGAGCGCGACCGTGAGCAGCCCGGTGCCAACGAGAGCAACCAGCTGCGCAAGGAAAAGATGCCGATAGGTACGATCAGCGAGAATACCCAGCATGGAACTGTGCCTGAAGAGCCCCTCCTATTCCGCCGGCACCGGCTCGTCCGTCGGGAACGGTTCACGTTGCAAGCTTTTTTCCCCCGCATGCACGATCCGGTAAAGCGCTGGCAGAACGAGCAAGGTGAGAAGTGTCGAGGAGAAAATTCCGCCGATCACGACGGTCGCAAGCGGTCTTTGCACCTCGCTGCCAAGCCCGACATTGAACGCCATTGGAATAAAGCCGAGACTCGCGACGAGAGCGGTCATGAGCACCGGCCTCAACCTTTGCAGAGCCCCTTCATAGATCGCATCGTCCAAGGCCTCTCCCCGTTCGCGGCGCTGGCGAATGAAACTGAGCATCACCACACCATTGAGCACGGCGACACCGGAGAGGGCGATAAAACCAACGCCCGCGGATATCGAGAACGGCATGTCGCGCAAGGCGAGCGCTGCCACGCCACCTGTCAGCGCAAGAGGCACTCCCGAGAAGACGATCGCGGCATCCCGCATGGTGCCGAACAGCATCAGCAACAGACCGAAAATCATCAACAACGCGATGGGCACCACAACCGACAGGCGCTGACTGGCGGACACAAGCTGCTCATACGTTCCCCCATATTCGATCCAGTATCCGGCTGGGAGGTCAGCGCCGTCCGATACGCGATCCTGGAGATCGGTGATAAATGAGCCAAGATCCCTACCTCTCACATTTGAGGTAACCACAAGCTTGCGCTTGCCGTTCTCGCGGCTGACCTGATTGGGTCCCGGTGCGATTTCAACGCTCGCTACCTCAGATAGAGGCACGAACATGACGCCATCGTCGGACCGTCTGCCTTCCGGCAGAGGGACAGGCAGACGCTGGATCGCCACGACATCCGTACGCAAATATTCGGGGAACCTGACGACGATATCGAAGCGGCGGTCGCCTTCGAAAAAACGTCCGGCGACTTGGCCACCCAGCGCCGTTGCCGCAACCGCCTGGATGTCACCGACGTTCAATCCGTATCTTGCAAGCGCATCCCTGTCAGGACGAATTGACAAGATAGGCAGGCCCGTGACCTGTTCGCGCTGCACATCGGCGGA
>DHZF01000150.1 GCA_002414505.1 Hyphomonas sp. UBA5111 | reverse complement strand
TGCAGCCATTTCAGGATGATCGACGTGTCCAGTCCGCCGGAATAGGCGAGCACGACTTTTTTCGGAGCGGAAACGGACATGAATTTGTACCTTCTATGGGGCCTGCTGATTGCGGGGATGCAATAGGTGGGAAAGCCCGCGATTACAAGCGCTGCACACGATCCGGGCGGTCACGCAACTCTCACAAGACTCTTTGCCGGGAGGGATAGTTTGATCTCGGTTAACGCGATATAGTCGGGCCGTTAAGGTTAAGGTAGGCAGAGGGAGGTTAGATAGGGTCATGCTTGAGACGCACATGACAGATGGGCATGAGCCCGTTTCCCTTCTTCCCGACTCCCTCCGCCGCGCCGTTCTGGACAGTGTCCATGAGCGTGTGGACGCGCCGGTGCGGCCTGCGCCCGACGCCTCCTTCCGCGAGCGGCTGGAAGCGCGGCGCGCCGTGCGGCCCCAGTCCACGCTGGCGATCACCTCCGGCATTCAGTATCCGACGCTGGAGGCTGGCCGTACCCGTTCTGCGCCAATGCGGGCGGCCAGGCCGAAGCGGCCCGTCAATGCGATGACCGAGCCGCAGCCACGTCGCGCGCCGATGCTGATGAGGGCGATGTCGTCGATGGGCGGCGCCCTGCCGGCGATCACCCTGTCAAATGGCCTCAGCCTCGGCGGCGGGGATGGCGATGATGACTCCAAAATGGGTGAGCGGCTGTCGAAACTGTCCCAGCTCGCCTTTGCCGGCCTTGCCGTGCTCGGCTTTGCGGGCCTCTCTTTCATGGCGGCCGACAATGCGCTGACTGGCAATGACACGGCCGATGGCGACGAGGATGCGGCGGCGGAAACGCGCGCAGCCCTGAAAGCGGCGACCAGCCAGCGCATCACGTCCAGCCAGGCCTCGGCCCTTGCCATGGCGGGCGCCTCTGCGCCGGTGGATGGGGCGGCCCAGCCCTGGTTCGATTACAAGGCTATCGCGTTTGACATTGCCGCGCGCAACGAGGCGCAGGTTGAGGCCCAGCGCGCCGCCGAACTGGCTGCCTCCGCTGAGGCTGAGCGCCGCGCCGCCGCTGCCATCGCAGAAGCCGAAGCCCAGCAACTCGCCGAAGAGCAGCGCCTTGCGCGCCTCGCCGAAGCGACCCGCCTTGCCGATGCGACCGCCGAAAAGCGCCGCCTTGCCGAAGAGGAAGCGGCCCGCGTCGCCCGGATGGAAGCGATCCGTCAGGCTGAACTGGACGCAGAGCAGGCCGCCGCCGTGCGCGCCGAGGCGACCCGTCTCGCTGAACTGGAAGCGCGCCGTATCGCCCATGCCGAGGCCGAGGCCATGCGCCTTGCCAATCTGGAAGCCGACCGTCTTGCCGAGGCACGCCGGGTGGCCGCTGCGGAAGTGCAGGCGCTGCGCGCGCCAGTGCAGTATGTTTCGATGGCCAATGCGGTCAGCCTGCCGGTCGCGCCGACGCCGCAGGTCAAGCCGCTGGTGCGGACGCCGAAGGCGAAGCCGGCTGCGACCTGGGCCGCCTATTCAGGCCCGATGCCGACCACGGCGTCGCTGAAACCGTCCAAGCCCCTGGTGCTGGTCGCGCAGACCCCGGTCGAGCGCGCCGTGCCGCCGGCCCTGAAGCCGAACGCGGCCCATGTGCGGGCCTTTGACCGCCCGGTGCCGGTGCAACAGGCGTCGCAAAAGGTCGAAGCCTTCATGGCCGAGCGCGTGCAGCGCACCGCGGATGCGCCGGTATCCGAGGCGGCGCTTGAGACGCTGCAGGCCGAGTTCCTGACGATTGTGAATTCCGCGCAGGATGGCACGGTCTCGGAGATTGCCCTGCCAGAGGGCGGGCGGATGGAGATCACCATCGAGCAGACCACGACGCGCGAAGCGAGCCGTCCGGTGCTGAAAACGGTCAGCTATTCGGTCAGCGAATATCGCGCGGTGCAGCGGTCCGTGACGGCGCAGGTCGATCGCAGCGTGACGCTGACCTGCCGGGATCTCAGCTATGTCATTCCGGGCAAGGAGCGCGGCCGGTTCGCTGCGTGCGAGTCCGGCAAGGGCGAATGGCTTATCTCGCGAGCGACCGAAGGCTCCAAATCAAGCATCTAGGCTTTGGCCAGATCCTTGTGATGACGCTTGGCGCGCTTGATCAGGTGTTTCTCGACGACGCGGAAATTCTTGCGGTGGGACCGGAAGAAGAAGTCGAACACATCGCCCGCCAGCGGGATGGAGCCGATGACCACATCGACCACAAGATTCCAGATGATCTGAATGTGCGCCGTGATGGGCAGTTTGAGCCGCGCTGCCGTGCCGAGCGCATAGAGGCCCGCCGCGCCCGTAATCGCATCGCCTGCCACGGGCAGGAGGCCGAGCAGGGAGTCGAGACCAAACGGCACGCCCGCAATCTTGAAGCGCGTATCCATCAGATCCGAGAACCGGTCGAAGCCGGCGATTTCGTCAGCGACGGTGCGCCCATTGGGCAAATGGAGCAATTCGGCTTCTTCGCGCGTAATCCGTGATGGCATAATCTGTCCCTTTGGTCCTTTCCAACAGTGGCCCAATATTGCGCCGCGCGTCAAAGCCTGCTGAATGGCGAGTATGGAAGACGCGCATGTCTACAAATTGCTGACCGATGACCAGTGGCGCGCGGCCGAGGCCTCCGGCGTGACCGATGTGCCCATCGACCGGGAGGATGGCTATGTGCACTTCTCTACGGCCGAGCAGGTCGGCGAGACGGCGGCAAAGTATTTTTCCGGCCTGAAGGATGTGCGGCTTGTCCGCTTCCCGGTGGACCGGTTGCCGCCACTCAAATGGGAAACGAGCCGGGGCGGGCAATTGTTCCCCCACCTCTATGGCCGCCTGCAGATCGCCAAGGCCGATGCCGTCTGGCGGCTCGCGCGCGGTGAGGATGGGGCCCCGGTCATGCCAGAGGATCTGAATGATGAGCCTGACTGATCTCGGCGTTGCCGCTGTGAAACTGTTGCCCCCGGAGGCGGCGCACACGGCGACGATCCGTCTGCTGAAGGCCAGGCTGGGTGTGCCGATCAATCCTCCGGCCACGCATCCGACCCTCGCAGTGAAGCTGCCGAAATCGGGACTCGCCCTGTCCGGGCCGGTGGGTCTGGCCGCCGGGTTCGACAAGAATTGCGACGTGCCGACCGCCATGTCGAAATATGGGTTCGGTTTTGTCGAGTGCGGCACGGTCACGCCGAAGCCGCAGGCCGGAAATCCGAAACCGCGCCTGTTCCGCCTCAGCGATGACAAGGCGGTCATCAACCGGATGGGCTTCAACAATGAGGGTCTCGACACTTTCGTTGCCAACCTCAAGGCCTATTCCGGCGCCGTCCCGTTGGGCGCAAATGTCGGCGCGAACAAGGACAGTGATGACCGGGTGGCGGACTATGTGCTCGGCATCGAATCCGTTGCGCCCCATGCGGACTATATCACGGTGAATATTTCCTCGCCGAATACGCCGGGCCTGCGCGGCCTGCAGGACAAGGCCTCTCTGGAAGCGCTGTTGACCGCTTGTGGAGCAACCGAGCGGGTGGGCAAGCCGGTCTTCCTGAAAGTGGCGCCCGATCTCGATCCGGAAGCGATTGCGGACATTTGCGGTGTCATGCGCGGGCCGGGCGCATGGCTGTCAGGCCTGATCGTGTCGAACACGACCCTGGCGCGACCGGACAGTTTGAAAAGTGCACAAAAGGATGAGGCAGGCGGCCTGTCGGGCGCCCCGCTGATGGACGCATCAACGGATGTGCTGGCGGCGTTCGCGCGGGAGCTGAAGGGCGAGTTCGACCTGATCGGCGCGGGCGGCATTGCCAGCGGGGCCGATGCCTATCGCAAGATCCGGGCAGGGGCCCATGCCGTGCAACTCTATTCCGCGATGATCTATGAGGGGCCGGGCCTCGCTGAGCGGATCAACCGCGAACTTGTCCGCCTTGTGCAGGCAGACGGGTTCACGACACTGGCTGAAGCCGTCGGGAAAGATCTCTGAACAGGCCCGGCACATAGGCGCCGAGCGCGGCGGCGCGGAAAACATACATCATCAGGAAGGCGACCCACACGCCGGTATTGCCCCAGGCCGGGCGGAGCAGCAGGTCTGCCCCGAGATAGAGCCCGGCAGAGATGATGCCGGCATTGCGCAGCGCGCGGCCCTGTGTCGTGCCGAGGAAGAGCCCGTCCAGCTGCCATGCTGCGATGCCGAGCAGGGGGACAGCCGCGCAATAGGGAAGGTAAGCCAGCGTTGCTGCGCGCGCTTCGGGATCGCGGATAAAGGTCTCGATCACCCAGCCTCCGCCGAACAAATAGAGCAGCGAGATCGCGGCGCCGGAGACGAGGGCGAATTCGGTTGTCAGACGCATCGCGCGGGCAAGACGTTTGCTGTCGCGGGCGCCATAGGCCTCGCCCGCCTCCTTCTCCGCGACGAAGGCAAAGCCGTCGAGGACGAAGGCGGCGACGGTGATGAACTGGAGCAGGACTTCATTGCCGGCGGTCACGGCGGTCGAGATCAGCGTGCCGGAGCGGACGAACCAGGCAAAGCAGAAGACCAAGGCCAGCGTGCGGAGCATGATGTCGCGATTGGCGGCGAACAGTGCGGTGAGCTTGTCGCGGTCGAGCAGGCGGGCATGACCCCGTAAGGCGGGCGCGACGAGGATGAGGCCAAAGCCGAGGGCGACCCATTCGGCAATCGCGGTGCCCGCGCCGATGCCGGTCGGGCCCCAGTCGAGGCCCGCGACGAACCACGCATCGAGCCCGGCATTGGTGCCGTTCATGACGATCTGGAAAGCGAGCATCTGGCCGGTCTTGCCCGTACCAAGCATCCAGCCGGTGACGGCGAGGCCCATCAGGTAAGCGGGGGCGCCCCAGATGCGGGCATTGAAATAGCCCTTGGCCAGGGATTCGACCGTCTGTGTGCCCTCAAAGGCCGCAAAGGTGCCGATCTTCAAGAGCGGAGAGAGCAGGAACAGGGACACGCCGATGGCGCCGCCGAGCATCAGCGCGCGCAGCAGGATGGCGCGGGATTCGGCTGTGTCGCCCTGACCATTGGCCTGCGCCGTCAGGCCCGTGGTCGACATGCGCAGGAAGCCGAAGCCCCAATAGATGAAACTGTAGGCGACGGCCGCGATGGCCACGGCGGCGAGGTCTGCCTTGTCCCCGAACCGGCCCATGATGGCGGTGTCGACGACACCTGTCGTGGCGGTCGCGGCCTGCGCCAGGATGATCGGCACGGCGAGGGAAAAGACTTTTCCGCGGGTCAGCATGCCCGCCCGCTTAGCCTGATTGCGGTGTGGGGGCGAGACCTATTCGGCGTGGAGCGCTGTGTAGAGTTCGCGCGCTTCCGGCAGGGCGATGAGCAGGTAGAGCGGGAAGGCCGCGGTGAGCAGGATCAGGACGAAGGGGACGAATTTTGCCGCGTCCGGCAGGCGCAATTCGTCCTGGACGACCGACATGAGGGTCAGCATCAGGCTGGCGAGACCGAGCCCGGCAAGCGTGTCGCTCGGCCAGTGCGCGCCGAGATAGATGCGCGAGACGGCGATCATGACGGCGAGCAGGGCGAAGGCTGCGGCGAGCAGGCGGCCGGGCAGCTTGCGGAAGACCGCCAGCGCAAGCAGGGCCAGCGCCCCGTAGATGAGGGCGGAATTGGTGGCATGACCGCTTGGGAAGCTGAAAGATTCGACGCCGCCATAGAGATCCACCGTGGGCCGGGGGCGGGCGATGGTCATCTTCAGCAGCTTCACAATGGCCGGCATCAGGGCGAAGGCGGCGCCGAACAGAAGCGCCTCGCGCCAGGCCCTTGCGGCGAGCAGGGCGAGCACGGTCACCAAGGCGACAAAAATGAGGAAGCGGGAATCGCCCAGCGCCGTGACGACCAGCATCAGCAGGTTGAGGGTTTCCGTGCGCAGGGCCGGGACGGCATCGGTAATGGCGCGGTCAAACGCCTCCAGAGGCCAGATGCCGGCCTCGCCCAGAGCGAGACCGGCAAAGACGAACAGGCTGAGAGCGGCGCACAGCCATTGGGTCCGGGAAAAATGCATGAGGTTTCAATACCTCAGGCAGCGTCCGGTTCCGAGCCCTAGCGGCGCGTCATCACAATCTGGAAGATGTCGTCCATCGGATTGCCGTCGCCGTCAGCGTCCAGAAGACCGCCGAGCATGCCCATTGCGCCCGCGCCGCCGGAGGATTGCTTCTTGCCGCCGAGCAGGCCGCCCAGAAGACCGCCAATACCCGCTTGCGCCGCTTGTGGCTGCTTGCCGCTCATCATGCCGGACAGGGCTGAGGCCATGTCAGGCTGCTGGGTCTGCTTCGACAGCGACGCCATCGCCATGGAGGCGACCATGGGCAGCATGGATTTCATGACCTGCTCGCTGAGGCCGGTTTTCTTCGCAGCCTGCGCAGCGACGGCGCGGCTTGTGTCCTTGGAGCCGAGCAGATGGCCGAGAATGGCATTGCCGTCGGCGATGGCGTTCGGCTGGGCCAGCGAGTCCGGCTGGTCGAGATATTGCGCGTGCTGGCCGTTTTGCAGGGCACCAAGCAGGGATTGAAGCCCGCCGGGTTGCTGAACATTGCGCTGCAGGCCGCCCGCAATGGCGGGCAACAGGGCCTTGATCGCCGCTTGCGCCATGTCCGGCTGCAGGCCGGCCTGTTGGCCTACCTGCTGTACCGCAGCGCCATTGTTTGCCTGTGTCAGCATGTCAAAAAGATTGATACCAGCCATTTCCCAACTCCATTCAGATTAACTTGGGTTATGCGTAACAATCGATTGTTGAACCGAACATGACTGGCGTTGGGGGAATGTCAGTTGGCGCTGAGAGCGAGAATTTTCTGAAAGGAATTGAGGTTCCGGGCCGTGACCGCCTCGGCCTTGAGGAACCGGTCGAGCCTTTCGGCAGGCTTGGAGCGGCCATAGCCATTGGGGGTGTACAGGTAGAAGACATCGCCGAGGAGCGAAAATTCCTCGCCCTTGTCGCAGAGCGCGCGCAATCCCGCTTCGTCCAGTGAGACCTTACCGGTCAGGAACATGATGTGCAGGGTCTTGGGGTTGGCCTCCGCCTGGGGGAAGGGATTGTCCGCGAGGGCCGTGCGCAATTGATCGACAGAGCGGAGCAGGACGGGCCGGTCGAGGCTGAACTCGTCTTGCAGGATGTCCTTGATCCGACTTTCGACCGTCTCGCGGTCGCGTTCGGATTCAAGGATGATGTTGCCGGACTGGATGTAGCTGCGCACATTCCCGAACCCGGCTGCCGAGAGCGCGGCGCGGAAATCGGCCATGGGCAGCTTGCCCGTGCCCCCGACATTTACTCCGCGCAACAAGGCAATCCAGGTTTGCGCCATGGGCCTAGACCGGGTCGCGGGCGCGGAAGACCTCTTCGTCCAGCTCGCCTTCCCATTTCGCCACCGCCGTCGCGACGGTGAGGTCGCCCGTCACATTGGTCACCGTCCGCATCATGTCGAGGATACGGTCGAACGGGAACAGGACGGC
>DHZF01000146.1 GCA_002414505.1 Hyphomonas sp. UBA5111 | reverse complement strand
GGCAAAACTGCCCCAATTACCCCGGTTTTGCATTAAATTGCGGTTAGGCGAGCTTACCAACTCCCTTTTCGCGTATCAGGAGAAACCAGAAAGGGAAAAATGGCTGAAACAACGCACCGGATAACGCCCCCGGAACCGCGAATCGCTTTTCACAAGACGGAACTCCAACCGATTCTCGACGTCTATGGCCGGCTGGTCATGGCCGGCAAGGCAAGGGATTATGCCATCGGTATGCACAAGGACGTCGCGATCTTTGCCATTTTCCGACGACACGCCGAAAACCCCACCTGGCGCATCGAGAAACAACCCCATCTCCAGAATATGCAGGGCCAGTATGTGGTCTACGGACAGGCCGGTCAGGTGCTGCGCCGGGGCCGCGAACTGTCGCAAGTCTTGCGGGTCTTTGACCGCAACCGCTTCCGCATCATTGAGTGACATCCGACCGAACCGGTTAACCCGCTGTTAACTAAAAAAATCTTGCGGAACGTTTTGGAACATTATAGGAACATGTTTATCAGAACGGAGCATGAACATGGGTATCGACGTAAAATTTCGGGGACGGTCAGGCAAAGCCTGGGATTTCAAACGCGTTCCACTGGATGCGCCTTGGGCGCGCACGGCCGGCGTGGCATTGTTTGCCGCTCCGGACACATATGGATGGCGCATCATCCGCACGATCGAATTGTCGGGGAAACCAAACGACGTCCAGCCGATCTGGGCGCTGGCCGACGCCGAGCGCTATGGCGCCCGGGCCGTCTTCCTGGCCACCGAATTCGACGCGCGGACACGTCGCCTGATCGTGGATGATATCGAGGCCGGCTTCAGCCCGGTCTGCGTAACGGATCGCAGCCGGGCCGATGAGGCGCCGATCGCGGCCTGACCTATTCTTCGTGGCCCGGCCTGTTCAGGGCAGCCTGTGCTTCGGCTGTCTCTGCCAGCCGGGTCAGCTGCACGAATTCCGCGCGATAGCCGAATGCATCCGGGCCCTTGGCGCCATTCGCCAGATTCCGGATGTCCTCCCAGCCGAATTCGGCGCTGAGGGCTTCGCCGCCTTTCAGCATTTCGCCATAACCGGCGACCGCCGTGGCAAAGCGGGCCCATTGCGGCGCCGCGGCCACGCTGGCCACGCGGTCGGCCTGCGTTACCGGCCGCTCCAGCAGCACGGACTCCTCCGCGCCGGGGGCCTTGTAGCGCAGCTTCACGAACGCATACTCGCCGGAGGGGTCGCTGGCCGACGTATCCGTGTCGCCATAGCGCAGCGGATCAATCTGTGTTGCACTTGAGCCGACTGGCGTGATCTCATAGATCGCGGTGACGCTCGTGCCGGCGCCAATGTCGCCCGCATCGACCTTGTCATTGTTGAAGTCTTCCCGGTCGAGCAGGCGGGTCTCGTAGCCGATCAGGCGGTACTCGGCGACGCGCGCCGGGTTGAACTCCACCTGGATCTTCACATCATCCGCAATCGGGAAGATGTTGCCGGACAGGTCATCCGCCAGAATCTTGCGCGCTTCACTCAGCGTATCGACATAGGCTGCCGTACCGTTCCCGGTCTGAGCAATCTTCTGCATCATCGCATCATTGTAATTGCCGCGCCCAAAGCCGAGCACGGAGAGATAGATGCCGGTCTCGCGCTTGCGGGAGACGAAATCCTCCAGCTGTTCCGGATCGGAAATCCCGACATTGAAGTCGCCATCGGTCAGCAGCATGACGCGGTTGACGGCATCTTCCTTCAGGCCCTGTTCGGCCAGCGAATAGGCAAGACGCAGGCCTTCGCCGCCTGCCGTCGAGCCGCCCGCCTGAAGCGCTTCGAGCGCCGCAACGATCTTGCGCTTGTCGCTGACGGGTGTGGGCTCCAGGATTTCCCCGGCGGCGCCCGCATAGACGACAATCGCGATCGTGTCCGTCGGCTCCATCTCTTCCAGCATCAGCTTGATGGCTTTCTTGGCCAGCGGCAGCTTGTCGTCGGAGAACATGGATCCCGACACATCCATCAGCAGGGTGAGATTGATCGGCGGGCGGGCGTCGCGGTCAATGTCGCGGCCCTGAATGCCGATCTGCATCAGCTCCCGGCCTTCGGCAAAGGGCGACGGCATCACATTTACCTGGGTCGAGAAGGGGGCCTCGCCTTCGGCGGGCTGGGGATAGGTATAGTCGAAATAATTGATCAACTCCTCGATGCGCACCGCATCCTTGGGCGGCAGAACGCCATCCTCAAGAAACCGGCGGACATTGGCATAAGAGGCCGTGTCGACATCAATGGAGAAGGTCGAGACCGGTTCTTCGCTGACCAGTTTGACCGGGTTCGGATCAACATCCTCATACTGGTCGCGGAAATCAGGGGCAGGGGCGACCATGATCGGGGCCGGGGCGCCCGCCATCATCCCATACTTGGCGCGGGATTCCATTGCGGCGACGGGCGGTGGCGGAGCAGGGGGCGGCGCGGATGCATCCTGCTGGCTTCCCGTGACAGTAATCGGCTGCAATTCCGCGTCGTCCGCCTGACCCGTCTCACTCGTTTCACAAGCTGTCAGTATTGCGGCGGCTGCCACTCCAGCCAGAATTAATCCTCGCATGCGCATGATCGTCCCTCCTCATTGCGTCCTTGGAATGACAGAATGGTAAGGCGCACATGGCGTCAATAAGGCAAAGCCCGGATAGTTTGTGGCAAGCGGCCTAGTCGGACAGGTCCACTTTGGAGATGTACCAGCGCTCCACATCCTGTTCGAGCAGGGCGAGCGGGCGCGGCCCGCCGCTCAGCACCACATCATGGAATTCGGTCAGGTCGAACGCCGGGCCGAGCACGCGCTGGGACCGGTCGCGCAGATCCAGAATTCTCTGCGCGCCGACCCAATAGGCAGCCGCCTGTCCCGGCCAGACGGCATAGCGGTCCACTTCCTGCGCCATGGCGTCGGGGGACTGGCCGGTCGTCTCGACGAGGTAGTCGATGGCCTGCTGGCGGGTCCAGTGATAGCGGTGCATGCCCGTATCGGCGACCAGCCGCGCGGCGCGGAACAGCATGGATTGCAGGAAGCCGATGCGGCCGACCGGATCCTCCGTATACAGGCCCAGATCGTGGGCGAGCACTTCGCCATAGACGGCCCAGCCCTCGCCATAGGCGACATTCCAGACCATCTGGCGGATCAGCGGCAGATTGGCGGTCTCCGCTGTCAGCGCGCTTTCGAGGTGATGCCCCGGTATGGTCTCATGGAAGACCAGGGTCGCCAGCGTGAAATCCGGCCAGTCGTTCATGTCCCCGAGATTGATCTCGAACTGCGCCGGGGCGGAGCCGTTGGCGGGCGCGGCGCTGTAATAGGCTGACGGCGCGGAGGATTGCAGGAAGTCCGGCACGGCGCGGATCGTGACGCCGGTGCGGGGCATGGCGGGCATGACATCGGCGATGACCGTTTCGGCACGGACCATGTGCGCCCGCATGCGCGCCAGCAGGGCCTCGCGGCCTTCCGGCGTATCCTCGTAGAGCTGGCCTTCCTGCGCGGTCAGCGCGGCGAGCCGTTCGGCCAGCGTGCCTTCCAGCAATTCCTGTTCTTCCAGCGCAGACATCAACTCATCGGTCAGCTGCTTCACCTCGGCAAGCCCCTGCGCATGCAGGGCTTCGGCGGTGATGCCCGCATCCGTGTAGGCGGTGAGCGCCGCGTCATAATAGGCATCGCCCTCCGGCAGCTGCCAGACGCCGGGCTCGTCCGGCGCATCGGCTTTCAGCGCGTCCAGCGCCGCGGCGAAGTCGGCATAGGCGGGCAAGACCTCATCCCGGACCAGCGCTTCCACCTGGCGGGCAAGCTCTGTTTCTTCTTCCAGATTGAGACCGTCCACGCCGGTGACGAGGTTGTTGAACGTGGTGACCAGCAAATGGTCTTCCGCCGGGCCGGCCCCGATCGTCTCTGCCAGCGCCTGCATACGCGCCAGGATGAAGACCGGCGGTGCGATCCCGGCCCGTGCGTCGGCCTGCAGGCGGCGGCGTTCATCCTGCAGGGCGCCCGGCAGTTGCGCGAGACGGGCGACATAATCCTTGGCATCCTGGGCGGTGGTGAAGGGGTGCGCGCCGGTCAGCAGGTCCGGCACATCGATATAGGCGCCGCGCATATGGTCGGCGACATAGGGGTAGGAATAGCCGAGCCCGGTCTGGCCATGCCCGGCCACGAACAGGGATTCGGCAGTTTCATAGGCCTTGATGACCGTGTCGAGATGGCGCGCCTGATGGCCGCCTTCCACAGGGCGGGGCGCGGCGAGCAGGGCTTCAAGGATTTCGAGCCGCTTCACGCGGGACCGCTCATAGGCCGCCTGGGAGCGGTCGGTGAGATAGGCGTTGAAATCATATCCGGTGGCGTCCTCCGACAGGCCCAGCCGGGTCGCCAGTTCCGGATTGTCCGCAAGTTCATTGGAGGCAATCGAGTTCAGCAATTCATCGACCTGACGCGCAATCCGGCGGGGTGTGCCCGCATCGTCCACCGCCGGGGCACAGGCGGCCGCGAGCGAGAAGATTGCCAGCCCCGTCAGGGCGCCCTTCAGGGCAAGTCGGATCGGGGCTGAAACACGCAGATTCATGAGAGAATTATGACCTTTTCCTGACTGTACTTCTCCCCGCTTGGGGTGTTGTGGCCTGTAGCTATTTCCGGTAACGATCCGGCAACAATTTCGGGAGTCTCCAACGTGAACACAACACCTGCAACCCCGCCAGCTGGCGGACAGCCGAACCTTTCCGGCAATGTGATGTTCTACAAGCAGCCTCAGCCGCTGTCTGCAGAAGCTCATGCTGGTCTGGGCGTCAAACAGATCGAACAACCTTTCGCGTTCCTGCGGGAATCCCATGCTGTACCGGTAACCGTTTCCGAATTCGGAAGAGCGGCAAGTTTTTATCCGCTGATTTTCGTCGGTGATGACCGCACGCCGGTCGCCGTGATGGGCATCCGTCAGGGCCAGAACCTCTATGTCGATGCCAAGGGTTTCGTGGCCGACGACCATTATGTGCCTGCCTTCGTGCGCCGCTATCCGTTCGTCTTCGCTTCCGATGAAGGCTCTGATCGCCTGATCCTGTGCGTTGACCGCGCCGCGCCGATGGTCAGCAACCAGCCGGAAGTGCCCTTCTTCGAGAATGGCCAGCCGAGCAAATTCACCAATGACGCCATCGAATTCTGCAAGGAATTCGAGCGCCAGCGCCAGGCCACCGTCGAATTCGGCCGCATCCTGCGCGACATGGACCTGATGGAACAGAAGACCGTTTCCTTCCAGCCACGCGACAATCAGGGCAACCCGGTTGGCCAGCAGCAGAAGATCGCCGACTATTGGGCCGTGTCCGAAGACAAGCTGAATGCCCTGCCGGCCGAAAAATTCCTTGAGCTGCGCGACAATGGCGCCCTCGGCGCGATCTATGCGCACCTGATCTCGCTGCTGAACTGGCAGGTCGTGATCCAGCGCGCCGTGCGCATCCAGAACGCTGAAACTGCTGCCGCGCCGGTCAACTAGGCCGATTTGGCATCCAAATCCGAAAGCGGCTCCTTCGGGGGCCGCTTTTTTTTGTGGGCGCCACAAGAGGGGTCACCTGCTCATCACGATTGAGCGAGGCCCTTCAATCTGCACAAGATCACGGGCATATGGCGGATCACGACTGCCTCCGTGCAAAGGTTCTCTTATGATCAGACGTTTCATCCTGCCCCTGCTTGCCGCCCTGATGGCGTTGTTGCCGGGTGCGCACGCCCAGCCCGTGGATGGCGGCCGGGCGATGGTGGAACTGATCGCCGAACGTGAACGAGTTGAGCCCGGCGAAACCCTCTATGCGGCCATCAAGATGGAGCTCGACCATGGCTGGCACGTCTATTGGCGCAATGCCGGGGACGCCGGACTGCCGCCGGAGGTGAGGGTGCTGGACGGCAGCGACGTGACGGAAGCGGCCCTCGGCCCGTTCGTCTGGCCAATCCCCCATCTCCTGCCTGTGGTGGACGGGGAGATCATGGATTACGGCTATGACGACCAGCTCGTCCTGCCATTCCCGCTCACCATTCCTGCCGATGCGATGGGTAGCGTCCAGCTGAATTTCCTAGCCGACTATCTGATCTGTGAGGAAATCTGCATTCCCGAAACGGCCGAACTGAGCCTGACCCTGCCGGTGGGCCCGAGTGAGCCGCACATCGCCCACGGGACCCTGATCGGCAAATGGATCGCCAAGGCACCGCGCGACTTTGAGGGCGAGGCCCGCATTGATGCCAGCAGCAGCCCCTGGAAACTCAGCCTGAAGACCGAAGGCGGCTTCGATACCGGCTCTGACATTCGCTTCTATCCCTTCGGCCACGAAATCAGCCATCCGGCAGACCAGCCGCTCAGCTTCGGCCGCGAGGGGGCGACCCTCAGCCTGACCCCTGCCGATGAAAGCCTCAACGGCCCCCTTGAAGGGATCATCGTCATCGAGACCGCAGACGGCACCCGCACCGGCTACACGCTCGCCGCAGGGCAGGGCAGCGTCTTCGAGCATACGTCCGGCATCGCCGCGCGCGCAGCCGCTACCGGCGCGGGCGGCAAGAGCCTGATCGCGCTGGCCATCGCGGCTGTGATTGGCGGCCTGATCCTCAATCTTATGCCCTGCGTCCTGCCGGTCCTCTCCATCAAGGCAATGGGCATGGTGCATGCGGTCGCGTCCGGCCATGAAAGCGAAGTGCGCAGCCACGGCCTCTGGTACACGGGCGGCGTCCTTCTCTCCTTTGCCGCGCTGGCCGCCGCCATCATCGCGATCCGTCAGGCGACCGGCACGGCCAATCTCGGCTTCCAGCTGCAGAACGGCCCGACCGTTGCCGTGCTGACGCTGATCATGTTCGTCATCGGCCTCTGGCTGCTCGGCATGTTCGAGCTGGGCAGTTCGATCCAGAATACCGGCAGCAGCCTTGCCTCGCGCAGCGGCTCAATGGGCGCCTTCTTCACCGGCGTCTTGGCCGCTGTGGTCGGTGCGCCCTGTATCGGGCCCTTCCTCGGCGCGGCGCTGGGCGCGGTGCTGGATCGTCCGGCCCTGTCGGTTCTGATTGTCTTCCTTGCGATGGGCTTCGGCCTGGCGCTGCCCTATCTCGTGCTCAGCTTTGTGCCGGGCCTGTCGCGCCTGCTGCCCAAGCCTGGCCGCTGGATGGAGACGCTGAAGCAATTCTTCGCCTTTCCCATGTTCCTGACCGCCGCGCTGCTGCTCTGGACGCTCGGCGCGGTCTCCGGCCCGGCCGCCGTGGCGTGGACCGTGGCAGGCGGCACACTGATCGCCTTCGGCATCTGGCTGGCCAGGCGGGGCAGGGGCACGCTCACCAAAGTGCTCGCGGCGCTCGCTATGATCGGCGGCCTTGTCTATCCCGCCCTGACGGCAAACTCGTCGACGGCAGCAGGGGAGGGCAACAGCCAGTATGCGGAGAAATACGAAACCGAAGCCTGGAGCCCGGAGCGCGTTATCGACCTGACCGACGAAGGCCGTCCCGTCTTCGTGGACTTCACCGCCACCTGGTGCGCCACCTGCCAGCTCAACAAGGTGACCACGCTGAAATCGAACGCCGTGCAGGAGGCGTTCGCCGCCCATGATGTGGCCTTCCTCGTCGCCGACTTCACGCGCAAGGACCCGGTCATCGCAGAGGAATTGAAGCGCCGCCAGCGCGCAGGTGTGCCCATGTATCTCTGGTATCCGGCGGGCGCGACCGAGCCGCAGATCCTGCCGGAAGTGCTCTCACAAAAGCTTGTGATTGGACTTGTCACGGCAGAATGAGCATGATGGCGCCATCCCACCCTGAAGGAGGACGCGCATGTTCATGAGCCGACGCAATTTTTCCCTTGCCGCTGGCATGGCCGCTGCCGTTGCACTGACGGCTGGCGCCCTGATCGCTTCCACGGCACAAGCCGCCCCGGATGCGGGCGAGCCCGTCCTCGCGCCGGACTTCACCGGCACGACCGCGACGGGCGAGACCATCTCCCTGTCCGATTTTGCCGGCAAGACGGTGATCCTCGAATGGACCAATGATGGCTGCCCGTTCGTGCAGAAACATTATGCCGTTCCGCCCGCCAACATGCAGGGCCTGCAGACCGATGCTTCGGAAAGCGATGTCGTCTGGCTGTCGGTGATCTCGTCCGCCCCCGGCAAGCAGGGCCACCGCACCGGCGCGGAAGTGCTCGACATGAATGAGGGCCGCGGCGCGACGCCCGCCCATGTCATCCTCGATGAGAGCGGCGACATTGGCCGCCTCTACAAGGCCAAGACCACGCCGCACATGTTCCTCATCACGGCCGACGGCATGATCGCCTATCAGGGCGCGATTGACGACACGCCGTCGGCGCGCGTTTCCGACATCGAGACCGCCACCAATTATGTCTCCGCCGCCATGCAGAGCGTGGCCGCTGGCGAACCGGTCGAAGTCGCCAGTTCCAAACCCTACGGGTGCTCGGTCAAATACTGACGAGGGATACAGCAAACGCACTGCGTTTGCCCCGAGGCAGGCCCAAGCGTAAGCGCAGGGCAGAGGGATACAGCAAACGCACGGCGTTTGCCCCGACGACACTTTGAGAGAATGCTCCTCCTCCCCGTATCTCCGGCGCATGCCGGAGTCTCTCCCGGCTGGCTCCGCAGAAGGCACCGCAGGAGACCCCGGCATGCGCCGGGGAGACGGAAGTTGAGAGGAGAGAGATGCCGTCTCCTGTCGCAGGTCCAGGCGCAGGGCGCCGGCCCACTGCGTACAAATCGGCACATGACGAAACTGTTGCTTGAACCGGGTGGCAATGCGCCTTACACGCGCTCGCCATGCTCCAGATTGTGCCCGAAACCCCTGAACTCCATGCCGATGCGATCGAAGACCTCTTCGCGCGCACCTTCGGCTCGGGCCATTTTGCCAAGACGGCCGAGCGCCTGCGCGAATTTTCCCATTCCCTGCCAGAGGTGAACCGCGTCGCCGTGCTCGATGGCAAGGTGATTGCCGTCTGCCGTGTCTGGCCCCTGAAAGTCGGCCCGAACCGGGATCGCGCCCTGTTCTATGGCCCCGTCGCTGTCGGCCCGTCACACCGGGGCAGCCGCCTTGGCCTGACGGTCACGGGCGAAGCGCTGGAGGCCGGCAAGGCCGCTGGCTGGCCCGCCGCCATCCTGATCGGCGCGCCGGCCTATTTCGGCGAGATCGGCTTTACCGTCACCCCGAAGCACCAGCTCATCTTCCCCGGCCCGCAAGACCCCGCCCGAGTCATGGTGAAAAGCCTTGCGGGCGATGCCAGCCAGCTTTCAGGACTCGTCACCGCGGCCTAGCCACACTTCCCGCTTCTCTGACGCTGGGGCAGGGGCGCTAGCGTCCGGCCCAACAGAACGAACACAAGGGAGGCCACGGCCATGAATTATGATGAGGTCGTCAAATCGCGCCGCAGCATTCGCGGATATCTCGACAAGCCGGTGCCGCAGGAGCTGATCCGCGAAATCCTCGAAATCGCCATGCGCGCGCCCACCTCGATGAATTCCCAGCCCTGGAATTTCTATGTCGTGGCCGGTGAGGTGCTGGACCGGATCCGCAAGGGCAATGTCGAGCGCAATGTCGCTGGCGTGCCCGACAGCCGCGAATTCCGCATGGGCCCGCCCTATGCGGGAATCCACCGGGATCGCCAGGTCGAGATCGCCGTCCAGCTGTTCCAGGCGATGGGCATTGAGCGCGGCGACAAGGACAAGCGCATGGACTGGGTGCTGCGCGGCTTCCGCCAGTTCGACGCGCCGGTCTCCATCGTCATCACCTATGACAAGGCGCTGGCGGGCGGAGACATCCCGCCCTTTGATTGCGGCGGCGTCGTCAATTGCATCGTCAACACGGCCTGGTCGCGCGGGCTCGGCTGCGTAATCAATTCCCAAGGCATCATGCAAAGCCCCGTCGTGCGCGAAGAGGCCGGCATCCCGGACGACCAAGTCATCCAGACCTGTGTCGCCATGGGCTGGCCCGACGACACTTTTCCGGCAAACGCCGTCGTCTCAACAAGAAAGTCCGTAGACGAAGCAGCGGTGTTTCGGGGGTTTTAGTCTCAACTTTCTTGCGACGTATCGATGCGCCCATTAAACTCTAAGGAGTTATAAGGGGTGATTCATGGGCAAGACGATTCTGAATATCGCTGCAACACCAGATGACTTTATTGAGTTGTCTCTGGATGAAAAAGCGTGGGCGGTACTAAATTATATGAAAGCTACACAGGACCGGCATCATTCAACGAACTTGATGCTGGGACTTGCGAGCACCTATGACGAACCGCTACATCATGGTCAGCCAACAAGTCCAATTCGGAAGAATGATGTTCGGTCTGCGATGGCTGAAGCACTAAACCGGTTAGTGACGTTAGGTTTGGTAGCTTTGGATTTTGAGCAGCCAGCGACTTTTCACTTTGTGACTGCCAAGGGGAGAATGCTTGATTCTGAGGGCCACTTCAGGGAGTTCATTTCGGGATCTCGACTCCAAGCGGAGTCGCTGCATCCGACAATTCGGGCGGAAGCATGGCCTCTATATTCTAGGGGTAAGTTTGACACTGCGGTCTTTGAGGCGTTCAAGCAGGTAGAAGTTACAGTTAGGCTCGCAGGAGGGTATTCCGACACTGATATCGGCACCGCCCTTATGTCGAGTGCTTTTCATGAGGAAAGCGGTCCGCTCACAGATCACACTTTGCCGCGAGCTGAACGACAGTCCATAATGCACTTGTTTCGAGGTGCTGTAGGTGCGTTTAAAAACCCAAATAGTCACCGTAATGTCGGATTAGACGACCCGCGAAAAGCGGCAGAGTTATTAATGTTAGCTAGCCATCTTCTGAGAGTTGTAGACGATGTGGCACCCTTGAGTATTGGGGAGCCTAGTCGATAGCTTTGAGTTGTATGCCAAATTCCTAGGTTGCTTAGACTTGTGAAGAACAGAGCTCTTAACTCCAATCCGTCTGATAGCCCCCGCCCATAGACTCTCCTGCATGAACGGGATGGCGGCATTCATCGAACAGGGGCTCAAGGCCGCGCAGGGCGCGGTGCTGGATGTGCGGGCGCAGGCCGGGCTGCATCTGGAGCCGGACTCTGTGTCGCGGCGTGTGCGCGCCAGGGTGCGCGGGCGGCTGAAGGCCATCGAGACGATTGTCCGGCGGCTGATTATCCTGATGGCCGCGGCGCTGGACCTGCCACCTCTCCCACAAGCCAGCCCCGGCCAGACCGGCGCGGCGGCCTCCGCCCCGCGCCCGGCGCTTGTCGACACGGTGGAGGATGTTACGGACACTTTTGGGACCAGTTATGGACCAGTCCATCGCCTCTGCCTGACCGGGCGGCGCACCGCCGGTCTCATGGATTGGCAGGACGCCTTCGCGGGGAAGGGGGCCGCGCAGACGCTTGTCGCCGGGCCGGTTCCCGCCGCGCCGCTGATCGCGCGCATCATCGCGCTGCAACGCCTGCTGAAAGATCCGGCGCCTGCCGCCAAACGGCTCGCGCGCCATCTGGCGCAGATGAAGGCAAGGCAAGAGCCGCGCCCAATCTGCCCACCCATTGCCGGCACTTTCCGCCTCGGCGCAGAGCTGGGCACAGTGGCCAGCGCCCTGCCGGGCCTTGTCAGCCGCGCCGTCGCAGACTGGCCGGACACGTCCTGACTTTGCGCAAAATCAGGGGGATTGCCGGGGCGCTGCGCGCGTCTCCGGTCGCAGGTGCAGGCTTCGAAGTCGAAGGATGAACGCCGGAAGCCCCTAACGCCCCTCGCGGCGCCAGGCGAGGAGGAGGAGGCCGATCAGGAAAGCCGCAGCGATCACGCCCGGCAAGAGCGGCTGGCTGGAAGACGAGCGCACGGCATAGGCGCCGCGCTCGCGCAGGCCGAGCCAGTTGCCGCCCGCCGCATTGCCGCGCGGGCCGGTGCGGCGGATTTCCGGCAGATTCGTGCCGCCCGCATTCAGGCGGAAGACGCCGCCACTGGTCGCATCGGCCAGCGGCTCCAGCACGTCGGTCGTGGACTGAAGGTCTGCATACTCCTTCGGATTGGCCGGCCCGTTCAGCGCGACCGCTTCGAGCCCGCCCGCTTCAGCGCGGTAGAGGCCCAGCTGGTCAATCGGCGCCTCGGCCACGAACCGGCCGGGGCCATCCTGGCGCCATTGCGGCTCGATGAAGCTGCCTTCCGGCGTCTCGACGGTCAGCGGCGGCGCGCTATCCAGCAGTGTGCGCAGCTCCACGCGCGCGGTGTCGCCCTCGGCCACGAGGTTCAGCTTGCGCTCCTCCAGTTCCGGCTCCTTCATCATCCAGTGGACGACGCGGCGCATCAGTTCGGCAAACGGCCCGCCGCCATCATGCCCGCGCGCCCACAGCCAGATCTGGTCGGTCATCAACATGCCGACCCGGCCCTGGCCAACCCGGTCAACGATCAACAGCGGCTTGCCGCGCGGCCCGCTCATCAGCACGTCGCCCGCCTGCGCCTCGGCATCAATATAGCGCATCCAGCCGCCCCATTCGCGGCTTGCCAGCGGCATGGTCACGGCGTGGCGCTTGCCCGGCTCGGTCAGCTCCGGCGTATATTCCCCGGTATAGATATCTCCCGTAGGGGAAGCAGGCAGCACCGAAGCCAGCGGAGAGCGCGCCAGGCTGCCCGGCCCGGCAAAGGGCTCTCCGGCAGCAATGAACAGCGCGCCGCCCTCGGTCACATAGCGGGACATGTTGGCGAGGTAGGACTGGGTGATGACGCCCCGGCGCTCATACTGGTCGAAGATGATGAGGTCGAATTCTTCCAGCTTCTCCTCGAACAATTCCTCGGTCGGAAACGCGATCAGGGCGAGTTCCTCGGTCGGCGTATAGTCCAGCTTGTAGGGCGGGCGCAGAATGGTGAAGTGGACAAGGTCCACGGACGGATCGGATTTGAGCAGGTCGCGCCAGACCCGGCCCGCCTGGTTCGGCTTGCCGGTGACCAGCAACACGCGCAATCGGTCGCGCACACCCGACAGAGTCGCGGCCGTGCGATTGTTGGCGAGCGTCAGCTCCTCGCGCCCCGGCGGGGTCTCGACCACGATGACATTTTCTCCGCGCCGCTCGATCTCGATCGGCACGCTTGTGTTTTCGCCGGGCGTGACATTCATCCGGCGCGGCGTGCCGCCATTGACCGAGAGTTCGATCTCGACTTCGCGCCCTTCGGGCAGGCCGGGATCATCCACCCGCACCACCAGCTCCGCCATCTCGCCGACAATGCCGAAATCCGGCGCGTCCACAATGGACACCCGCCGGTCGCCCCGGTTCGGGTCGCCCACGATCAGGCCATGCAGCGGGCCGATATGGCGCTCGTCCGAGTCTGGCTCGGGCAGATCATGCACCTGCCCATCGGTGATCAGGATGGCGCCGGCAATCCGGTCGCGCGGCACATCCGCCATCAGGCCTTCCAGCGCGCCATAGAGATTCGTCCCGTCCGCCCCCGGATCGCTCTCAAGGATGCGGACTTCCAGCGAGGGGTCGGCTTCCAGCTTGGCATTCAGCGCGGCAAAGGCCGCAGAGGCCGCCGCTTCGCGTTCGCCGAACTCCATGCTTTCGGACCGGTCGAGGATGATTGCCGCGACCGAGGGCAGGGGCTCGCGCTCTTCCTGCACCAGTGACGGGTTGGAGAGGGCCGCCGCGAGCAGCGTCAGCGCCAGCCCCCGCGTCAGCCACGCCTTGCCGCGCAGGAGGGCATAGGCAAGCCAGGCCAGCGCGGCGAGCGCCACGACCGCCCACAGGACAGGCCAGCCAAGGAAGGGTTCAAACCCGAGGCGTGTCGCGTCAATCATTGCGGCCCTCCATCGGGAATATTGGTTGGCAAGCGTACCGGGCTTTCCTCGGGCTCGTCATTCCCGCCCAGCCGCTCCAGCAGGGCGGGGATATGCACCTGGTCATCCTTGTAGTTGCCGGTCAGCACATACATGACGAGATTGACGCCGAAGCGCCGGGCCATCTCGCGCTGGTCCGCGCCGCCGTCCACGGAATAGAGGTCGCGGCCCTGTTCATCCACCGCCCAGGCCGAGGCCCAGTCGGCATCCCCGATGATCAGGCGCGAGACCCCGTCGCCGCGCGGGGCGCTGGCATCGCCTGCCTGTTCGATCCAGAGATTGCGCTGCGCATAGCGGCCGGGAAAATCATCCAGCAGATAGAAGCTGCGCGTCAGGACATGGTTCTCGCCGACGGTCTGCAGAGGCGGGGCGTCGAGGCCCTCAAGCAGGGTTTCCAGTTTTGTCACATCCGTCTGTGTGCCAATCGTGCCCCCGGCGCGCGTATCGATCACGAGCGCGCCGCCGGAGCGGAGATAGGTGTTCAGATGTGCAATCGACGTCTCCGACAGGGGCGGCATGGAGTCCGGCACATTGAAATAGATCAGCGGGTAAAGCTCCAGCGCGTCGGTTTCCAGATTGACGCCATGCGGATCGGCCGGCTCAACCGACGTGCGCAGCCGCAAGATGTTGGAGAGGCCGAACAGGCCGGCGCGCGTGCGCGCGTTCAGGCCCCCATCGGGCGTCTCGACATAGGCCAGCCGCATTTCCAGCGCGGCGTCGATTTCCTTCTGCGTCGCATTGCCATTCGAGGGCAGGCGGATCGTTTTCGGATTGGTGTCGATCCGGCGATAGGTGCCATCCGGCAGCAGCTCATACTGGAAGGGCTGGGCGGCGGCCTCCGGCGGCGGCATCGCGACCAGCGCGCCGCCCGCCACGAGACACGCCATCACCGCGCCCTTGCCAAAACGGCGCAACCGTCCGGCCACGAACAGGGCAATGAACAAATCCAGCGCCAGCAGCACGGCGGCAAGGGTCAGCAGCGGCCCCGCAAGACGTAGTGACCGCGCCTCGGCATCGCCCAGCAGGCGCGCCGAGACGGGCCAGTTCGCAATCAGTTGGGGTCGCTTGCCCGCGCCGGCATTCAGCGCGCGTGTGCCCGCAGGCCCGCGATACAGCCCCGGCGGGTGCGCCTCGGACGGGTCGATCGTCGCAAACTCCCCGGCTTTGAGCGGCGCGGCATTGGCGCCAGCGGTCGACAGGCGCCCATAGCCGTCCAGCGTCAGGAAGGGCGTGTAGGCGCCCTCGGCATCGCCGACCGCTTCGCCACGCCCGGCCGCAATGGAGCGGCGCAGCATCTGGGAGAAGGTGCCGGAATAGGCAAGGTCGGCCCAGTCCGGCCCGGCGGTCGTGTGGAACAGGACCAGCGTGCCATCGCCGCGCATGTCGGCGGTCACCAGCGGCGAGCCATCAGCCAGCCGCGCCCAGGTCTTCGACGCAAGCTCCGGTCCCGGCCGCGCGAGTACCTGCTGCTTGATGCGGACATCCGGCGGCACGGGCAGGCCCGCAAAAGGGGAGGTCTCCGGAAAAGCTGCCATCGCTTGAGGCTCGTCCCAGGCCAGCGCCCCGCCCAGCGCACGCGACGCGCGGCGCAGCGCCACGGGCAGCAGATCATCTCCCTGCGCGGCAAGGCGCGGGCCCGCAAACCGGATCAGCGCGCCGCCTTCCTCGACCCAGGCGTGCAACAATTCGGCGTCCTGCGGCAGGATCTGCCCGACATCGCTCAGGATGATCGCATCGGGGGACGCGGCTACCAGATTCTCGATACTGCCTTCGGAAATCGTCGCGAAGGGCTCCAGCGCCTTGCGGATATAATGCATGTCCGACAGCAGTGGCTGGGCCGTGCTGCCGGCATCGACCAGCCCGACCCGGCGCGACCGGTCTGCGGAATCCCAGAGCCAGACCGTGCCTGCGCCCTGCTGGCCGGTGACGCTAAACCGGGCGACCCGCGCCAGAGCGGCGGCAGGGATGGTGAACTCGGCCAACGCTTCGGCCTGCCCATCGGCAAAGTCGAGAGGTGCCGTGGCGAGGGCAGAGCCATCAATCGTCATGGCGGAAACATATCCCGTCGCGATGCCCCGGCCGGACGCGCGGCGGGCGGTGACGGTGACGGAATCCGTTTGCGAGCGAATGCCGGAGATCACCACCGGGCCAGTCGGCGCGGCGGCATAGACCGTCAGCGGCGCGATATCAGACAGCGCGCGGGCAAAGGCCTGTCCGTCCTCGCCCTGCAGGCCATCGCTGGCCCAGAAGATGCGGTCGGGTTTAAAGCCGGACCCCTCCAGCCGGTCCAGTGCATCGGCGCGGTCCGGAGCCCAGGCCTGCGGCCTCAGCGAGGTCAGGCGCTTGCCCATGTCGGCGCGGGAGATGCGCTCGGCCGGGTCGGGATTGAATTGCTGCGGCGCGGTCAGCAGCAGATGGACCGGTGCGTCCCGGTTGCCCGTGTCCAGCGTTGCGGTCGCGGCATTGACGAGGTCCGGCCAGCGCGGCGCAGACGGCCAGCCATTGTCGACCACGATCAGCAGGCTGCCGGTGCCTTCCACCGTCTCGGTCTGCGCGCCCGGTGCATAGACCGGCTGGGACAGGCCGAGGATCGCGGCGGCAATCGCCAGCGTACGGATCAGCCAGACCCACCAGGGCGTGCGCGCCGGCGTCTCTTCCTGTGGCTCGATTCCGTCGAGCAATTGCAGGGACGGCAATTCCGCATGACGCGGGGCAGGGGGCGTTGCCCGCAGGATCCACCAGATGATCGGCAGCGCGGCAAGCGCGGCAAGCGCCCAGGGTGCGCCGAGCAGAAACGGTCCGAGCGAGGTCATGCCTTGGCCCCGAACGTCTCGACCTGCGCCTTCAGCCGGGCGGCGCCTTCAAGGCTCGACTGGCCGACCGTATGCGTCAACAGACGCCAGCCCATTTGCGTGGCCAGTCTGCGCAATCCGTCCCGCTGTTCGGCAAAGCGGCGCAGGTATGCCTCGCGCATCGTCTCGGCCCGGCCAAGGATGCGGTCGGACTCGGTGCCGGGACGGCTGAGCTTGGTACGGCCTTCAAACGGGAAGCTTTCCTCGATGGGGGCCGAGATCGCCAGCAGCACGCCTTCCGGGCATTTCGCGGCGAGCGGGGCAAGGCGCGCCTGCCAGTCTGTGAGCGGCGCGTAAAAGTCAGACGCCAGAATAATCGTTGCCGCCGATTTCGGCGGCGAGGGGAACTGGCCATGCGTGCCGCGCTCCAGGTCTTCTGCAAGGCGCGCAACCGCCTTCTTGCCAAAGCTGGCTGTCCGGCCCGCGCCCAGCATGCCGATCCGTTCGCCATCCTTCGACATGAGAATGCCGATAGCCAGCATCAGGAGCTGCGCTTCTTCGGCCTTGGTGCGCAAATCGCCCTCGCCCTTCCAGCGGAAGCCGGGTGCGTCATCGCACCAGAACAACACCGTACGCGCGGTCTCCAATTCTGTTTCGCGTACGAACAATTCCGTGCCCTTGGCAGAGCGGCGCCAGTCGACCCGGTCGGCCGCGTCTTCCTGTGCATAGCGGCGATACTGCCAGAAATGCTCGCCCGTGCC
>DHZF01000019.1 GCA_002414505.1 Hyphomonas sp. UBA5111 | reverse complement strand
AGGAGCGGTTTGAGCTCGGTGGCTGGCCGGTCCGGATAGGCGCGGGCCGCCGACAGGAAGGCGTCCTGGACCAGGTCTTCGGCGTCGGCCGCATGGCGGATGCGGATCCGGGCGAAGCGGACCAATTCGGCGCGATAGGTGCGGTAGAGGTCTGTGAGGGCGCGGTTCGGGGTCTCCGGCGCGCGGGGGCGGATCGGGGCCTGGGCGGGCGCGGCTGGACGGCCGGCCTGCAGATGGAGGAGGTTTGGGGTCAGGGCGCGGTGGGTCATGGGCGTCACTTCAGGAATAAATCGACCACGCTGTTGTTCTAACTTGAAGTACAACTAAAGCACGAAGACGGTTCGCAGACATCCGATGGTCCCTCCTGAACAATAGCCAGACTTTAAGTTTTCACAGCTTCTCGTCGTCCACTTTAAGTGGAGCGCGAGTTTTGGTCAAAAGATAAAGTGGACTTTATGGCAATTAATTTTGCCAATGTGAACTTGGGGTATGAACCATGCCCAGAAAGAACAAATCGCCGCAGCGATCAGAGCCGCAAGACGCTCTCGAGGGCTCACCCAAGAAGTTCTGGCTGAACGAATAGGCCGGACGTCCGCTAGTCTGAGTAATTTGGAACGTGCTCAAGCAGTCCCCTCCCTGGATACCTTAATGTTACTCGCGCAAGCCTTGGATGTCCCAATCAGTTCATTTTTGGAGACAGCCGCCGCCAACCGAAAATCCCGCACACGGATAAGAGACGAGAATGAGATTATTGATCTGGTACGCTCACTATCGTCAGATCAGTTGAAAATCGCGAAAGCGCAAATCGAGGCACTTAAGACTTTGAAGCGCTAGCCTCTTCATCAGCATTCGCGCAGGAAGACCAACGTCCGCTATATCCCGATTGAAGACATAAGCCGCGAGGCCGAAAGTTCCTAGCAGCAGACATAGGATGGGTTTTCCTTGCGTGCGTTCCTACGATCGCGAGATACCAAGAAACAGGTTCATCTTGTCCACGTCTGAGTTGCTCATCACATGGTTCAAGAAAGCGGTGTTTGCGACGTTGGCTTCATCAATCAAGTCACGCAACAGATCTGCATTGGTTTTGCTTGGGCCTGACAATGCGGCTTGATCGGTCAGGACCTGATCTCGCGGCGTTTCAACGAGGTAAGTGTACATTTTTCCTAAGACGCCGACGATGACATCCGAGACCTGAATCCCTGTCTCGGATTTTGAATCGCAGAATTTGTAATTTTCAACGGGGACGCCGTTTGAGCTTGGCGCGAGCGCGATCATCTCGTCGCGGACCGTGTCTTCCATATCGAGAATATGGAATGCGTGTTTGAACACCGCGATCCGCGTCAGATAAAACAGTGCGAAGGTGCCCAGCAGTTCATGAGCGGTGTAGCCTTCGATAAAATCGAAGCTGGGCAGGCGCCGCGCGCGTTGCAGGGCGCCTTTTAGCATCATGGAGTTATAGTCTGGTAGACTGTCTTGATCGCGCTCCACCAAAGCGAGGAGGTCATCGATAAAGGGCGCGCGGTGCGCGGCGCTTAGCGCGGGATAGTTGTATTTGTAGAAGAGCGCGGCAGTGTCAGAAAGGTTCGCGCGCAAGAGGGCGGAAAGATCGGCTTTGAGGAAGATATGCGCCTGGGCGAGATGTGGGTCTCCCAGCCGGTAGAGAATGGAATCCAAGATATCGACAATCCCCCAATAGACAGGATCGAGGGCGTGATAGTGCAGCCTCAAATCGTTCTCAGAAAGCCAGCGCAAAAATACGGTCAGTTTGGTTGAGCGCAGCACGTCTAGAAACCGCCCCTTGGCGACGTGTTCCAGCTTTATCTCTTTCGCGCTCTTTTGAATGCGCATATCTGCGCGCAGCGTTTCGATATCCAAGTCCCTGGGCGTGCCAGGATGCACAACACCGCCCAGGACGAAAACACCGGGCTCAGCGACGTTAAAGCCTCCCGTCTTGATGCGGAGCTTTTTTATATTGTTGGTTTCATCATGATAGAAAGTGTAGGCGTCATCCATGCCAGTGAGGCGATGCATCTTGATGTGGGCGCTGCGAATATCGTCAATATCGATCATGGCAGTCTCGAAGGGGAAGGGGTCGGCGTCTCATTATCTCATACAGCGCCGCGTCAATGGGCTTCAGCGCCAGCTTTTCCGCCGAGCTGCTCTGCAACGGCGAGCCATGCATCAGGGACTTGGTCGTTGAGGGCGCGCGCGCCGGTTTGCAGGAGATTGGGCAGCGATCCCGGTTGAACCTCTCTTGCATAGGCGATGGCGGCTTCAAGGGCGGGCGCGTGCAGGGCGGGCTGGGTCAGCAAAAAGCGTTGATGGCTCAGAATATAGTCCCACTCATCGGCGAAGAGGTGATGGATGCGGAATACCAGACGGGCCCCACAGCCGCAGGCAATGGCGCATTGCAGGATGGCGAGTTGACGATTGATGATGTCGGCGGGGTGAAGCACCTCCGAGCCAGGTGCGAAGGCAGATTTGAAGATCAGTTCCGCTTGATTGCCTGGGTAAGCGTCCGCCTTTCCAGCGAGGATGTCACTGAACTTATCAAGCATTGGCGTCGTATCGCCCAAGCGATCTTTGATGCGCGTCAGAAAGGTCTCGCAACAGGCTTTCTTGTCAGTTTGACCCTGAGCGCCAAAGAAGGCGGCGAGCGCGATGGCATGCTCGAACACCGCTTTGATGGTCTTCTCTTCCATGTCGCTGGCGTCAATGGATTTGACTTTCTCGGTGGGCGTGGAGGGGACGTCATTTTTCTTTTTAAGCGCGTCATTGAAAGCGCCAGTGAGCTGCAACACGGCGTCAGCGAGCAGGTTCGGATCCCTGTCCTCTACGGCAAGATCAAACTCTGCTGCGGCGAGGAAGATGTGAAAGCCGATGGTTGTCTCGGACCAATCGAGGTCTGCGAAGAGGTCCGGCACGCGCTTTCTCAAACCCACCATGAGGAGTAAGAGTTTGATGTCTTCGTGACGCGCGGCGCGGTCGCCCTCCTGTTCTGGATAATCGGTGTCGAGGGCGGCAAGGGCGCCGTAGCGAAGTTCTCGGCGGAGACCTGTGGGACCACCGGTGGTCTCATGCAGCCAACCGACCAGCCAGCGCAATTTGAGATGCAGGTTCTTCGCTGCTTGATGATCCTCTGGATTCACCTGCTCCAGAGTATTGATCAGCGGCGCGATCTCGCGCAGCGCCGGTTCAAACGCGCCGTCTCGCCAGGAACACATGGCCGCTTCAGCCCGCAGGGCAATGGCATGGGCGCGCATGGAGCCAACATCTTCTTCTACCGCTTCTGCGGCGGCGGCCGCCTCCAGAAATAGCACGCGTGCAGCGTCGGTATCGCCAAGATTGGCGGTCGCGACGGCCTGTTCTTTGAGCGCGTACATGCGCTCAATGTCGGAGCCGTCATCGGTGCGGGGCCGGATCTGCTCGAGAATAGCGCGGGCTTTGTCATATTGACGGTCATGCCCATGGACTTTAGCCTTTTGCCGTAACAGTTCTGGATGATCTGGCAGGGCCTCAAGTGCGGCGTCGACCACTTGCATGGCCCTTGGACGGTTGTCTTGCATTTCATCCCAGAGGACGGATTGGGCGATGACGCATTCGGCGATGAGATCTTCATCAGACCAGCGCGCCGCCAGGGTCGCCATCTCTTCATAGTCTGAGATCGCCGCTTCGGCGTCGAGCTTGCCCGCCGACCAGGCACGCGCCCAGGCTGACTGGATATGCAGACCGTAAGTTTTGAAGAAGGCTTTAAGCTGCGCCAATCTCTGCGTACGGAGCGCTGAATCGAGCGCATCGAGCGCGATGAAAAGGGTTCTTAACTCGGCCGGGTTTTCAATCGCTGAGACGCCGACATTCAGCATAAAGCCCGGTGTGTCGGCGGCTTCGCCAAATTCCGCCTGCATTGCGTCGAAGACTGCGCCGCGGTGTCGATTGACCAAGTCCGGGTTTTTATAGGCGAGGGCTTCAAAATAGGCGATGTAAGACAGGCGCAAGCCCCAATCCAGCTTCGCGCCTTGGGCGAGAAGGATCTTCATCAGCGCCATCAGGCTGAACGCGTCTTTCAGCTCGTCATGCTCGATCTCCATGGCTTCGCGCATGGCGGCGATGGCGATTGGCTGGAACAGGGTTTTCTCGCCATTGAGCGCCGCCGTGTCGATCTGCAACAGCCTTAAGATATGCGACGTGCCGGGATCGTCCGGGAACAGAGGGCGATTGGTGGTGAGATAGACAAGGCCGCCGAGCCTCACCGCAATGGCTTTGCTCTTCTCCTCATCAAAAGAGAGTGAGCTTTCGAAGAACTTGGTGAAGAACCAGCCCTGCTTGGCGAGAAAAGCGGTCCAGAAGACAGAATCCAGCGCTTCATAGGGGATCGCGCCGCGTTTGATCCTAGCGACCAGATACCCGGTTTGTATTTGCTGAATGGTGTCTTCACCGAGATCCTGCTGCAAACCGGTGAGCAGCGGCGATAGGCGTAAATATCCAGGGTCGGTCGGCGACTTTTCGATCCAGGGACCAGTGAGCAGGTCAAGGCTGGCCGATGCGTCTTCAATGGGCGGGTCAAGGGCAGCCACGGCAATGGCGGAGGCGCGGTCAAATTTAAACATGATGCAGCCAAGGCGTTTTAAGAGCGCGCGGCCCTCACCGGTTGCGTCATTTAAAAGTCGCCGGCGCGCCTCAGTGCGGGTGAGCTCGACGGCATCGCTCGGGGTCCCGGACATGTCTTCTGTTAAGGCCTCTTTGGGCCAGGCGCGATGGTCGAGCGAGACCGCTTTGGCGGCAACCAATTGCGGATGGCCGCTTGAGGTTGAGAGATGAATGAAGAGGCCCCAAGCCTCGGTCATGTCGGGCGGCGCGCTGGTTTGCGAGACGAGTTGCGTGACGTCGTCCTGGGTCAGATAAGGCGCGTCTTTGAGCGCGTCGGGTGGGAGACTGGCGGACTGGAGCGCCGCCGGGCTGAGGGGTCTTGCTGAAGTAACGATCACGCGGGCGCCGCGCGCCGCCATCCATTTGATAAAACGTCCAAAACGGGCGGCGTGCTGGGCGACAAAGTCAGCATCCAGATCATCGAGAATGACGCCGCCAACCCGATCAGTTAGTACAACGTCCGTATAGGCGCGGTCGAGCCGAAGAAGGATGTCGCTTGGTTTGACCTGGTCTCTGAATTCGATGACGAGCCAGTTGTCAGCACCGGCGCGCGCGGCCTGCTGAGCAAGCGTGGATTTGCCGGTCCCGCTGGCGCCATGCAGCCAGAGCGCGCCTGTCTCGTTTAGTGTCCCTGACAAGGCGCTGACCAGCGAGTCGCGGCCAGCGCACAGGGCGGGAAGCTCGGTCTCGTCCACTGGGACCGTCCAGCTTGCCCGGGCCCAGGCGGGCTCATGGCCTGGCTGACCGGGGCGGCTCAGTTCATGTAAGAAGGCGTGGAGGTCGGCGAGGGTTAGGCGCCGAAGGCTCGGATCGGTTTCGCTGGCGACCATGCCGATGCGCTCGATAATGGCTCCGGCGACGCGCGGCGCCAGGACGACTGGCAATTCAAGCGCGGCAAGGCGCCCAGCGATCAGTTCCACCAGAAGCGCGTTCTGCGGCGCGCCGCTGGGCTGGCTTGTTTTCCAGGAGACGCGGTCAATCAATCGGGCGCGAAGCGCCGCATCGGGCGGATCGCTTGCGAGCCAGGATTTCAAGTCGCCCTCTGGCAGGCTTGCGATGAGGAGATCTTTGAGCGGGCCGCTATCTGCGCCGTCTTTAACGGCCTGCCAATAGGAGATACCGGTCGCGTCATCCGGCAGGCTGGCGCCGCGTTCAGAGCCGATGGGCATATTGGTATGGACGATGAGCGATACGCCAGAGACTTCGCCGGCGCGGCTGGTGTTCCAATAATTGGTCAGGGCGTCACGTGCGGCGTTGCTGGCAAGGGTTAGGGCGCGATCGCTAACGCTGTGTTTGACTTGGGTCAGTTCGGTCGCGCCGTCTGGCGTTTCGATATCGAAGTCTTCGAAAATTTCGATGAGGAGGTTCGCCTCTTCCGGCAGGGTCATCCAGGCTATGGCGGTTTCCATCAGCTGGTAGCGAAACGCGCTGACAATATGCGCCGCCTGCCGCTTCGGGTCAGGGGAAAGGGGATATTGTGTCTCGCTCGTCATGAAAAATGCGGTGGGCACCTCTTGCCAGATATCAAATTGGATCAAGACGAGAGATAATGTTGCTCCTTCGTTCTTTCAACGTGACCACCTCGGCTTAAAGATCTCCAGGCATCGCAAGTTCAAGCTCCATCGGTTCAATGGCGTTTTGTTGGGTTTTAGCCACTGCCAGAAAACCAGGCGTAGTTATTGATCTAAAATGTATAGATGCAATTGTTCATCGTCGTCATTTAGCCAGGATGTTCCAACCCGTTTAAATCCTGCGCGCGGCAAAAGCGTGCCCATCATCGCCGGGTTGGACGTGGTCGCAAAAAGGCCGCTTCCTTTGGCGAGTTCAATGACCTGTGAGATTAAAGTGCTTGCAATGCCGCGTTGGCCATGAGCCTCAGAAACGGCAACATAACCGAGTTCGAATGGATATTGATCTGCTGGAAGCGGGTGGCCGGACTTGGAGGCGTGCGCAATACCGTTACGGTAAGTCATGACCGGGACTTTGAGCGCGGCGACCCCGACCGTGATTTCTTCGCTCCGTGCAAACACCAGTTTCGCGCCATCGTGTCGGACGCCTTGGCGGACGAAATGCTCTTTAACGGCGCCGCCGTGCGTCACTAGTCGCACGAATTGATTCACGTCGCTCGGCGTCGCGTCTTTGCCATCTAGGGCGGTATAGTCAAACATATGATCTCCCTATGTCGGCGCTGCAAAAAAAGCGGCGGTAGTCGCGGGTCGGTGCGACGATGTCCATGGACCAGCTCCTTGCTTCGTGTGCAATTCGAAATACAGGCGAGCAGCGAAAGGGTCAAAGCGCGGGAAAATACCTATTAACGGCAAGATTGCGGAAAGAGAGTGAGAATCTGAAGCTGAGGGTTTGCGAAGGTCGAGCGTCTTATTCTAATTGGATCAGAATCCAGGCCTTTGGCGGGAATGGTCGACTTGCTTATGACCGCTTTTGCGCCCGCAGCAGACTGTTTTAGCTTGTTGCAAGGGATGATCTTGGGCTGTTCGTGAACGAGACACGACGCGAGCGTTGACGCATTTATTCTCGCGCGATAGGCAGCATTCATGAGTAAACGAAGCAACACGAACTTCGCGTGGTGGCACATCCGATAATCGGGTGGCCCAGCTTTCATATTCCACATTGGGTCGCCGCATGAGCGGCCTTTTTTGTTTCCTCTCCTGCGGTGGCCCCACACATCCAGGAGAATACAGTGTCACACCCCATCATCCTCACCGGCGATCGCACGACCGGCCCGCTTCATCTGGGGCATTATGCCGGATCCCTCAGAAACCGCTTGAAATACCAGGACACCCACAGGCAATTCGTGCTGCTCGCAGACACTCAGGCCCTGACCGACAATATCGGGAGTATCGGCAAAGTCAGGGAGAGCGTTCTGGACGTGGTGATGGACTATCTCGCCGTCGGTATTGATCCTCAGAAGACGACAATCTGCGTTCAGTCGCATTTGCCCGCACTTGCCGAGCTCTCACTGCTCTATCTCAATTTCGTTTCGGTCGGGCGATTGCAACGAAACCCCACCGTCAAGGAAGAAGTTCGCGCGCGGGGCTTTGAGAAGAGCATCCCGGCAGGATTTCTCTGCTACCCCGCAGCTCAGGCGGCTGACATCACGGCGTTCAGGGCGACCCTCGTGCCGGTGGGCGAAGATCAGGTCCCGATGATCGAGCAGACCAACGAAATCATTCGGAGAGTAAATTCGGTTGCCGGTCACCCCCTGCTCGAAGAGGTCGAGGCCATTGTGCCGAAGGCAGGACGGTTGCCGGGCGTGGATGGGGCTTCCAAGATGAGCAAGTCCGCCGGCAACGCCATCAGGCTGTCGGCAAGCCCGGCTGAAATTTCAGCGGCTGTGACGGCGATGTACACAGATCCAAATCACCTCAGGGTGCAGGATCCCGGGCAAGTCGAAGGAAATGTGGTGTTCACCTATCTTGATGCCTTCCACACTGATGCCGAGGAAGTGGAAGCGCTGAAGGCTCACTACCGCCGCGGCGGCCTTGGAGACGTGACGCTGAAAAAGCGCCTTGATGGGATCTTGCAGACCTTTCTGGAACCTGTACGAGACCGGCGCTCCCAGCTTGAACAGGATCCGGACTATATTCGCGACATCGTTCGAGACGGAACGCAAAAGGCTCGTAGCCTGACAGAACAGACAAGATCCGAGATTTATGACGGGCTCGGCTTGTTCAGATTGTGAGTGCCTGGATTTGATGAAAGCATCTGCGCCCGTTGCAGAAGTCGTGAAATTCTTGAATGTGACGAGTTAAGGATGCTCGCTTTGGTCTTCGGGGAGCGGAGCCAGGCGCTCCGGTCTTCCTTGGGTGCGGAAACGGTCACTTGGCGCGCCGCACGCCTTATTCCGTCGGCGCAGCCTTGTACAGATCCTCGTCTATGTCCTTCTCCCATTTGGCGACGACGGTCGCCACACTCAGATCGCCCGTGATGTTCACAACGGTCCGGGTCATGTCCAGGATACGGTCGAACGGAAGGATGAAGCCGACCACCAGCGCTGTCTGCTCGGGGCTCATGCCGATTGTGTCCAGTACGGCGGCCAGGAGGAACAGGGAGGCAGACGGGACCGAAGCGGTCCCGACCGAGACCAGGGTCGTGGTCAGTCCAATCAGGAGATAGTCACTCAATTCGAGCGGAATGCCGAAGGCCTGCGCTGCAAAGATCGTGACCACACACACATAAAGCGCAGTGCCATCCATATTGATGGTGGCCCCGAGCGGCAGCACAGAGGATGCGACCGCGGGCTGAATGCCGAGATTGTGCTCGGCCACGGACAGGGATGCCGGCAAGGTTGCCGAACTTGATGAGGTCGAGAAGGCGACGAGCTGAGCTTCCCTGACCCCGCGCAGGAAGGGCAAGACGGGAAGACGCGCGAGCAATTTGACCAGGACGGCCTGGGTCAGGACGATTTGCAGGAAGCAACCGAGCACAACGACCAGCGCAAGGAAGAACAGATAGACGAATGTCTTCGGGCCATTCGTGCCCATGACGACCGCAATCAGCGCAAACACGCCAAACGGCGCAAACTCCATCACGAGCCCGGTAATCTTGAGCATCAGGTCCGAACCGGACTGAAAGGCATCGGCAAGCGGCGTTCCCCGGTCCCCGATCAGGAGCAGGCCGGTCCCGGTCAGCAAGGCAAAGAAGATGATCGCCAGCAAGTCGGCTTGCGCAAAGGCCGCGAACGGATTGACCGGCACAATGGCCAGCAATCGGTCCTTCAGGGCAATCGGCGCCTGCAACTCAATCGGCGTTGCCCCCCTCAGATCAATCCCCGTGCCAGGCTCCACGATAACGGCCAGGACCAGACCGATCATGATCGCCGCAAGTGTGGTGACCAGGTAGAGAAGGATGGCGCGCCCGCCGATTGAGCCGAGTCGGCGGGGGTCATGCATCGAGACCACGCCGGACACCAGGGTCACAAAGACGAGCGGGACGATCAGCATCTTGATCAGCCGAATGAACAAGTCTCCGACCCAGGCAATCCCCTCGATGGACTCGCCGACAACACCGCCAAGGGCGGCCCCGAGTAGCAGGGCCAGCAGAATTCGCTTCCACAGCACGATACCGACCCAGAATGACAAGGCTTTGCTCATGACCGAGCTCCCAATGAGAATGAATATCGCTTGTGAACGCGCTGGATGAAATCCGACCGGAACAGGACCAGAAACAGCCCCCAGCCCTGTCTCCGGCTGGGGGCCATGATCCCTGGATGTCTAGTCGCAAGTTCCTCGCAGCGGGACATGCTTCAGACCGCGACCGGGCGCCGCGCCCGTCGGTTCGCCGTCGCGCACGGCGAAGTCACCATTCACGAGCACATCCACGACCCCGACTGACAGGATTTCCGGCTCCAGGAAGGTGGCACGCGGCGCATAGTCTTCGGGACTGAACACGACAATGTCTGCAAAATATCCTGCCTTCAGATATCCGCGATCCACCAGTCCCAGCGCGTCTGCGGCCAGTCCTGTGCTGGAATGCACGAAGTGGGCGGTCGTGATCGTGCCTTCCTGTTTGACATATTTGGCGTATTTGGTGGCATAGCTTGCATATTTGCGAGGATGGCCAGGAGACGCGTCTGACGAGGTCATCACCCAGTCTTCTTGCATGAAGCGTTTGACATCCTCTTCGCTCTGATTGAACGAGGCAACGCCTGCCCCGCCCATTTCCAGAACCTTCACGGCTGCATCAATAGGATCAAGCGCCCATTCATCGCTCAGATCCTGAAGGGTTTTGCCAATCAGATCCTGCTGGACGCGATTGGACAGGAGAAGAGAGTCCGCCCCGCCCCGGCGCCTGAGATTCTCGGCCATGGCCTCGCGGATCTTCGGCCCCTGCTCAGCATCCTGAAGTCTTTCCAGCATCGCGTCTTCCCCGCCCACTTGCGCCCAGCGCGGCAACAAGGCGGCAGAAAAACTGGTGCCGGACGCGATCCACGGATATTGATCGGCTGTCACCGCAAGTCCTGACGCCCGGGCAGATTCAACAAGCCCGATGACCTCCTGGCTCTCGCCATGCACATCGACTCCCAGGGCCTTGATATGAGCAATATGGACGGGCATGCCCGTCGCATGGCCGATGTCGATGAGTTCCTGGACAGCGCCCTGCAGACCCACCGTATAGGAAGACTCGTCGCGCAGATGGGAGTCATAAAGGCCGCCCCGAACCGCGGCCTCCTTGGCCAGCGCGATGACTTCGTCCTGGGCGGAATAGCTTTGCGGCGAATAGAACAGGCCCGTCGAGAACCCGAACGCTCCTTCACACATGCCCTGGCCGACCATGTGTTTCATCGACTCGAGCTCGTCAGTATCCGGCGCCTTGTCCGAATATCCCAGCACCATGCTTCGGACGGCCCCGAAGCCGACATAGGCGGCGACATTGGGACCGATGCCTTTCTTGTCCGCATTTGAAAGCGTCTGGTCGATCGCTGGATGTCCGGACCCATCGACGCCGACAAATACGGTCGTGACGCCCTGCATGAGCGCGGGAAGGATCAGGCTTTTCTCCGGATCCTGCGACCATGGCACAATGTCCCTGTCATAATGCGTATGCGGATCGATAAAACCCGGGGCGACAACCTGCCCCGTGACATCCAGAGATATGGGGGCCGTGTATCCCGCCGCTTCGGCATCTCCGACAAAAACGATCCGGTCCTGGCGGATCGCGACATCGGTGACCACCGGATCGCTCAGGCTGCCATCATATACGGTGCCGTTCAGGAGCAGGATATCCGCTTTCTGGACAGGCACCTCGACAGATTGTTCGACCGGTGCAGCGCACCCGACACACAAAGCCACCGGGATCGCATAGGTCGCCCCCCAGGAGCGGCACGTTCTCAAGCGTGAAAGTCTCTGCATTTTCTTTCCTTTCATATGTGTGGCCTTTGTCATCGAGACAATCAGCTAGACAGGTTGCACTATAGCGCCCGAGCCCCAGAACCCGGCGCGCGGTGGGATCAATTGGCCATTTCTTATGGAAATGCCTCCCCGTCGATCATGCTTCAGCCAGGCAGGACCATCCAGATCGACAAAGTCGGCCTGCGCGGCAATCTGGAGTGCCGGCGCGATGGAAAGCGAACTGCTGATCATGCAGCCGACCATGACACCAAACCCCGTGTTTCGGGCCGCCTCAAGCAGGCTGAACGCTTCGGTCAGGCCACCTGTCTTGTCCAGTTTGATGTTCACTATGTCATAGAGGCCCTCAAGCCGGTCCAGATCGTCGGCTGTGTGGCAGGATTCGTCTGCGCAAACCGGAACACGCCGGACCAGGCCAGCCAGGGCTCCATCCTCAGTACTCGGCAGGGGTTGCTCGACAAAGGCGACGTCCAGGTCTTCCAGCAGGGGCTGCAAGTCCTGCAGCATGCCAATATCCCAGCTTTCATTCGGGTCGACGATCATGCGGGGCAGCGGCGCAGCGCGGCGCACAGCGCAAAGGCTCTCTTCCACCTGCTGGGCTGCGACCTTCACCTTGATCACCGGCACATTTGCCAGCTTGGCCGCTTCGCGTTCCATCGCAGCCGGCGTGTCGACCCCGATCGTCAGCGCCGTTGCAACGGGCTGCGGGGCAGACAACAGGTCGACGTCCAGGCCTTGTTTGACATTTAGGTCCCAAAGCGCGCAGTCCACGGCATTGCGGGCCGCGCCCGGGGGCAGCAATGCCTGCAACCCGGCCCGGTCCAGTCCCGTCTGAACGGCAGACCGGATCTCTTCAATCTGGTCGACGACGCTGTCGAGCGTTTCCCCATACCGGGTATAGGGAACAGATTCTCCGCGTCCCGTGACACCATCGACCTGGAGCTCGACTTCCACGATTTCGGCAACGGTCCGGATCCCTCTGGATATCCGGAACGGCGCCGCCAGGGGAAATCTTTCTAGACGTATTCGCATGTCTCGAAGCATTCCAGCAGCCTGTCTGTAATCTTGTCCACACCCATGGCGACCGGGTCCTGGCAGGGCAGTCCCAGTTCGGCCTCAACTTGCTCGCACACACGGCGCGCCTCGTCCCGGTCCACATTGGACGTGTTCAGCGCGACGCCGATGGGTTTCACGTCAAGATTGGTCAGGCGGGCAGCCTGGAGGTTCGTCTCAAGACATGTCCTGAGATCCGGAAGTGACCTGCCGGGAAGTCCGCGCATATGGGATCGACCGACTTCATGGCACAGGACGAGCGCATCCGGCTGCGAACCATGCAGCAGCCCCATGGACACACCCGCATAGGAAGGGTGGAACAAGGAGCCCTGCCCCTCGATCAGGTCCCAGCCCCCATCTTCGCGTGCGGGGGAAATCCACTCAGCGGCCCCCGAGATAAAATCGGCTATGACGGCATCAACCGGCACGCCCGATTGGGCAATGAATATGCCGGTCTGGCCGGTGGCGCGAAAGCTGGCAGACACGCCCCGCTTCACCAGCGCGCGCTCCAAAGCGAGAGTCGTATACATCTTGCCCACCGAACAGTCTGTCCCCACCGTGAGCAAACGACGCCCGGCGCGCGGGCGACCATTGCCGACGGGCAGGTTTGCCGGGGGCTCGCGCACATCGAACACTTGCCGGCCCGTCTCCGCAACGGCCTCTCGCACACTTGCATGGGACATCAGTCGTTCATGCAGCCCGGACGCCACATTCAGGCCCGCCTTCAACGCCTCGACGACATGGGATACGGTCGCCTCGCCCAGCACGCCGCCCGCATTGGCGACCCCGATGATCAGTGTTTTTGCGCCCTGCGCATAGGCTTGCGCAAATGACAGATGATCCAGGCCGACGGTCAGCGTACACGCCTCGCCGCGAAACTCGCCAATACAGAGTTCGGGTCGCCAGGCCGCCACGCCGCGCGAGGTTTTGACAGATAGCGCTTCTGTCGAATTGCCGAGATACAGGAGGTAGGGAGAGGGGATCATGGAACACTCGCTCGGATGAAGTGATTGTGGTCTGTTTCCGCCATGATCGCGGGTCTGCCGTCTCGGGAAAAGGTCAAAGGTAGAGGTCTGATATAACCTTCATCTATGCCTCGGCGCCGTTGGCCTGCCTGGCGGTCTTGATGGTCGCCTGAAGCACGGACATGAATTTCTTGGCAGAACCGGAAAGCGGCCGATCTTCCAGATGGACGCAATGGATATCAAAGGCCGGGCGATGCTCCAGCCGGCGGAAATCCATGTCTGGCGACAGGCTTGCCCGCGCAGTGAACTCATCCACCACAGCTATACCAGCCCCCCTCCGGGCCAATGAGGCTGCGATATAATAGGTCTGGACCGCAATACTGGCCGGGGCCCCCTGCCCGCCAGCAATATTATTCGTGAACAATGTACCAATTGCGCCGGTCCCCGACAGGCGGATGAGATTATGCCGTTTCAACATGTCGAGTGGAACGAGGTCAGGCGGATCTGGAAGGTCCGTCTTTCGAAACAGCAAAACCAGTTCACCGGACCCGACCTTCGAGGAAACAAGCCGGGGATGATGGGGGGCATCATGCGCGAGCGCCAAGTCGCTGTTTCGTTCATAGAGGGACCGCAGCACATCGCCATTGTGAAGCGTCTGAATCTCGAATGCGACGGTGGGATTGTCTGCATGAAACCGTGCGACTGCATCCGGCGCGATTTCGAGCCCGAGCGATGGCAGGACCGCAAGACGCAAGCTGCCGCCGGCTCCGAGTCGCAGATTCTTCGCGGTCTCCTGCAAGGATTCCACCCGCGCATAGAGCTCCCGAGCCTCCTGGAACAGGATATGGGCCTCGTCAGTTGGCACCAGGCGCCCTTTTACTATGCGGAACAGAACAAATCCTATCCGACTCTCCGCATGACGGAGTACTTTGCTTACGGATGGCTGTGAAACATTCAGCGCCCTGGCAGCTCCGCTGACCGAGCCTGTTTGATAAACAGCATTGAACACTTCCACATGCCGCAAGCTCATTATTTGTCGGGCATTCGCCACACTGTACCTCCCGGAGAAACATGATCAGATCCGTCCCAGAATTCCCTCCCTCAAGAACAACCCATGACTTTAGGCTATGGGTGAACAAAGCCTCGGAAATGTTGCATCCATTGACGGAGAGGGGCTTCTGGTTAGCGTAGAACCGACTAGCACAAGCAAAAAACAATATACAGCTGGTCTTGAGAAAATACTACGGGGTCCTCGGGGAGGATTACTACAATATTCGTCGCTAGGTTGCGACCTTTGACTTCATTTTCGAATGATGAGCGTCTTCATTATTTGATATTCGAAGTATCTCAAAGGATGCCGCCTGCGTCACTTCATCCAAGGGACAGGTCTGTCCCGAGTCCAGATCGGGCAGATCCATGCCCAAATTTGAGGCAATCGCCTCACCCAGATGTAACCAAGGGGGTCACATGTCATCTTTTCCACGACCGTGCCTGACAGCGCAGCACATATGTCACAATGCGCGTCGCCTATGCCTGACGGCTAGCGTATCGGCATCCGCCATCATCTTGTCCCTCGGGCTTGGGGGCATTGCGACTGCCCAAACCGCAGCTGTCGCGCAGGACCCCGCCCGCCTCTCGGCGCCTGAGCCTGCCGGCGACAGCGAAAGGACCTTCGAGGCGGTCACCGTGACGGGGTCACGCATCGCCCGCAGCGGATATGAATCCCCGACCCCTCTGACCGTACTCGGCCAGGATGAAATTGATGCACGCGCTCCTGCCAACGTGGCTGACTTCGTCAACGAGATTCCTTCCGTGGTCGGAAGTGCAACGCCCGCAACCTCAAACCTCTCAATCAGTTCCGGGACGGCCGGGGTCAACAGCATCAATCTGAGAGGGCTTGGAGAGAACCGAACCCTGGTCCTGCTGGATGGACAACGCTCCGTTGGCTCCATCATCACGGGTGCAGTGGACGTGAATACCTTCCCTCAGGGATTGATCAAGAATGTCGAGATCGTCACGGGTGGCGCCTCAGCCGCCTATGGCTCTGACGCCGTATCCGGCGTCATCAACTTCATTCTGGACAAGGAATATGAGGGGTTCAAAGGCTCAATTGAGGGCGGCGAGACCACTTATGGAGATGACACAAGCTATCGCGTGAACCTGACAGCAGGCAAATCCTTCGGCAAGGGCCGCGGTCATGCCATCTTCAATGCGGAATATACCGACCGTGAAGGCATTTACGGCATCCCGCGTGACTGGAACAATCAGGGCAATTACATTGTCAACAACCCCGATTATGTCTCCGGCAACGGGCTCCCCGAACGCCTGCTCGTCAGCGGCGCCGGACTGGCCCTGGCCACGCCGGGCGGCCTGATCGTCGATACTGACCTGCGGGGCACCTATTTCGGTGTGGGCGGCAGCGTGAACCAACTCGCCTATGGTGAAACCGACGGCTCCTGGATGATCGGCGGGGACTGGCAGTACACGCAGACAAACAACAAGCAATCCCTTCACGCCGATGAACGCCGCAAGGGCCTGTTTGGCCGGGTAAGCTGGGAGCTGACCGACTCGGTCGAGATCTATGCCCAGGCCTCCCACAACACGCACGCTTCGCTTGGCTGGACCGGCGTCCAGGCCAATCAGGGCAATGTGGTGATCCAGTCGGACAATGCCTTCCTGCCAGACTCCGTGCGCACGGAACTCGACGCCCTGGGTGTGACCTCGTTCCGGCTGGGCACGACGAATGCTGATCTGCCGCTGCGCAAGACCGACAATGAACGCGAGGTGACCCGCTATGTCGTGGGCGCCGATGGCGACTTCGATTTCCTTGAACGGAACTGGAACTGGGACGCATATTTCCAGCGCGGCGAAACAGATACGACCGTGACCGCCCGGGACATTACCAATAATTCCCGACTGTCCATGGCGCAGGATGCGGTCGTCGATCCGGGCACGGGAGACATTGTCTGTCGGTCGACCCTGACCGATCCGGGCAATGGCTGTATCCCCTTCAACCGAATGGGCATTGGCGTGAACACGCAGGCCGCTGTCGATTACATAGTCGGCAATCCCTATCGTGAGGACCATTTCACGCAGGACGTGTTCGCAGCAAACATTTCCGGCGATCTCATGGATATCTGGGCCGGAACCGTCTCGGTCGCGACGGGCATCGAGCATCGCCGGGAAGAAGTCTCCGGCTATGTCCCCGATGAGTACCAATCCGGCTGGTTTGTCGGAAACTACAAACCCAATTTCGGCAGCTATGATGTGACGGAAGCCTATATCGAAGCGTTGGTTCCGCTCGCTGAAGGCCTCAATTTCAACGGCGCTGTTCGGGGAACCGACTATAGTACGTCCGGTCTCGTGACAACTTGGAAGGCCGGCCTCACCTATGAGCCTGTTCCAGACCTGCTCTTCCGGGTCACCCGGTCCCGGGACATTCGTGCGCCCAATCTCGCCGAGCTCTTCCAGGCTGGCTCCACCCGCACGAACAATCTGATCGACCCCTTCAATGGCAATCAGGTCGTGCAGTTCCGCGAAACGGCAACGGGCAATCTCGCGCTCGATCCGGAAGAAGCGGATCAGTGGAATCTGGGCGTTGTCATGCGCCCCCGGTTCATCCCCGGTCTGAGCATTTCGGCTGACTATTATACAATTGATATCAATGGCTCTATTGGCTCGGTTGATGCCCAGACCATTGTCGACCGCTGTTATGATGGGGCTCAGGAATACTGCGCGGCAATCATTCGGGGCGTGTCGGCCGGCGGCGCGGATGTTATCGAATCCATCAGTGTCAGTCCGTTCAATTTCGCCACGGTACAGGCGCGGGGGATTGATCTGGAAGCCACATATAATCTTCCCTTGAACAGTCTTGTAGATGCCTGGGAGGGCGACCTGACCTTCCGCATCATGGGAACGCACTATCTGGAGAATTACGTCAATAACGGGATCGATACCCCAACAGATTCAGTTGGGCAGAATATCGGCGATGGCCCTCCGGATTGGCTCTATCGCATGAGCATGACCTATGATGCCGACCCTTGGCGGATCCAGTTGACCGGTCGCGCAATCAGTGAGGGCGTCTACAACAATGCCTATATTGTCTGCACCACATCATGCCCGGTATCGACCTCGGACAATCGCACCATCAACAGCAATCAGATTGATGGCGCCTTCTATGTCGACCTGTCCATGAACTATCAGATGCAGATTGCGGGCGCAGACCTGAACCCCTTCTTCCAGGTGACAAATCTCCTGAACGAAGATCCGGCCACGGTTGCCTATGGACCCGGCGGAAGCGCGTATGGCAATCCGTCCACCAATCAGGGACTTTACGACTATCTTGGCAGGACTTTCCGTGTCGGAGTCCGGTTCGCCTTCAACTAAAACTGAATTCAGGGCAGCCCGGGAAGCCGGGCTGCCCTTCCCGAAATTCATGGCCAGGTGAGGCATGTCACACGGGGTGCATATTGCGACCCGCAAAAGGATCGTCTTGGGGATCCAGGTCCGGTTTTACGTCCAGTGCGGATTTGCTCACTTCCGGTGCATATTTATTTCCCGGCCCGGTAAGTCAGGCGGAATGTGAAATACTCATCCAGGGTCGTCGCCTGAATATGATGACGATCCCCGGAAAGTTTCAGGCTGCCGCCACCACATTGCGCCAGATCCCTGATGAAGCGCCCGGCCTGCTCATCCACTGGCAAACCGGTCTGGGCAGCAAGCTCACCTATAAAGAATTGAAGCATGGCAAACTGGGTCGCCTGGCGTTCCCGACTGAGGGCGACAGTCTCTCCATTGAGCACCACCGAGAGGGTCTCACCGCTTCGGAAATGCGGAGACAGAAATACAAAATGGACAATCCGGTTGTCCTGATAGCCGACTTCCAGCCATGCGCCGTCAAACGAATACAGGGCGCATGCGTCGAAGGGACAGACCGCGACAGCTTGGGCATCCAGCCTGGCGTTTCTCAAGAATGTATCGAACTTGCTGCGGCTGAGTCCATCACCCGCTGCCAACCCGTCGCGCCATGATATGTAGACGGCTTCGAGATCTGCCCGATCAATTGGCGCGCGCGCATTGCCGATCAGCCAGAACAAGGCAGTGTCCAATGCGGAGGGAGCCGTGAGCCCGACCGCTGCCGGACCGACTTTCAGGTCCTGGAAAATCGCCCGCCGACTGAGCGCATGCGGGTGTGTGATCTCGAATTCCGCTGCAATGCGTTGCGATAAATTCTCGACCTCTTTGCGAGACAGGAGCGGAGGCCGCGCCGGCGCAATGTCCAGGATGTCTTCGAAATCGAAGAAGCCTTCCACGCCGCCATCGCCACACACCCTGTTGGGAACATAATCTATCTGAATAGCATGAGCGTACGGAAAGACGCCGCGCAAATTGTCGAGGCGCTTCGCCAGGGTGAAATCTGAAAAGAACCGGCGCGCAAACTCCTGGTAAAGAACAAATTCCTCGCGCGCCCCTTCAAGCTCGAGGTCCCGCCCGGTTCTGATCGCGGCATCGATCTTGTGAGCTGCAAATTCATCGGCATCCCGCTCTTCCTGAAGAGCAGATCCCAGCCGGTCGTCATCAAATGCCCCATCGATGAATGCGCTGACCCCACCCCGGTTGATATGATACAGTTCGTGAGACAGGGGTCCGTACAAATATCCTGCCAGCGGCAAGGACACGCCAGCCTGCATGGGGTAGTCTCGCGGGCCTTTGCTTGTCCCGGCTTCAAGAAATTTTATCGGACCGACAAGATGGGAGTTATACTCTCTCATCAGGACCGCAGCTTCCGGATTTGTGAAGATCGTCGCCATCTTCACGAAGATCTCTTCGCGAAAATCAGGGTCGGTCAATTCACGATGGACACGGACGAGTTCTTCGCCCTCACCCGATAGCGCCCCATTGATCCAGCCTTGGGTGTTTGCAAGCTGCCGAATGCGCATCTGCTCCATAAAGACACGCAGGAGGCCCTCATCTTGCGCGTTGCCATACATCTCGATGTCCGATGACATCCGGGCATTTCCTGCGACTGTCGAATTCAGGAGCAGAAGATCGATGAAACGCCTGTCGACAAGGACGAAACGGCCTGACACCGATAGGAAATTCCCCTTCGCTGCCTGGGCAAGCGGCGCGTCGCTTCGCGTTGTATCAATGACCAGAAGGCCGATTTCGCCGGGCTGCGGCATTTCATTCACCCGAAACCGGGCAAAGTCGCCGTCGATAGACGCAAGCGCTGCAACAGCTTCTTCGACAAGAGCGGTATAGTGCGCATCAACCGCCGGTGTTTGGATCAAGGATTGAGCCTGCGCGGCATACTCATCCGAGAACCGATCGGGCGCAGTCGAATAGCGGTATACAAAAAAGGCCGCCGCGCAGGCGATCAAGGCGAGGACGGGTATCCAGCGCGGCACGTCATGCCCGCCTGTATATGAGAGATGTCACATTCTCCCAGAAATACCCGTTCTGGAAACACAGGAGGAAAACAATCGTTTCCGACTCGATTTTTGCGATATCCGGATAGAACCCGCTCACAATCAGTGGCGCCAATATACACGAGCCAATGACAGCATGTCGGTCGCGCAGGGCTTCAGACCAGGAGATATCCGGCTTTCCAAGCAGCCGGGGTATGGTGAGCGATCCGAATACGCCAAGCGCTGTGCCACTGATAATCAACAGAAGAAAGGCTATACCGCGCAAAATGGGGCTGATGTCCATGAACCCGTCTATGCTCGTATCGATACCGAGAAACAGAAAGCGCGCGACAGTGGGAATGGCGACCACAAAGAAGAGCGCAAGCAATAGCCGGATCATCTCACAATCTCCCCCACCAAGAGTCGAAAATTACTCAACAAAAATAGGCGACCCTATGTCAACCGAAACCGGGCTTGAGAATTTGGCCTCAGGTCAGACCTGTTTTGGTTTACAGGGAATTTTTAGCCAACCCATTCTCTTTGTGTCACGCACCGGCTTTCAGGAGAATATCGCCAATATGTCTCACATTTTTGCTGCCGTTCGGGCGGAAGTCGTGGCATCGTCAGGCTCTTGTTCCTCTGTCTGGTTTCACCCCGATATCCGACACGAGCTGAGAGAGATAGGAGAGTTTCTGGGAGTCGGCAGGGCTGTCGCAAGACTTGGTTAACCTTGATCTTCAAGATGCGGGGCTTGCAGTGACGCTCCGGCGGGCTGCATGTCTTCCTGAACCTGTCTCCTGCAAGGATTGACTGTCTATGCCTGCCGTGAAGCTGCCTGACTTGCCTGTTTCCTTCCCTCTGGCGCAGATCATTGCGCGCGATCTCGGCGTGCGCGCGGCGCAGGTCGAGGCCACCATTGCCCTGATCGAGGAGGGCGCGACCATTCCCTTCATCGCCCGCTACCGCAAGGAACGTACGGGCGGCCTGGATGATACCCAATTGCGAACGCTGGCCGAACGGTTTGCCTATCTGACCGAGTTGCAGGCGCGGCGCGAGACCATTCTGGCGTCTGTTTCCGAACAGGGAAAGCTGACGCCGCCCCTGGAACGCGCCCTGTGGGCGGCCGAGACGAAGGTCGAGCTGGAAGACCTGTATCGCCCCTACAAGCCGAGGCGCCGGACCCGGGCGATGATCGCCCGCGAACAGGGACTTGAGCCCCTGGCGGACAAGCTGCTCGCCGGCGCAGGCGATCCGGAAACCCTCGCGGCTGCCTTCATGGACTCCGCGACAGGGGTCGCGACCGTGGCAGCGGCGCTGGAAGGCGCCCGCGACATCCTCATTGAACGGATGGCCGAGACGCCGAGCCTGGCGCGCCATGCCCGCGAGACAATCTGGACCGCAGGGGAGCTGAGATCGCGCCTCGTCAAGGGCAAGCAGGCGGAGAAATTCCGGGACTATGCCGAGTTTGCCGAACCCCTCGAGAAAATGCCCTCGCACCGCGCGCTCGCCATGCTGCGCGGGGAAAAGGAGGGCGTGCTGAAAGTGGGCGTCGGACTCCAGGCGCGCAAGGCGGATACGCCGCGTCAGGCCATCGCCCGCATCTGTCAGGAATTCAGCCTGCCTGCGTCTGGCCGTGCGGGGCATCGCTGGATGCAGGACACGGCGGAAAAAGCCTGGTCGACCAAGCTCGCCAAATCCGGCGCGTCTGACTCCCTGGCAAGGCTGAAGGCCCGCGCCGAGGCCGAGGCCATCCAGGTCTTTTCCGGCAATCTGAAGGATTTGCTCCTGGCCGCGCCGGCCGGGAAGAAGACCGTCATGGGCATCGATCCGGGCATCCGCACCGGGTGCAAGATTGCCGTCGTTGATGCGACCGGAAAACTGCTCGACACCGCCACGGTCTATCCTCATGCACCGCGCAATGACCGGGCCGGCGCCCTGGCTGTGATGGCACGGCTCGCCGCCAAGCATGGGGTCGATCTTGTCGGGGTCGGAAACGGCACGGCAGGCCGGGAAACCGATGCGCTTATGGCCGAACTGGGCAAGACGGCCCCTGACCTCAGGCTCGCAAGCCTCATGGTGTCCGAAGCCGGGGCTTCGGTCTATTCTGCCTCACAGCTGGCCGCCGACGAATTTCCGGGCCTTGATGTCAGCCTGCGCGGCGCGGTCTCGATTGCCCGGCGTCTGCAGGACCCGCTCGCGGAACTCGTCAAGATCGATCCCAAGGCCATCGGGGTGGGCCAGTACCAGCATGATGTCGACCAAAACGCCCTGGCCCGCTCCCTGGACACGGTCGTCGAGGATTGCGTGAATGCGGTGGGGGTGGACGTCAACACCGCCTCTGCCCCCCTGCTCACCCATGTCTCCGGCCTCAACGCGACCCTGGCCAGCAATATCGTCGCCTTCCGTGACCAGAACGGGCCCTTCCAGACCCGCAGGCAGCTCATGAAAGTGGCCCGCATGGGCGCCAAGAGCTTCGAACAATCGGCCGGCTTCCTGCGGATTGTGGATGGCAGGGATCCGCTCGACGGCTCCGCCGTCCACCCGGAATCCTACCCCCTTGTGGAAAAGATTGCGAAGGCGACCGGGCAAACGGTCAAATCCCTGATTGGCAACAAGCCTGTCCTGTCGCGGCTCAAGCCAGAGGATTTTGCCGATCAGGTCTTCGGGATCCCGACCGTGCGGGACGTCATCGCCGAACTGGAAAAACCCGGCCGCGATCCACGGCCGGATTTCCAGACAGCCAGCTTCAAGGACGGCGTGCATGCGATCACCGA
>DHZF01000001.1:10310-19854 GCA_002414505.1 Hyphomonas sp. UBA5111 | reverse complement strand
CAGATGAGCACACCGGACTTTCCCGACGCAGCCGAAATCGAGCGCCGCAAGGCGCTGTCGCCCGAGGCGCGTCGTGCGCTGGAAGAGGCCGATGCAAGACGGATCGAGACCGCAGAAGACGTTGCCGACCTGCCGGAAGACGAGCGCGGCGGGCCTCGAAAGATCGAGCCCACCCGGTATGGCGACTGGGAACGCAAGGGCATTGCCTACGATTTCTGATCATTGCGCACGCTAGAGGCCGAGCACCTTCTTCGCGATGATGTTGCGCTGGATCTCGTTCGTCCCGCCATAGATCGATTGCGCCCGCCCACCGAAATAGGCTGCCACATCCGGCGCGGCATAAGCCAGCAGGCTGCCGGGCAAGTCGCCGCTTTTGCCAAAGGGCTGGCCGAAATGGCCGACCGCATCCAGCATGAGTTCCGTGATCTGCTGGTGGGTCGTGGTGGCCAGGATCTTCACTGTCGAGGCGGCGTCGCCCGGTGATCCGCCTGCGGAGAGCGCGGAGAGGATGCGGAAGACAGTCATCTCCAAACCATCGACGGCCATCTCTGCCTCGGTCAGCTTCCGGGAAAACCCCGGATCGTCGATCAGGCGGTAATTGCCGCTCTCGGGGAGGGATTGTGCAATCTCCCGGACATGGCGCAGCATGGCGCGCTTGCCGCCGATGCGGGCATAGGAGGTGCGCTCAAACCCGAGCAGATATTGCGAATAGGTCCAGCCCTTGCCCTCCTCGCCGATCCGGTAGTCTTCGGGCACGGTGACATTGTCGAAGAAGACCTCGTTCAGCACATGCTTGCCATCGATCGTGATGATCGGCTTCACCGTCACGCCTGGCGCATCAATGGGGCAGCAAATGAAGGTGATACCCTCCTGTTTCTTCCCCTCATTGGAGGTGCGCGCCAGCAGGAAAATCCAATCGGCATGCTGGGCGGCCGAGGTCCAGATCTTGTGGCCGTTCAGCGTGTAGGTGCCATCTTTCAGCTCTGCGCTGAACTGGAGGGAGGCGAGGTCTGACCCTGACCCCGGCTCGGAATAACCCTGTGCCCAGCCGACTGAGCCGTCGCGGATGCCGGGCAGCCATTTTTCCTTCTGCGCATCCGACCCAAACGTGTAGAGGACCGGGCCGACATAGACGACACCCATGGGCGTGACGGTCGGCACGCCAGCGCGCTCCAGTTCTTCGTCGAAGACGTATTGTTCCTCAACGGACCAGCCGGGGCCGCCATATTCCTCGGGCCAGGCGGAGGCGAGCCAGCCTTTCGCGCCGAGCGCCATTTCAGACTTGCGGACCTCTGCCGTTGTCAGCGCGAGACCGGCGCGGTTTTTTTCGAGAATGTCCTTCGGAAAGTCCGTTTCAAAGAAGGCGCGGACGGTTTGGCGGAAAGTTTCCGTTTCGGGACTGAAGTCGAGGTTCATGGCGTTTTCTCCCTTCCCAAAAGCGTAGGGCAGGGCCTGCCTCAAGCAAGCCCTGCCCCCGCGTCGACCGCTTGGGCGCTCAGGTCGCAGACTGGATCAGGCCGCTTTCACTTCCTCGATCCATTGGTCGATGCGGCGTTCGAGGATTTCCAGCGGCAGGGCGCCGCCGCCGAGGACCGTGTCGTGGAAGGCCTTGATGTCGAACTTGTCGCCAAGTGCATCTTCAGCCTTTTTGCGCAGCTGTTGAATCTTCATCATGCCGATCTTGTAGCTGGTCGCCTGACCCGGCATCACGATGTAACGCTGGATCTCGGAACGGGCCTGCGCTTCGGTGATGGCCGTGTTGTTCAGGAAGTACTGAACGGCCTCTTCCTCGGTCCAGCCCTTGGAGTGGATGCCGGTATCCACGACGAGCCGGATGGCGCGCCAGATTTCGGAGCCGAGGCGACCGAAATTGGAATACGGATCTTCATAAGTGTCCGGGAATTCCGTGGCCAGCCATTCGGAATACAGCGCCCAGCCCTCGATATAGGCCGTGAAGCCTGCCTGGGTACGGAATTGCGGCACGCCTTCCAGTTCCTGCGCGATCGAAATCTGCATGTGGTGGCCCGGAATGCCCTCATGATAGGCGATGACTTCCAGTTCTCGCTTGGGCATGGCTGTCATGTCGGAGAGGTGGGCGTAATATGTGCCGGACCGCGAGCCATCGGGTGTGCCCGGATAATAGTGCTGCGCCGCGCCGTCCTGTTCACGGAAGGGCTCGACGCGTTTCACGACGAGGTCCGCCTTGGGCAGGATGCCGAAGAATTCCGGAAGGTTGGCCTTGATGTTCTCGATGTGCGTGGTCGCGTCATCGATATAGGCCTGACGCCCCTCATCCGTGTTCGGATAGTAGAAGCGTTCATCATCCTTGGAATCGCGCAGCATGGTGAAGAATTCCTGCAGCGTGCCTTCAAAGCCGACTTCCTGCTTGATGGCTTCCATTTCTTCGTGGATGCGCGCCACTTCGGCGAGGCCGATCTCGTGGATTTCGTCGGCCGTCAGGTCGGTCGTGGTCTGCGTGGCCAGCAGATGGTTGTAGTAGGCCTTGCCATTTGGCTGGGTATCGGCGCCAACCGGGCTGTCCGGGTCCGGCGAGTTGGCCATATCTTCTTCGGCAAAGGCGATGATGGCCTCATAGGCCGTCTGGAAATCGTCGACCAGCGCGACGCGGGCTTGCTCCAGCTTGGCGTCGGCCTCTTCCTCGGTCAGTTCGCCGGCTTCGGAAAGCTTGGCGATTTCGGCTTTCACGTCAGCATAAAGCGCGCTGTCTTCGCCTTCGCTGAACGGGGCGCCGGTGATGACCTTCTTCGACTGGTCGATCACGCCTTCATAGGCAAATTTCGGCGCATGGACGCCGCGGGAGGCAGACTCTTGCGCTATGACAATGGCCTGGTTCATGGCCCGGCCGGTCTCGCTGATCCGGGTAATCAGGGCGTCGAGGTCTGCAACGGAACTCACCTCATGGAAATTGATCAGGAACGTGGGCATGAAGCCCTGTGGCCCGTTCATCTGGTCGAAGATGTAGCCATTATAGAGATAGTCTTCTCCGGCGACTTCCTGCTCGGTCTGGTACTTCCAGATGTCATAGGAAATCCGGTCGGCCGGGGAGAGCGCGTCATAGTCGAACTCGCTTTCCATCTCTTCGGTCGCTGCCACGCGCCAGGCCAGTTGTTCCTCATGGCACTCGATGGTGAAGCAGTCGATCTGGTCATTCTTGTCCTTGCGGCCAAGGAAGGTCAGGCCAATCGGGCTGAATTGCAGCTCTTCTTCATATTTTGCGTCGAACCAGGCGTTGAGGCGCTCGCCATTGGCTGCCATCTCCTCGGCAGAGACAGTCGGCTGTTCAGGCGCGGTAGCGGGCGTGGACTGGCCACAGGCGGTCAGCGCGAGCGCAAGGGCAATCGCGGTGGCGGTTTGCTTGATCATGAGGAAGCTCCGAAGGGTATTTCTCGAATAACGATAAGATGTCGTATCCCTTGGCGCGGCGCTGTGTCAATTGGCAAGTCCCCTTACCGGCGTTAGGGGAGGGGAATGACTGATCCGCGTATTTCTCCCGACGATACCTCCCGCCGCGACCAGCGCGTCCTGCGCATTGGCACGCGGGGGTCTCCGCTTGCCCTTGTCCAGGCCCGACAGGTTGCGGCTGCCCTGGAAATTCATTCGGGCGGCGCGTGGCGTGGCGAGATCGTCACCTTCACCACGTCCGGTGACCAACTGACGACCGAACGCCTGATCGATGCCGGCGGCAAGGGATTGTTCACGCGCGAACTCGATGCAGCGCTCGACCGGGGTGAAGTCGATGTCACGGTACACAGCCTGAAGGATGTGCCCTCCGTATTGCCGGGCGGGCAGCGCTTCGTTGCGTTCCCCGACCGGGAAGATCCGCGTGAAGGCTTTCTGTCACCGCATGCAACGCATTTGAACGAATTGAAACAGGGTGCACGGGTCGGAACGGCCTCGCTACGCCGGGAAGCGCAAACGCTGGCAGTGCGCCCGGACGTCGAGATTGTTACCTTTCGCGGCAATGTCGCGACCCGGATGCGCAAGCTGGAAGACGGCCTGGCCGATGCCACCTATCTCGCAATGGCCGGTCTGACACGGCTTGGCATGGCGCATCTGGCCCATCCGATCCCCCTTGAAGACATGCTGCCAGCCGCTGGGCAAGGTATTGTCGGTGTCGTGGCGCGCGAAGACCTGCCGGAGGAGGCAGCAGAGGCATTTGTGAAGATGAACCACACGCCCACGGAGGCCGCTGCCCATATCGAACGCGCCTTCCTTGCCGCGCTCGATGGCAGCTGCCGCACCCCAATTGCCGCCCACACGTTTGACACCGGCGAGACCTGGTTCGTGAAAGGCGAAGTCCTGTCACTCGACGGCAAACAGACATGGTCTGCCAGTGGATCATGCGCCAAGAATTCCACCCTGCCGCAGATGGCTGAGCTCGGCGCCCGCCTTGCCGCCGAAATTCGCGAAGCCGCGGGCGGCGAGCTGCCAGCCTTTGGCAGCGCATGGTGACGCCGCCGGTCATCGTGACGCGTGCCGAGCCGGGCGCGTCCGAGACCGTAGAGCGGCTGCGGGCAATGGGCCTGACGGCTATTTCCTCTCCAATGCTGGAGCTGAAAGCGCTCGACCTGCCGATGCCGGATCTGTCAGACATCTACCATCTCGTCTTCACCAGTGCGAATGGCGTGCGCTATTTCGTGGAGGCTGTCGGTGGCATCAGCGAACAGATAGCCGACCTGACGGCATGGTGTGTCGGGCCTGCGACGACCCATGCAGCAAAGGCGGCGGGCTTCCAGCGTATCATGGCCGGAGATGGAAACGCGGACGAGTTGTCCGACCTGATCCTGTCTGCGGATGGGGTAGAAGGTGGCTTTCTCCATGTCGCGAACTCGGCCGCAGCCGGAAATCTTGTGGCACAGCTGACAGCGGCGGGCCGTGAGGCGAGGTTCCTGGCTCTCTATGAGACGGTTCCGGCTTCCGGCTTCGATGAAGACGCCAAGGCTGCGCTCGTCTCTGAAGCTGCCACTATTATCCTGTTCCATTCGGCCAAGGCGGCCGAGGCGTTCGCGGCCCTTTCGGAGGACCTGCCGATGAGCACGAATGTTGCGGTGGCAATTTCAGAGGCAGCCGCTGCGCCTCTGAGATCCCTGAACGCCCGCGCGATGATCGCGGCGGCCCGGCCCAATGAGAACGCCCTCATGGAGGCACTGCTGCAGGCCTGCAAAGGGCTTTGATCGCTGCCGGACTATATGCAAATGTGGACAAAACTCCCGTCTGAAGGGAAACATGATTGATGACCGACGATTCCATGCCGGAAGACGACCCGATCGACTCCTCCGAGCCGATTGACGCTGATTTCGAGCCCGCTCCGGAAGAGACGGGGCGCAGCCGGGGCGGCCCGTCTGGTGGGCCCGGCTGGCTGGGTGCGCTCGTGCTTTCCCTGTTCGCAGCAGGGTTGGGCGGCCTCCTCGGCATGGCCGGGACGAGATTCCTGGCAAACAATTCCACCAATCCCGGCATGGTCGAGACCCGCCTCAAGGCCATGGAAGCGGGGCAGGAGGAAGTGTCCATCCGGCTCGCCCGAACGATCCGTGAAAAGGATGGACTGGAGGCCAGCATGTCGGCTCTGGCGACTGAGATGGATGAATTGGCCAAGCGTGAGGGCGGGGCATCTGTTGGAGTCGACAGCGCCGCACTTGAGGACCTTCAACAGCGCGTCTCCGCGCTGGAATCCATTGATACGTCCGGAGAGGTCAGCCCGGAAGATGTCTCCCGCGCTGTCGCCAGCCTGGAAACGCGGCTGGATCGGCTCGCTCGCTCGGTCGAACAGCTGGAAGAGGTGCCCGGCGGAGTAGAGGTCGAGCGCGTGATCGAGGTTGAGACCAAACTTGCCGAATTGCGCGACGATTTGAACGAAGCGAAACTCTCCAACAGCCGTGACGCTGAACAATTGGCTGGCCTGATCGAAGGCATGCGCCAGGATGAGGCCGCCGCGCGCGGAGCGGCTGAAGCGGCATCCCAGACAGCAGACATGGCGCGAGCGGTCTCCGCCATTGAAGCGGCGTCGCGCCGGGGAGGGGGCTTTACCCCCGAATTGCGCACGTTGAGATCAGCCATGCCGGAGGATGCCTCGGTGCGCCAATTGACATCGATTTCTGACGATGGCGCCCCAACCGTGGCGCAGCTCCAGACCTCCTTCGAGGCGGCGAGAGCCAAGGCCGAAGCAGCCATACCTGATGCGTCCGAGGCGGGCCTGTCCTGGCTGAACCGGGCCTTTGGAGATGCAGTCAGCGTTCGGCGGCTGGATGGTGAGGACAGCGAACCGGATGCCATTCTGGCTAAGGCGAGCGATATGCTCGCCACGGGCGACCTTGCTGCGACGCTTGAATTGGTGAACCAGCTCGACGGTCCGCCTGCCGACGCCATGGCTGACTGGACCGAACAGGCAAACCGGCGCATCACTCTGGAAGCGGCGCTGGAAGCCTTGCAACGGCGTCTCCTTGAAGGGAAACAATAGGAACCCATGAACCGGATTGTCCTGTTTGTCGTGATCTTGCTGCTGTTTGCAGTGGCCGCCTCCTTTGCGTGGTGGGCGCTGTCATTGCCCGGCGCGGTGACCCTTCCCTATGGCGAGCAGGAAATCTCGATCCAGTCGGGACTGGCGGCCTTCCTGATGCTGATACTGGGCGGCGTGATCGCCTTTGTCTGGTGGGTCCTCAGCGGCCTGTTCATCCTGCCTGGCAAAATCGGAAAATCCCGTCAGGTCTCCCGCACGCGTAAGGCAAACTCGGCGCTGACCGAGGGCTTGCTCGCGGCTGAGGCTGGCGACGCCAACACGGCGCTGAAGCTAGCCCGCAAGGCGGCGAAACATGCCGATGATGAACGTCTGCAACTCCTGCTCGAAGCGCGTGCGGCGGAAGCCAATGATGACTGGGCCGGGGCCGAGCGGGCCTGGGGACAGCTGACCCGCCTGCCGGGTGGGCAACTGGCCGGCCTGCGTGGTTCGGCCTCGGCAGCGGCAGAACGCGGAGACCAGCAGACCGCCGAAGTTCGGGCCCGGGAAGCGCTTGGTATCAAATCGTCGGCTGACTGGCCGTTCAATTCCCTGTTTGATCTTCAGGTTTCGCGGGGCGAATGGGTCAAGGCGCTGGAAACCCTGTCGATTGGCGAGAAGCGTGGCCTTATAAAGGGCGACAGCCTGCGCCGCCGCCGGGCGGTGCTGCATACGGCGCGGGCTGCTGGCCTGCCGCATGACCGTAAACTGGAAGCGCAGAAGGAACTTGCCGAAGCCCTGCGCTCGGCCCCGGCCTTTTCACCCGCCGCCTGGCATGGCGCCCGCCAGCTGATGACCGATGGCAAGGCGAAATCGGCGCAAGGTGTTCTGGAAACCGGCTGGAAGGCGCGGCCGCATCCGGCATTGGCCCAACTCTCACGCCGACTGGTGCCACAGGACACACCGGAGAATATTTCGGCGCGCCTGAAAGCGCTCATCAACACCAATCCGACGCATCGGGAAAGCCGTATCCTCGAAGCTGAACTGGCCATGGATGCCGCCGACTGGACCGGCGCGATCAAGTCGCTGGCTTTGCTCGTCGAAGAGAACCCGACCGCGCGGCTTTGCCTGCTGATGGAGCGGGCCCTGAAGGGATATGGCGATAAATCCGAAGCCGAACGCTGGGGCCGTATGGCGGTGTCTGCATCGCGCGAGCCGGATTGGTCGGATCTCGACCCCAAGGGCATGGCGTTCGACTTCTCCCAGCGCAATTGGAGCCGGCTGGTCTACGCCTTTGGCGATGTCGGAGACCTCGTCCATCCGCGGTATGAATCCTTCGGACGCGAACTGGAAGCGGGCCGGGTCATGGCCCTCCCGTCCCCGGATGAAGAAGATGATCTGGTCACTGCCAAGGCGCCGAGCGAGCCGCGCTTGCCGCCGCTGGATTATGTCGCCGATGAGGATTAGGCCCGGCCGCTGCAGCCGACCAGTCACCACCTACAAAAGCGTCTTGCGAAAATGGGCCCGTATCGGTATGACGCGGGGCTCATAAGTGGATATGCCGCTATAGCTCAGCTGGTAGAGCATCGCATTCGTAATGCGGGGGTCAGGTGTTCAAGTCACCTTAGCGGCACCATTCCCACCCCTTGTTCCAGTCATTCCAATACATAATCCGCTTCGGCGACGTATCGGCTCGGTCCCTTGCCGCTATGGCTTGAGTAGAGATGGAAGCCTTCGGCCCAGAAGGGGCCGCTGCGATAGGCATGGTGGCGTTCGACCCAGGCCCGGGTCTCGTCGAGGGGCGTCCCGTGCAGATAAGCGAGGGTGACGTGCGGCGTGAAGGGGCGCCGGTCCGGTTCCAGGCCGAGGCGGCGGGCGGCCCGTTCGCACTGCGCTGACAGCGCGCGCAAGGCGTCGCTTTCGCGGACGCGGGCCCAGACTGCTGTCGGCTCACGCCGGCCGAACCAGCCCATGCCTTCCAGCGAGACTTCAAAGGGAGGGCAGGAGATTTCTGCAAGCAATTCATCCAGGTCGCGCGCGGAGGCATGTGAGACGTCCCCGAAGAATCGGAGCGTTATGTGGAAATTCTTCGCTGGTCGCCAACTCGCGCCGGACAGGCCTGTCTGGGTCTCGACCAGACCGGGATGAAATTCTTCAGGGACGGGGAGGGCCGCAAACAATCGATACATGTTTTCGTTTGAACTATTTTCCGGGACAAAAGAAAACCCGGCACAGCGGCCGGGTTTTCATCAAATGTATCGGGCGGGTGTGTCTCAGCTTGCCAGTGCGTCGAGCTTGCCGAAATGTTCCGCCAGCAAATAGTAAAACGTCACGCGCGACTTGGAGCCGCCTTCGGCGCTCATCTGGTCGCATACAGCCTTGATGGCTGCATCGAGCTCGCTTTGCGTGTGAGGCAGGCCCAGCTTGCCGCGGCACCATTTCTCCCGGATGCGATCGAGTTCACCAGAATCACTGCAGGCAACAATGGAACTGTCCCGATTGCGCAAGGCAATCCCCAGTCGTCCCACGATTTTCTCTGCAGCGGCCTGATTGTAGCCTTTCGCATATTTCTTGATGTTGTCGGCATATTCAGAAGCGTCTGCCATGTTTGTCCCCTTTGTTCTCGGCGTCCCCACTGTTGGAATTACGCCAGATTACGAAAATTAACCTTGGGTAATTCCAAGTCAATCCATTAGACCCGTTGGATTACAGCAGAAAATGACCGGATCATTCTGCTGGAACTGCGTTTTGAACAACAGCCTGCACTCGCGAGGACGTTTCATGGCAGGTTCTGCCAATCGGGCATTGGCCATAATGGTTTGGGGCCTGACTTCATCCTTCCGGAGGAGTCGCAGGCATGGCCACCAGTTTAGCTTGCTAAAGACGGCTTGCCCTACCATATTCAGGGTTAGTTTGGCGGGTCTTGAACCCCCGCCGATCAACCAGAAAGGGTAATACACCTATGAATGACTTTAATCGTGCCTATTCGCCGGGGCCCTCTGGCCAGACGATGGACATGTCGGTCAATGAAGGTCTGCGCAGCTTCATGCTGGGCGTCTACAACAAGATGGCGCTTGGCCTGCTGCTGAC
>DHZF01000001.1:344-10251 GCA_002414505.1 Hyphomonas sp. UBA5111 | reverse complement strand
GGCGCGCTGGTGCCGGAAAGCGTCACCCTGACCCTCCTGACCGGGCCCATCGGCCTTGTCATCATGTTTGCTCCGCTGGCGATCCTGCTGCTGTCAGGCTTCGTCATGAAGAACCCGTCGCCTACGGCGGCAAACCTCGTCTATTGGTCGGTTGTCTCGCTGATCGGGGTCGGCATGGGCGCCATCGTCTATGTCTATGCCCGCCAGCCTGATGGCATGCTGATGGTCTCCAAGGCCTTCCTGACGACGGCCATCGCGTTCGGCGGCCTGTCACTCTACGGCTACACCACCAAGCGCGACATGTCCGGTTGGGGCGTTTTTCTCATCATGGGCGTCGTCGGCATCATCGTGGCGTCGATCCTGAACATGCTGATCTTCCAGTCCAGCATGATGCACATGGTGATCTCGGTGGTCGGCCTGTTGATTTTCGCTGGCCTGACCGCCTATGACACCCAGCGCCTGAAGAATATGTACTTCCAGATTGCTGGCGATGCCCGGGCGATGGCTGTCGCCACGACCTATGGCGCCCTCAGCCTCTATCTGGACTTCGTCAACATGTTCCAGTTCCTGCTGGCCATCATGTCCGGTCGCGACTAGTCGAACTGTCGCAACAAAGGTAAACGAAGCCCCGCCCGCAAGGCGGGGCTTTTTTGTACGTGACATGCGGAGGGGACATCATGGCCATTGGTCCGACCATTGAAACCGAACGACTGATCCTGCGCCCGCCGCTCGCAGAGGATTTGCCTGCCTGGAACGCATTCCATGCCGATGAGGAGGTCATGCGCCATCTTGGCGGTGTGCAGGGGCCGGAGCTGACCTGGCGGTCTGTGTGCGGCATGGCGGGCGCCTGGACGATTGAAGGCTTCTCCATGTTTTCGATCATCGAGAAAGCGACCGGCGATTGGGTCGGCCGGTTGGGGCCGTGGCGGCCCAGCGGCTGGCCGGGCACCGAGATCGGCTGGGGGCTCGCGCGTGCCGCGTGGGGGAAGGGATACGCGACTGAGGGCGCGTCCGCTGCGATGGATTATGCGGTCGACATTCTTGGCTGGAGTGAGGTGATCCACACGATCCTGCCCGAGAATACGGCGTCCGTGCGCGTGGCGGAGCGCCTCGGTAGTCGTTTCCTGCGGAAACAGGAAACCCCGCCGCCTTTCGAGGGCATGGTTTGGGACGTGTACGGCCAGACCGGCGATGAGTGGCGTGCCCGGCGCAGCTGATCACGCCCGATCAAGCCTGTGTGAGCCGCGTCGTTTTCGCCTCGCAAGCTGACGCGACCGGGCGTAAAGCTGGGCGACAGACCCCGAGGAGATGTCCCATGATCCGCACGCTCACCCTTGCTTCCGTCCTGGCCATGTTGCCTGCTGCCGCTGGCGCACAGGACGCAACCGACACGCCGCGCGCATCGACGGATGTACCAACCCCCGCCATCGGTCTGGCGCTTGGCCAGTCGGCCCCAGCAGTCCAACTGTTGCGTGAGAATGGTGAGGCGGCGGGTCTGACCGATGTGATGGGAGAGAAGGGGGTCGCGATTGCCTTCGTCCGCTCGGCGGACTGGTGCCCTTATTGCCAGAAACAGCTGAAACAGATCGACGATATCTCGGGCGAACTGGCGGAAATGGGCTGGCCGCTTGTGGCAATCTCCTATGACGATCCGGACATCCTCTCGAAATTCGCCGACAAGAATGGACTTGGTTTCGAGCTCCTCTCGGATCCGGACTCTGCTGCCATCATGGCGTTCAATCTGCTCAATGAGCAGATGAAGTCCGGTTCGCGTTATTACGGCATTCCGCATCCGGCCATCATGTTCGTCGGGACGGACGAGACAATCCGGGCTGTGCTGCGCGAAGAAGGGTACAAGAATCGCCCCTCGCTCGACGTGATCCTGCAAATTGCCGAACAACTTTAGACGTCAGGGCTGTTCATGTCGCCGGGGGGACATGTAGTCTGGCGCCTCACATTCCAGCGGGAGACGAGGCGGATGAAACAGGTCAGGCAAATTGCAGGAATCTTGGTGGGAGTGGCAGTGCTGGTCGGCGCGTCGGCCCATGCCCAGGAAGCAGAATTGTCGCCGGACATTGCAGCCACGACCCAGCAATTGATCGACGATGCCCTGTCCGATGAGGTCGGCTTGCAGTTTGTCGAAGACCTGACCACGGAAGTCGGCGCGCGGCTGGCGGGTTCGCCGGACGAGGCGCGGGCGCGGGCCTGGGCCATGAACACGCTGAAGGAACTAAACTTCGATGTCACGCGCGTCGAGGATTTTACCATCCCGTACTGGGCTCGCACGTATGAATCCGCTCGCGTGGTCGGCCCGAATGCGCAGGATCTCGTCATCACTGCTCTGGGCGGCAGCCGCGCGACGCCGGATGGCGGCCTGGAGGCGGAGATCGTACGGTTCGACTCCCTGTCAGACCTCAAAGCCGCAGATGCAGCGAGCCTTGCGGGCAAGATCGCCTTTATTGATGAGCATATGTACAAGACCCAGAACGGCGCAGGCTATGGCCTCGCCGTGCGCAAGCGGAGTGGGTGTGCGAATGTCGCAGCAGAGAAGGGCGGCGTCGCCTGCCTGATCCGGTCGGTTGGCACCCAGCCTCACCGCATGCCGCATACGGGCGGCATGTCACGCGAAGGCGCGCTTGGCGCGCTGCCGGCGGCGGCCCTGTCAGGCCCGGATGCGGATCAGCTGACCCGGTTGCTGGCGCGCGGACCCGTCCGGGTGAATCTGGATATTGGCGTTGAATATGCCGACTCCGTTCCCTCCGGGAACGTCATCGCGGAGGTCGAAGGGTCTGATCTGAAAGATGAGATCGTGCTGATCGGGTGCCATCTCGACAGTTGGGATTTGGGCACCGGTGCGCTGGATGATGGCGCGGGATGCGGCATCGTCGTCGGGGCGGCCAAGCTGATTGCCGACCTACCGGGCAAGCCACGCCGAACGATCCGTGTCGTTTTGTACGGTTCGGAAGAAGTCGGCCTGTTCGGCGCGAATGCCTATGCCCGACAACATGGAGACACGCTGGACAAGCATGTGCTTGCCGCTGAGAGCGATTTCGGCGCCGGACGCATCTGGCGTTTCCAGACGAATTTCGGTGACGCTGCCATACCTTATGCGGATGCCATGAAGAGCGCGCTGACACCTCTTGGCGTATCTGAAGGGGACAATGCTGCGGGCGGCGGGCCGGATGTCGGCGTGCTGCGCAGGGCAGGAGTGCCCGTCGTGACACCGGGGCAGGATGGCAGCGACTATTTCGATTATCACCACACGGCGGATGACACGTTCGACAAGATCGACCCTGAAGAATTTCGCCAGAATGTGGCTGTGTACGCTGCGTTCACTTATGTTGCGGCTGAGACAGGATGGGATTTTCGAAAGTCAAATGCGGAATCCGTCGGCTCCGACTGACCCGAACGTATGAGCGCAGCGGAAAAAGTCGACCCCGCTCTCGCGGCGGCTCTGGAGGGGCTCAAGCTTGCCCGGAGAGAACTCGACCATGTCGAGCAGGATTCCGAGCGCTGGCGCTGGGTGGCGGTTGGCCTCGTAACGGCGCTGAAATGCGCCACTCTGGCGGCCCTGTCGGGGTATGAAACCGCCTCTGCGGAGGACACGGCCGATTTGAAAACCCCCGGCAAGGTCGCACCGCTCCGCTTGTTGTTGCGCCGCGCCCGGTCGGATCGCTTTCTTGCACCGCCGGAACAGCTGCCTGCCACGAGCGGGCAGGTCGACGCCGTGCTCCGGCTGGCGGAATACCGCAATGAAGTCGTGCACGGTGTCCTGGCCAATCGGCCAAGCACGAACATTTCGGATGGGCAGGTCGCCATGGACATGATCGCGCATTTCGTGGTCCGCGCGCCAGCGTTCGATCCGGCGAATCATGCTGTCTATTGCGCACTGCTGTCTGACGAAGTTTCTGCAATCACCCAGCGACTGGCGGAGCTTGGTTAATCTTGAGGTCATGACCGCCTGCAATAAGGACGGGATGCGCGTGAGTTGCCGACCCCTTTTGTTGACCCTTGCGGCGTTTGCCTTGACGGCGGCGATGCCGGACACGTTTTCGCGGGAAGATCTGCAGGCGCTGGAAGCCGAGCGCCGCGCCGCCGAACAGAAGCTGGAAGCCTTGCAGACGGCGGGCGACACCACGCTGAATGATCTCAAGAATATCGACAGCCAGCTGATATCCGCCGCCATGGAATCCCAGCGCAGGGAAGAACAGGCGTCGAATGCGGAGAAATCCCTGATCGATCTGGGTGCACGCCGGATATCGGCGCAGATGAGCCTGCTCGAGAATCGTCAGGCGCTGGAAGACCTGCTCGCCGCGCTCGCGGCCTCCAACCGCCGGAAACCCCCCGCGCTGGTCGTATCCCCCAGCAAGGCAAACACGGCCGTCCGACGCGCCATCCTGATGAGCGAGACAACCCCGCGCCTGGCTACCGAAACCGAGGAATTGTCGCGGGAAATAGACACGCTTAATGAGCTTGAACGCCGGATCCGAGGCGAAAAGGCCCGGCTGGATGCCGCCGAGGCGACGCTCGCGCTGAAACAGGTCGAGATTGAACGCCTCGCAGCCGCCAAGCGCGGGAATTTCGAGGATTTGTCCAGCGACATTGCGGTGTTGAAAGCCCGGGCTGCGGCGATCGGCGCGAAAGAAGAGGATCTGAGGTCGCTGCTGGCCTCCCTCGAAGCCCAGGCCCCTTCGGCGCCCGGTGCCAAACCTGACCTCAGGCCGCGCCTTGTGTCCAGTTCACCCTCAAAGCCCTCTGCCTCGCAGGCTGTTGCGCGGACACCCGCCTCACGTCCTCTTGGAAAGGCTGTCCTGGGCGCGCTGAAGCCGCCCGTCGCCGGGTCGCTCGCGCGGGCATTCGGCGAAAAGCTCCCCACTGGGGGCAAGTCAGAATGGATCGCTTTTGCGGCGCGTGCCAATGCGCAGGTCGTCGCGCCGGTCGGCGGAACGGTTGAATATGCCCGTCCCTTCCGGACGTATGGATCAATGTTAATTTTGCGGACGAGTGACGGTTACCATGTTATTCTTACAGGTATGAGCCGGATCTATGTCACTGAAGGCCAAGGCGTTTCTGCAGGCGAGCCTGTCGGGCGCATGCCCGACCGGGCCGAACCGGTTCCCGAGCTGAACATGGAATTAAGGCTTGGCGACAAGGTAATGAATCCGGCAGAGTGGTTACCAGGCCGGAGCTAAGGTCAAAAGGATGATGGAGGACTGGAATATGCGTTCACTACTGACAGGGGCTGCCCTAGGTGTTGTTCTGGGTGGCGCAGCTGTCGGGTTTTCCGCTTTCGCCTCACCGGAGGACAAGGCCGAAGACCCGCGCATGGTCACCTACCAGCAGTTGGACCTGTTCGCTGAAATCCTTGCCCGCGCCCGTCAGGACTATGTCACCGAAGTGGATGAACGCGCGGCGATGAAAGCGGCCATCAATGGCATGCTCACCTCGCTCGATCCGCATTCCAGCTATCTTGATCCGGACGATTTCCGCTCCATGCAGGTTCAGACCAGCGGCGAATATGGTGGCCTCGGTATTGAAGTGACAATGGAAGATGGCTTCGTGAAAGTCATCTCCCCGATGGACGACACGCCTGCCAGCCGGGCAGGCATCGAGCCCGGCGACCTGATTACCGCCATCAATGGCAAGCCGATCATCGGACAGACCCTCAACGAAGCCGTTAAGGAAATGCGCGGCGAGAAGGGGACTGACATTGATGTGACGATCCTGCGCGAAGGCGAGGATCCGTTCGACGTCACGCTGACCCGCGAAGTGATCCAGCAGAAATCCGTGACTTGGAAGATGCAGGAAAGCGATATCGGTTATATCCGTATCTCCACCTTCAACGAGCGCACGACCCTGCTGCTTGAAGAAGCCATTGAAGGTATTGCGCAAGAAACCGGATCCCGCCCGCGCGGCCTCATTGTGGACCTGCGCAACAATGGCGGCGGTCTGCTCGACCAGGCCGTGTCGGTCTCCGACATGTTCCTCTCCGGCGGGGAAGTGGTATCGACGCAAGGCCGGCGCATTTCCGACATGGAGCGTTACAACGCGCACTCCGGCGAAGTCTTCAAGGGCATCCCGATGATTGTTCTGATCAATGGCGGATCGGCCTCTGCGTCCGAGATTGTTGCTGGCGCCCTGCAGGATCGCCACCGGGCAACTGTGGTCGGCACGACCAGTTTCGGCAAGGGCTCGGTCCAGACGGTCATTCCGCTCGGCGCGGACCGCGGTGCAGTTCGTCTGACGACGGCGCGCTATTACACGCCGGCTGGCCGCTCCATCCAGGCGCTCGGCATCGACCCCGATATCGAGATCACCCAGTCACGCCTGTCCGAAGAGGAACTCGCCCGGATCAAACGCTGGTCCGAAGCTGACCTGCCGCATGCGCTCGCCAATGAAGACGGTGAAAAACGCGAAGACATCTCGATGCCGGATGAGCAGCCGCCCGAAGACTGGGATGGCGAGGATTTCCAGCTCAAGAGAGCTGTGGAAATGCTCAAGGAAGGCACTGTAACCGCCAGTGCAATGAGACGCGCCGGTTAACCGGATGTTTGCGACCTGTTAACCAGTTGGATGCAATTCTGATCGTTCAGAATTCTTCAAACTGGTTCGACGAGGTCCATCAATGGCTAGCCGCAGGGATGCCGACCCTTCACCTTTGCGCACGGGTCTGACCCATGCAGCCATGAGCTTGCTCGTTTTTGGGGGTCTGGCCGCCAGCCTCGGCGCCGGCATCCATTATTCCGGCAACCCTACGGATTCCGGGCCCAGCGCCGTGCTGGCCCTGTTTGAAACCAGTCAGGGCTCCACAGCAGAGCTCAAATCCCGCTTGAAAGACGAGACCCCTCAGGCGCTTGGTGCCCGTGTGGTGCTGGCGGAAGATGACACGCCGTCCGAACAGCCGAGCCTCGGGGTCGAATACGCCGAATCCGCTGCGCCATCACCCGCCCCGACCGGGCAGGGGGATGAAGACTCGCCGACAGGCGGCATCCGCATCAATGGCAAGCTCGTACGCCCCGGCGAATCCTATGGTGAGGTCACCCGCGTGACTTCGCTCGATACCGCCCCCGTGGCTGGCCTGACGGAGCGCGTGAACGGCCTGTCTCTTCCACGCATCTCCGCAGACGGACAAGCACCGGCAGATGTTTATGCCCGTCCTTTTGCCAATCCGGGTAACCAGCCCGTCGTGGCGCTGGTCATTGGCGGTCTCGGCATCAATTCGACCCACACCAAGGCGGCGATCGAAGAGTTGCCGCCTGAAGTGACACTCTCCTTCGCGCCAGATGCGGGCAATTTGCAGTACTGGGTCAACAAGGCCCGCGAGCAGGGACATGAAGTCCTGATCGAAGTGCCGATGGAATCCTTTGAATATGGCCGCATGAAGATGCATCCGCAGACCCTGTTGGCCGGGGATACAGGGGATCGCAACCTGCCGCGCCTCGAACGCCTCTTGAGCCGGGCGAGCGGATATTTCGGCATCATCAACTACCAGGGCGCCAAGTTCGCGGAAGACCCGGGCGCTGTCGGGCCTGTGCTGCAGACGCTGCGTGACCGGGGTATCGCGCTGGTCGAGGATGGCAGCTTCAAGAATGGGGCCTTTGATCGGGCAGCCATGCGGACACAGGTTAAATTTACGCGCGCGGCGGCGACCATCGACGCGAAGCTGACGGCCGACGACATCCGCACCGAATTGCTGGGGCTTGAAACCCTCGCCAAGGAAAACGGCGCCTCCATGGGCGCGGGATATGCCTTCCCACTGACCATCGAGATTGCCAAGGATTGGACTCAGGACATGCAGAAGCGCGGGGTCGTCCTCGCGCCGGTATCTGCCCTGATTTCGGTTGGCCCTGCAGAAAAATCCCAACCGAAGCGTGTCCAGACTGGAAGCCTGTCGCAGGCTCCGGTAAACCCGGAAGGGTGACGATACCCGCACCTGATCCCGACCTGTACCGGCCGAATGTTGGCCTTGCCCTGTTTTCCAAGGCGGGACACGTCTTCATTGGGCGGCGTATCAATGGCCGGGGCGCGTTCCAGTGGCAGATGCCTCAGGGCGGCATCGACAAAGGGGAGACGCCGCTCGTCGGCGCCCTGCGAGAACTGGAAGAAGAGGTCGGCGTGCCCGAAAAACTGGTCGATGTGCTCGAAGAGACGTCTGACTGGCTATTTTATGATTTTCCGCCTGATCTGAAGAAGCGCTTGCCCGGCCCCTATATCGGCCAGCGGCAAAAATGGTTCGCCTTCCGGTTCAAGGGCTCTGACAGTGACGTCCGGCTCGACCGGCACACGCCGGAATTCGATGCATGGCGCTGGTCGCGGCTCGAGGACGTGCCGGCCCTTGTCGTGCCATTCAAGCGGCTCGTTTATTCAGAAGTGGCTAATCGGTTCCAGACCTGGACGGACCCGGTTTCCGGCCACAAGGAAGTTCAGGGCTGAACAGTTTTGACAGATAGAGGCGCCACCTGATGACGAAATCCCTGCTGATGATTCATGGGGTAGGGTGTGGCGGCGAGGTCTGGCACCGGATGCAACCGGGCTTTGAGGCCGCTGGATGGACCTGTAGCACGCCGACCTTGTTCCCTGAGCAGCGTGTCCGCGAAAATCCTCCGGCGTCCCTGTCCGATCTTGGGCTCGATGACTATGTAAAATCCATGGCAGACACAGCCCGCCTGATGGCCGACGAAACAGGCGCGAAACCTGCCGTAATCGGCCATTCCATGGGCGGTCTGATCGCGCAGTGCCTGGTTGAGCAGGGGCTGGTAAGCCAAGCGGTCTTTTTGACGCCTGCCCAGCCCAAGGATTGCAGCGCGGTCACGCTGCCTGTTGCCTACACATTCCTGAACATCCTGATCGGCCGGAACCGGTCGAAGGCTTACAAGGTCTGGGAGTCAGGCTTTCGTTATGGCGTGCTCAACAAGGTGCCGCGCCGCCGCCATGCCGAGATTTATGCCGATGCGCGCTTTGATTCCGGAAAGGTGTACGGCGACATTGCGGACGGAATCGAGATCGACGAAACCCTGTTTACTGTCCCTACGCTGACCATTGCGGCGACGGCAGATCGCGCAACCCCTGCCAAGGCCGTTCGAAAGGTTGGCGAGAAATACGCGAAGAGCCCGGTGGCCGGAGACTTCCTGGAATACAAGAACAATGCTCACTGGATCGTGGATGAGCCGGGAACGGACAAGGTCGTGGCGGACATTGTTGCCTGGCTGGAAAAGACCCGGCCAGGGCAGTAGCAGCTAAAGAAAAACCCCGACGCATCGCGCCGGGGTTCATTCGTCTCAAATGAAAACCGGGTTCAGCCCTTGCCGGCCATGCGCAGGAAGCGGTTGCGCAAATCGGCATCCGATTTGAACACGCCCGTGAACTGCGTGGTGATCGTGCTGACATCCTTGTGGTGGACACCGCGGGTCGACATGCATTCATGCACGGCGTCGATCAGGACAGCCGTTCCCATAGGGGCGAGGCTATCGGTGATGGCGTCACAGATCTGCGCGGTCATGGTTTCCTGCGTCTGCAGGCGTTTCGAGAAAATCTCGACCACGCGCGCCAGCTTGGAAATGCCGACAACTGCGGCAGACGGCATATAGGCGACATACGCCTTGCCCAGGAAGGGCGCCATGTGGTGCTCGCAATGGCTCTCCACGTCGATGTTGCGCAGCATGACGATGTCATCATAGCCCTGCACGTCCTCGAAGGTGCGCGAGAGGTATTTCACCGGGTCTTCGTCATAGCCGGAGAACCATTCCTTGTAGGCGTTGACGACGCGTTTTGGCGTGTCGAGCAGGCCTTCACGCCGCGGATCGTCACCGGCCCACGCGATGAGCGTGCGCACGGCTTCTTCGGCCTCTTGAACGGTAGGGCGCTTGATGGGCTCTGCGCGTGCCTTGTCTTTATTGGGAGTGATGGC
>DHZF01000001.1:0-203 GCA_002414505.1 Hyphomonas sp. UBA5111 | reverse complement strand
GACTTAACGCCCGCCCGGAGTTGCTACCCTCAGGGCGATACGTGGAACATAAGGGCGAGAATGCCCTGTTTCCAGCCCTTTCTACGGTGACGTGGCGCGAGCGGATGACCCCGATCTTGGCTTTTTTGCCTGCTGATGATATCGCCTGCAGCATGAAAACAACTCGATTTCCGTGTCCGTCTGCCTGCCGGTGTTGCTGTTAA
>DHZF01000015.1:1694-3292 GCA_002414505.1 Hyphomonas sp. UBA5111 | reverse complement strand
GTTCTGGCTCGCGATCCTTTTCGGGGCCCTCTACTTCTCCCTCTCGCGCTTCATCCTGCCAAAGATGTCGGACACGATCGAAAAACGGTCTGACCGCATCGCCTCCGATCTCGATCAGGCAGCCAAGCTGAACGAGCAGGCAACCGAAGCCCAGCAGGCGCTCGAATTGCGCATTGCCCAGGCCAAGGGGAAAGCCCGCGAAACAGCTGCCAAGGCGGCGGCCAAGGTCGACGCCGAAATGACGGCTGAAACCGCCCGCGTCGATGCCGAGATCGAAAAGAAGCTGGACGCTGCCGAAGAGCGGATCTCCGCCCTGCGCGCATCGGCCATGCAGAATGTCGAACAGATCGCTGTGGACGCGGCTGACGCCATGACCGCCCGTTTCGGCCTCAAGGCCTCTGCGGCAGACCTCAAGAAAGCCGTTTCGACGGCTCTGAACTAAGAGACATGCAGATGACCCTTCGTCTTGCCCCTGCCCTTGCCTTCGCTGCGCTGGCCGCATCGCCCGCCTTTGCCGCATCTGATGCGCATGGCGGCGGCTTCATCGGCGGCTTCATGTATTCGCTGACCGACCCGGTCACGCACACCGCCTTCCTGGCCTTCGCGACCTTCCTTCTGATCGCGTGGCGCATGGGCGCCCTGAAGGCGATCACCGGTGGCCTCGACAAGCGCGCGGACGATATCCGCAACGAGCTGGACGAAGCCCAGAACCTCCGCGAACAGGCCGCTGAAGCCCTCGCACTGGCTGAGCGCCGCCAGCAGGATGCCGACAAGGAAGCCGAAGCGATGATCGCCCAGGCCAAGGAAGACGCCAAGCGCATCATGAAAGAGGCCCGCAAGGACATTGCTGACCGCCTCGCGCGCCGGGAAGCCCTGGCGGAAGCCCGTATCTCCCGCGCCGAAACGGAAGCCACCGAGGAAGTCCGCCGCGCCGCAGCAGACGCTGCCACGGCCGCTGCCAAGCGCCTGCTTGCCGAAGACACGGCCGTCGACCAGTTCGAATCCGCAGCCCGCGAAATCGAAAAAGCCCTCGGCTAGACGGGGACACCTTCCGGCCTCTCCCCGGCCCATATCTTTCAAGACCCCTGACCTGCCACGCAGTTCAGGGGTTTTTTGTATCCGCTTTCCAACCGCATGACGCGCATGGCACGCTTGGGCACATGGACACCCTGCTCGCTCCCCTGGCTTCGCCACTGCCTTCCTACCTGGAACCCTACCGGTTCTGGATATGGCTGCAGATGGTGGCCTGGCGGCTTTATGTGCGCGCGGTAAAGGGCCGGGGCATACCGTTCATGACGGTCATTGATCGTCAGGGAACCGTGTATCTGAAATGGATCGGACATCCTCCGCACGAATTCCCGCAAGCGCCGGAAGACCCGCTGGCCTTCACGCCCTCAAAAGCTTTCCGCATCGCTATCGGAGATATTGAACCCGCTCATCCCGGCGAAAGCCGCAGTTTCAGCTCTCATGCCACAAGCTTTTCGACCCGTGCTCTTGGTAGCGCCCAGACGGTCGCTATGCCCGCTCCGGACACCTGACCGCTATCCTTTTTCCTAAAAACCCAATTACCCGCCCAGCGCCCTCACAGGCGTCGCTCA
>DHZF01000015.1:0-1505 GCA_002414505.1 Hyphomonas sp. UBA5111 | reverse complement strand
GCCAGTTGCATCCGCCAGCGCGTCAGGTAACGGGATGGCGGCTCGCCCGTATAGGCCGCAAATCGGTCTGCCAGCGCCGACCGCGACATACCGGCTTCCTTGGCCAGCTTGTCCAGCGTCCACGGCTCAGCGGGACGTGTATGTATCAGGCGCAGTACCGTGCCGACCCGCTCATCTCGCAAACCGGAAATCCAGCCAACCGAATCTTCACTCAAGGTCTCGATGTAATGGCGCAGCGTCTGAACGAACATCAGCTCGCTCAGCTTGGCCAGAATCGTCTGGCTGCCAGCTTCCGGGCGCTCATCCTCATCCAGCGCCGAGACGATCAGATTCTGCATCAACGCCCATGTACTGTCGGTGGGCCGAACGATCATCATCCCCGGCAAGGCGCTAAGCAGCGGATTGAACGGTCGGGCGTCGCACCCGAAATACCCGCAGACAAACGTGGCTGGCGTGCCCTCCCCGCCTATTTGGACGTGATTATAAGGCGTCACGCGCTTGGCCGCGTCCCGATAGGGTTCGACATCGACTTTCGGGATCACGTTCGGCTTCTGATCGGACGCAATGAAATGCTCTGCCCCCTGGGGCAGGATCATGATCTCGCCGGATCGCAAGGTCTGCGGCTCGGTATCGCCTGCAGCCGACCATGCCCATGCGTCCCCCTCAATCATCACATGAAACGGAATGACATGCTGAACATGCGGCATCACGATAGAGCCGATCTCGTCCATTGATGGATTGGTCGTCACCCAGGGTGCCGATGCATTGACCTTGAAATAGAAAGCCGCCTCAAATCGGACGGCACTCAAAACCTGCGATAACACATCCATATGCGTCCCCTTGAGACCGATAGGGTCTCGATCCGAGCCACAATCTGGATGAATGAGCATTTTTTCCGGATGCAGGAGAATTACGTATTTAGGGCAACAATGCAAATATCCTCCCACGAACTGCGCGATTGTCGTGCTTATGGGGGACGGAGAAACGCAATGACCGATGTTGTAATCACTACTATGGGCGGGGGCACGCAACGCTATTCCGCAAACGAACTTCAACAGGCGACCGGATGCCGGATCATCACGCCGGATGCGGAAGACTATGATGAACGCCGCGCCATCTGGAATGGTATGATCGACAAACGGCCGGCTGCCATCCTGGTCGCCAAGGACGAAGCTGGCATCACCGCGGCGGTGCGCTTCGCTTCCGCCAATGGCCTGCTCATGTCGCTGCGCTCTGGCGGACACAACATTGCCGGCATGGCGCTTTGCGATAGCGGGCTTGTGCTCGACATGCAGGACATGAAGTCGGTAACAGTGAATCCGGAGGCCCGGACGGCGCGGGTTCAGCCCGGCGCGTCTCTCGGCGATGTCGACCGGGCCACACAGGAATTCGGACTGGTCGTGCCTACAGGCATCAATTCAACAACGGGAATAGCCGGGCTGGCGCTGGGGGGCGGATTTGGCTGGGTGACGCGGAAGTATGGACTGACGGTGGACTGCCTGAAA
>DHZF01000060.1:21749-21972 GCA_002414505.1 Hyphomonas sp. UBA5111 | reverse complement strand
TGCCGTAGATCGAGGCAGCGAGGCCGTCGATCGGGGTTTCCCAGGTCAGGTTTGCGTCCAGCATGTTGGCGGACTGGATCCAGCCAAAGTTGCTGTCCGTGTACGCGATACGGTCACGATACTGGTAGTTGACCTGACCGACGAGCGCGCCGGTATCACCCAGATCGATGTCCTTGATCAGGCCGACGCCCCAAGTTGCCTGTGGCACGCGGGGGAGGTCGAG
>DHZF01000060.1:0-21611 GCA_002414505.1 Hyphomonas sp. UBA5111 | reverse complement strand
ATCATGCCGACATTGAACGTGGCGAGCCAGGACTCGGCGAAGGCGATACGGCCATCGACTTCAACACCGGTGATGGAGGCATCTGCCGTGTTGATGATGTTCTGGACAACACCGGACGCGCCGGCCGTGTTGACCTCACGCTGCATGTCCTGGATCGCGGTGTGGAATACAGCGCCGTTGACCTGGATGCGGCCATCTTCGCTGCTGGTCTTGAAGCCGATTTCGTAGGCGTCAACCTCTTCCTCGTCGAAGCCGAAATCACCGGTCTGGGCAACAAACTGGTTGAAGATCGGGATATCGGTGATGCGGAAATTGTAGCCACCGGAACGGAAGCCTTTTGTGTAGTGCGCATAGGTCTGGAGGTTGTCGGTCCAGAAGTATTGCAGGCCGAGTTTCGGCGTCCAGTTCGACCACTCATTGTCATCGCTGAAGCCGTTCGGCTCAGCCACGGCGCCACCGGTGATCAGGGAGATCAGGGCGTTGGTGCCGTCCGGGGAACAGGTGCCGCTGACAACCGAACATTCACCGCGTGGGCGGATGTAGATGACGTCTGCGTCTTTTTCTTCATTGGAGTAGCGCAGGCCAAAGGTGGCCACCAGCTTGTCCGTGAAGGAATAATCGACGTTTGCGAAGGCACCCCAGACGGTGTGGTCCTGACGGCCACCGCCATAGAAGCCCCACGGGATCGTCGCTGGCAGCGCGGCCGGACGGGTCGTCGGCAGGTTACGCGTTTCGGTGTAGGCGATTTCCTGTTCGAAATAGTACAGGCCCGTCGTCACGTCGGCTTTGCCGAACGTACCGGCATAGCGCAGTTCGTCGGAAATCTGCTCCTGTGTGAACTCCGAACCGGAGTGGAACAGGGTGTAGGGCGTCGCATCAATGTCGCCGACCGAGCCGGAATCGAGATCGCGGTAACCGATGATGTTGGTGATACGGCCGTTGCCGAAATCGACATCATAGTCAGTGCGCAGCGAACCGAAGACCGTTTCGGCTTCTGCCAGACCCGGCTCGTTGATCGAGAAGTCGAACGAGTCGCGGTCGAAGTAGGACCGGTTCTGGCCGGATGGGCCGTCACCGCGGCTGTCGGTGTATTCGATCTTGCCGAGGAAGGTCAGGCGTTCCGTCGGCGTGAATTCCAGGGCGCCGCGATAGGTTGCGGTCTGGAGTTCGCCGTGATTGTCGCCATTGTACTGGTTTTCAAAATAGCCGGAATCGGTCGTGTAGGAGGCGCCGATCTTGCCGTTCAGCACGCCTTCGATCAGCGGGCCGGAGACATAGCCCTGAACGGTGGCGCTGGCGCCGCCGCGGTCTTCGTCAACTGGGCCGTCGACTTTCGCGCCGACCTTGTAGGTGAATTCATCCGACGGATTGCCGGTGTTCACGACGACGGCGCCGCCGGTCGTGTTGCGTCCGAACAGCAGGCCTTGAGGGCCGCGCAGGATCTCGATGCTGTCGACGTCGAACAGGTCGACCACCACGCCTGTGTTCACGCCGAGGTAGACGCCGTCGATGAAGACGCCAACGGCCGGATCGATGGATGGGATAGAGGAGTTCACGCCGAGACCGCGAATGGCGAAGTTCGCCGTGCCGCGCGACGTGCCGACATCATCAAGGGAGACGTTGGGGGAGGAGTAGGACAGGCTTTCCAGCGTGGTGACGTTCAGCGCGTCAAGCGTGTCGGAGTTGAAGGCGGTGACAGCGACGGGAACGTCCTGAACGTTCTCGACGTCTTTCTTCTTGGTGGCGGTGACAGTGACCGTTCCAAGCACGCGGTCGATCGCGGATTCGCGGTCGGATTCGGCTTCCTGAGCCTGAGCGTTGGTCGCAATGAGAAGGACGGCAGAAGCCGTCGCAAACAACGAATGTTTGAGGTGCATAGCAGTTTCCTGATTGTGTTATTTGTAGTTCCGGGAGGGTATTTCGGAGCCCGCTCTTCATGGCGGGTTGCTACAAAAGTAATCCTAATTTCGGCGGATTCAGCCTGAAAAGGCGAGCATGCTGAGGGTTTGTCAGATACTGTAACATATACGCCACAATCGGGCCGACTCTGGAGGAATTTGTTCAGAAACTAGGCAGCGGCACCCCGGTTGGGACACTACGACAACGTTGTAACATAAACTGACGTTCATGTTTCAGAAGCGAAATATTGCGCTGCACAACAAGATTACCCTATTCCCCCGCGGAAGCGGACATATGCTGTTCCTGAGTGAGACAAGAACCGAGCTTCAGATTCGGTCTCTCACACCACGGGAGGAAGTATATGAAACACCAAGTTAGAATGTGGATTAGTGCGTCTTGCGTTGCGCTGGCAGTCGGTATGCCAGCCATGGCGCAGGAGGAAGAGACCGGGAGCGAATTGCGGCAATCGACCGTGACAGTGACCGGTTCGTTCATCGCGGGCACGCCGGAAGATGCGGCCCTGCCGGTCGACGTGCTGACCGCCGGAGACCTGAAGCTCGAAGGCCAGCCTTCGATCACGGAATTGATCCGGAACCTCGGCCCGTCCTCGGGCGTGGATGGACAGACCAACCAGTTCGCCTCGAACGGCTTGGAAGGGACGTCCAACATCAATTTGCGCGGCCTTGGACCGGCCCGGACCCTGGTCCTGATCAACGGCCATCGCCAGACCTATCACCCCTATTCGATCGGTGAGCAGGCGCAACTTTTCGTTGACACGAACAACATTCCGACCGCCGCTATCGGCCGGATCGAAGTGCTGAAAGACGGCGCGGCGGCTCTCTACGGTTCTGATGCCATTGCCGGCGTCGTGAACTTCATCACCAATCAGGACCTCGACGGGTTTGAAGTCGGCGGCTCGTATTCGCAGTTCGACGGATCGGATGGTGAGTATGACATCTCCGCCGCCTATGGCCTGCAAGGCGACAATTTCAACTGGGTGACCTCGGTCGGCTACAGCAAGCGCAGCGAAGTTGGCCTTGTTGAAAAAGACTGGGCCATTCTGCCTTATGCAGATAACCCGGTCGGTGGCTGGTCGTCTCTTTCCAATCCCGGATACTATGTGGCCCTGGGGACCGGCGGCACGATCCTGGACAATGGATGTACCGCAGTTGGCGGTACCGAAGCGCCAACGTGCCGGTTCCAGTTCACGCAATTCGACAATCTGGTTGAGGAAGAAGAACGCTATCAGGTCTTCTCCGAGTACAATCGTGACATGTCCAATGGGGCAACGCTTCACCTTGAAGCCCTCTACGCATCTTCGGACGTGCCAACCTGGAAGACGTCCCCCTCCTATCCGCCGCAATCCCTGCTGAACCAGGTGGTGCCTTCCAACCATCCGGGCCTGTTGCAATATGTTGCGGATAACCCGGGGGCTTCGGATCTGGCTATTGCCGGGGCACTCTATCTTGGCCGCACCTTCGGCTGGGGCGGTTTCCCGGGTACGGGCAGCTCGCAGGAAGGTCATCGTACGAACGAGACCTGGCGGGCCTCCGGTTCCTATACCGGGGATTTTGACAATGGGGTCCATTATGACGCAGCGCTCAGCTATTCGGCTACGGAAAGTGAACGCCTGACCAATGATACCTATATTGTCGGCCTGACCTCCGCTTTGCGCGGCTTTGGTGTCTGTACGGATCCGAACACCGGGGTCGACCCGGCGACGGGAACTGTCCCGTATGCGGCCGGCTATACCGGGTCTCTCGTGGCTGGCGGCGGGTCCTGTGAATATTACAACCCGTTCTCGAACGCCATTCCTGCGAATGCCGTAACCGGCGAGGCCAATCCGAACTATGTGGCAGGCCTCGAAAACTCGGCCACTCTTGCAGACTGGATCACCGATCCGAGCATGACAGTTGCCAATACGGACCTGCTGGTCTTTGACGGCGTCCTGTCCGGGCAGAGCAATGTACAGGCGGCTGGCGGAAGTGTCGGCTGGGCTGCGGGCGTACAGGTCCGCCGCGAAAGCTACAAGATCGAACCGTCTGACCTGACCAATCTGGACGTGACGCCGGGACCTGGCGGCACAGGGCCTTACTCGTTCCTTGCCGGGACAAATGCCGCAGATGAAGACCAGACCATCTTCGCCGTTTTCGGGGAATTGCAGGTACCGCTCTTCGAAACGGTCGATATGCAGTTTGCCGTCCGTTATGAGGATTATGGTGGTGACATCGGCTCGACCTTCGACCCGAAAGTTGCAGCCAAGTGGCAGGTGAATGATACGTTCGCCCTGCGCGGTTCCGCCCAGACCTCGTTCAAGGGGCCAACCCTGAACCAGCTGAGCGGTGTCGGTACGACGCTGCAATATGTTGCGCCTGCCCTGGCGTTCAAGGCAGTCGACACGTATGGCAACCCGGACCTGAAACCGGAATCGGCCTTCAGCTTCAACCTCGGCGGCATCTATGAAGTCGGCAACTTCTTTGCCTCGCTGGACTATTACAATTTCGACTTCTCCGATCCGGTCATCGTGGAAGAGCAGGCGAACATTGTGAATGCAGCTGTGGCTGCGCTGGCGACGCCCACCACGGATGATGATGCAATCCTTGCTCGGATTACCTTCAATGATCCTACGGCACCAAGTGCGGGCTCTATTTCACGGGTTCGCACCAACATCACCAATGGTCCGGACATCCAGACCTCGGGTATTGACCTGCGGATGCAGAATAGCTGGGATCTCAGCAACACTGCAGAGTTCACCTTGGGCACCGATGCGACCTACATTATCGAGTATGAGGTCGACCCTTACTTTGTTGAAGGTCTGGGTATCGGGGGCGGTGACTATGTCGGCCAGTTCAACCGGTCGAACTTCACCCGGTCCATGCCGCAGTGGAAAGCAAACGTGTTTGCGAACTACGCCCTCGGAGATCACAATTTCCGGGCGGTCATGCGTCATATCGACAGCTACAAGGACGAACGTGCGGCTGCGGCCCGTGGCGGTGTTGGCGAGAATATCGACAGCCAGACCACATTCGACCTGTTCTACAACCTGCAGTCCGAGGCCCTTGGCGGCTTCGACTTCGGTCTGTCCGTGGTCAACGTGACCGACGAAGACCCGCCATTCGCGGCCTTCGACGTCAACTATGATCCATATACGCACAACCCATTCGGCCGCACATTCAAAATCAGTGTGACCAAGCGTTTCGGCGGCAGTAACTGATTGCCATCGAATGCAGCACTGGGGGCGGCCTTCGGGTCGCCCCCTTTTTTATGTAGGGGTCAGATGGCGCCGAGCGCCCGGCCGGCTTCGACGCCGGCATCCCGGATTGCGATCCGGACGGCATCCGACAGGGCGGTCATGTTCATGAAGCCATGCACCATGCCGGGATGTTCGCGCACGCTGACGCGCACGCCAAAGCTCGCCATCTTGTCGGCATAGGCGAGGCCTTCATCCTTCAGCGGATCCCAACCGCACAGGACAAAGTGCGCCGGTGGCAGCCCCTTGAAGGCGTTCGGTTCAGCAAACAGGGGCGAGACGCGCGGGTCCATGCGCTCGGCATCATCGCCGATATAGGCGTCGCGAAAATATTCGAACAGGTTCGCCGAAATGAAGAAGCCGCCTTCCTGGAAGGTCATCTTCTTTGTACGGATATCCACGAACTGGACGAGTGGGTAGAGCAGGAGCTGGAAGGCGGGGCCCTTCTTGCCGGTGCGTAACAATTCCTGGGCGAGGAAGGCGGACAAATTCCCGCCCGCGCTGTCGCCGCACACGGCCAGCCGGTCGGGATCGATGCCGCAGGTGTCGGCATGGGTCGTGATCCAGTCCCATGCGGCCAGCGCATCCTCGTGCGCGGCGGGGAATTTGTGTTCCGGGGCGAGGCGGTAGTCGACGGCGATGACGCGAGAGCGCGCGCCTTCGGCGAGTCGCTTGCAGATCATGTCATGGCTGTCGAGATCCCCGAGCACAAAGCCGCCACCATGAAAGAAGACGATGCCGGGGCCGGGCGGAATGCCCGCGCCGAGGGGCGTATAGATGCGTGCCTTCATCGGCCCGCCGGGGCCGGGGATGGTGATCAGGGAGATGTTCGCCATTTCCGGCGCGTCCCGCTCAATGGCGCGGCTGGCGACATAGAATTGCTGACGCAGCCGATCCACCGAGCCTTTCCAGTCCATCGCGGAAAAGTCCGGTAGCTGGAATTTGTCCATGAATTGGCGGAAGGTCTGGTCAAGGCTCATGACGGCTAAATGGGGGTAAAACGGGGCCTTGTGAAGACGTCAATACGCCGCCAAGGTGGCAGCATGAAAACCGTTGATGTCTTCTGGTCGTTTCGTTCGCCCTATTCCTATCTTGCAACGAAACGCCTGCGCGCCTTACCGTCGAAATGGAATGTGCGGGTGCGACCGCGCCCGGTCTACCCGATTGCCATTCGCACGCCGGAGTTCTTTTCCGAAATCCGGCCGCAATGGGTGCCCTACCTGATGCGGGACATTGTCCGCCTGTCGCAATATCTCGGCTTGCCGCTGGGGGCGCTGAACCCGGACCCGGTGGTGATGAACATGATGACCCGCGAGATTTCCGCCGAGCAGCCGCATATCGGGCGGCTGACGCGGCTCGGTATCCTTGCCTGCGAGGCAAGCGATGAGGCGGGTTGGGCCTTTATGGACGAAGTCTCGACCCTGATCTGGTCTGGCGGGGCGTGGACCGAGGGCACAGCGCTCAGCGATGCGGCCGCGCGGGCCGGGTTTGACCTGGCGGAGCTGGATGCCCGGCAAGAGTCCGAAGCCGAACGGCTGGAGGGCGTGATCGCCGAAAATCAGGCCGCGCAGGACCCGCACCATTGGGGCGTGCCGCTGATGGTGTTCGAGGGCGAGGCCTTCTTCGGACAGGACCGGATCGACGTACTGGAATGGCGTCTGGCGCAAGCAGGCGCCACGAAGACATAGCCTAGAGCTTTGACAGGCTTTTCAGCTTGCTCAGATCCCCGCCATCGAAATCCGCAGACCGGATGATCTCAGCAAAGGCCCGGCCCTTCGTGCCCTGAGGCAGTGTTTTCAGGGCCGTGACGGCCGTCACGCCGAGTTGGCACATGTCGAGCGAGGCGAGTGCGGATTCCGGGGGGCCATTCGGCCCGGATGCCAGGATCAGCGGCATGATCTGGGGGTCCGACATCAGGGACATGGCGACGCCCTGCAGGGCGGCTTCGTCCTGATGGGTCAGAGCGCCATGTTTGACGGGCGCGGCGCGCGCATCCTCGATGGCCACGAGGGCAAAGCTGATTGTGTCGAACGTGTAGTCTGACAATTCCGCGCCGAGATCGGCCAGATCGGACGCCGCTGCCATCTGGCCGGACAGGCCGGAGATGGCGTCGAAATCCTGATACCGGCTGCCAGCGCACCAGCGATGCCTGGATTTGGAGGCATTTCTGAGCTGGGTGCGGGTCATGTCCAGCCATTTGTCGACATGCCGTGTGTCGGCTTGGGCGAGCTTCGATTTGTGCCGGGCAAGCACTGCGCCGGCTGCTTCCATTGCGATCTGTGTGTGGTCGTACGGGTCCGCCCTGGCGAGGCGGCGATCAAGGCTGGCATATGCGTCAGGATCGACCCGGCCAAGCGTGATGAGGAAGTTTCGGGCGGATTTTCCGGAAAAGGCTGCGTACTGGGCCTCTGTCGTGACTGCGGCCCCGTCTGCCTGCGCAATGGACAGGGGATTGCCCGGATCCGGCTTCGGAAGGTTGAGGACAGCCAAAAAGGCGCCGGCCACGACGGTCAGCGTGATCGCGCCAAAGACAAGCGTGTTTCCACCTGATGATTTCTTTCCGCCACGTGCGTCAAACGTCATGGTACATCCCCCGATGAGACAAAAATGTATCGGGAAAATCCTGACAAAGACTTATCGGGTCCATTTGGGGGGATAATCCGCCAAAAGACCAGTGGCTGCGGGACTATGCCGTCAGGCTTCGGCCTCAACCGCAGTCACCACACGCGAGAGGGCGCGCTGCATCAGGTCCTTGTCCAGTGCTTCGGCCATGACACGGATCAGGGGTTCGGTGCCGGATTTGCGCACGACCATTCGCCCACGGTCGCCCAGCATCTCGCCGGCCTCGGCCAGCGCGCCCTTAACCGAGTCCGTGTCCATGGGGTTTTTCCCGTTGAAGCGTACATTGACCAATTCCTGGGGCGCCGGATCGAATACGCGCAACACGTCGGAGGCGGGACGGTCGCTGGACGCTACGGTCTTCAGGATTTGCAGGGCGGCCAGCAGGCCGTCGCCCGTGGTCGAGACATCGGACAGAATGATGTGTCCGGACTGTTCGCCGCCGAGATTAAACCCGTGCTGGCGCATGTGCTCGCCAACATAGCGGTCGCCCACCCTGGTGCGGGCGAGTGTCAGGTTCAGGCCCTTCAGATATTCAGCTAGACCCATGTTCGACATGATGGTCGCCACCATGCCCCCGCCCTTGAGACGGCCGCTGCGATGCAGCTCTCCTGCAATGAGCGCCATGACCTGGTCGCCATCCACTTCGGCGCCCAGCTCGTCAATAACGATCACGCGGTCGGCATCTCCGTCAAAGGCAATGCCGATATCGGCGCCGGACTGAATGACGGTGGATTTCAGACGGTCCGTGGACGTCGACCCGACGCCGGCATTGATGTTCAGCCCATCCGGCCTGTCCCCGATGATTGTCAGGTCCGCTCCGAGGCGGCGCAGGGCGGTCGGGCCGACCTCAAAGGCAGCGCCATGAGCGCAATCCAGGACGATCTTGAGGCCGGAGAAATCAATGTCCGTACCCACGGTTTCAAGGCAGCGTTCAAGATATAGCGTGGTCGCCCCCGTCATCCGGTGCGGCGTTGCGATGGCAGGCGGGGCGGCGAAATCCCCCTCGAAAGCGGTCGCCATGCCAGCCTCGATAGCTTCTTCTTCCGCATCGGTCAGCTTGATGCCGTCAGGACTGAACAGCTTGAGGCCATTGTCCTCGGCCTTGTTGTGGGAGGCCGAGATCATCAGGCCAAGCGCAGCGCCTGTCTCGCGTGTCATCAGCGCGACTGTCGGGGTGGGGACAATCCCCAGCAGGACGGGTTTCAGCCCCATGCTTGTCAGGCCCGCAACGAGCGCGGCTTCGATCATGTCGCCCGAGCGGCGCGTGTCGCGACCGATAACGACTTCGCGGCCCCCATTCGGCGCGAAGGTGCGGGCCGCTGCGATGGCCAGCCTGAGCGCGGTCTCTGCGGTCATGGGGGGCGTGTTCACGCGGCCGCGAATACCATCGGTCCCGAAATATCGACGTGCCATGCTCTAAATCCTCCGCCTGCGATTCTGGCAGGTTTGTCGGGAAAAATCGAGATCAAGGCTCAGGCGGGGGTTACGTCGCCATAAACAATGAAATGCGGATTGTCATAGCCGCGCTCGGTCTTGCCATAGAGCAGAGGCGCACCGTCCTCGGTCAGGACGCGGCCACCGGCCGCTTCGACCACGGCATGACCGGCCGCCGTGTCCCATTCCATGGTGCGGCCCATGCGGGGATAGAGATCGGCTTCACCGGCCGCGATCAGGCAGAATTTCAAGGACGACCCGGCGCCCACCGTTTCAGCGACGTCGAATTTTGCGAGCCAGTCATTGGTTTCGGCAGAGCGGTGGGATTTCGAGGCAACAGCGGTCAGGCCTGCAGGTGGCGCAGACCGGATCTTGATCGGCGTGCGAGTGTCGGGCACCGGCTGGCCGGGCGCGACCTTGGCCTGCCAGGCTGAATTGTGGCTTTCGGCAACGAACAGCCGATCTTTGGCCGGGGCGTAGACGACCCCCATGACCGGGCGGCCGTGTTCGATGATCGCAATATTGACGGTGAATTCGCCATTCTTGTTGACGAATTCCTTGGTGCCGTCGAGGGGATCGACCAGAGCGAACCGGGCGCCATGTTCCGGCACCTTGCCTTCACTGAAGGATTCCTCGGCAATCACGGGCAGGTCCGGCTCAGCCTCGGCCAGACCCTTCAGGATGAGCACTTCAGCGCGCTGGTCGGCTTCTGTGACAGGGGAGGCGTCGCCCTTCCGTTCGACATCGAAATCGCTCTCATAGATCGCCATGATGAGCGCTCCGGCATCAAGGGCAATCCGGGCAAGCTGGTCTGCTGTAATCGTCACTATCTCTGGTCCCCTGATCAAATTCCGGCTCTTCCTGTCAGCCGCTCCTGATGGAGGCAACCCAAAAATAAGGGTGACGTTGACGCGGCCGGCTTGCATCGGCAACATCAGGGCACTGGCCGCCAAAGAGGGTGAAGATGATATCGCGTCGTCACATGCTGCTTCTCGGAGGCGCTGCGGCCATGCCGTGGCCCGGGCGGACGGAGGAAACCCCCGTCACGCCCAGGATTGCCCTCATCATGGGGAATGCGGCCTATTCCAGCGGCATTGGAACGCTGGCGAACCCTATAAATGATGCGCGGGTCGTGGCCGACGGCATCCGAAATTGCGGATTCCAGCTGGTGAGCGGCGACATTGTGCGGGACGCAGATCGCTCGTCCATGATGAGCGCGATCCGGGACTATGTGAATTTGCTGCAGGCGGCCGGGCCGGACGCCTTGGGATTCTTCTACTATTCCGGCCATGGGGCAGCCCGCGAGACAGGCGGCAATTACCTGATCCCGGTGGAAGAGGCCGACATGCTGGATGACGCCCTGTGGGATGATTCGGTCTCGCTTGACTGGCTGATGGAGAAACTGGATGCGCTTGAGGCGCCGAGCGTGGTGGCGATTGATGCCTGCCGGAACGTTTTGAAACTGCCCGAAGCCCAGCGGTCGCTTGGCGGGGGCGAGTCTTTCCGGGGCCTTCGCCGGACTGCGGGCGGGGCAGGGGAGCGCAACATGTTCCTGTCCTTTGCGACCTGGGAGGGCGAAACGGCCAGCGATGGCCGCGCGGATGACGGCAATGGGCCCTATGCCGGCGCGCTCGGCACGCGGCTGAATGAACCCGCGACCACCGTGCGCGACATGTTTGAACAGGTCCGGCTCGATGTGCTTGAGAAAACGCTGCAGCGGCAGGAGCCGATGAACCTTTCCCGCCTTCAGCGGCGGTCATCCGATATCAAGATCGGATCCTGGACCCTGCCGGGGGATAGTGGGCCTTCGCAGGATCGGCCGGTCTTGCGGCAGGCGCTCGTTTTCTCGAACGAGTATCGCGACTCGGACGGATTGCGCCTGCCCAACACGATGGCCGATGGAGAGAAGGTGGCGACCAGCCTGCTGTCGAGCGGCTACGAAACCATGCATGTCCGGAACTCGGACCGGGACGCCTTTCAGGATGCCGTCTCCGGATTTCAGGATCGCTTGCAGGCCGCGGGCCCGGCGGCGGTCGGGCTGGTCTATTTCGCCGGGTACGGCACTTCGCTGGAGGGCGAGAATTACCTGATCCCGGAGGGCCCAATCCCCTATGACAAGAGCGGGGTGCGGGAGGAGGCCATCAAGCTGGCCGAACTGGTAACACAGTTGGAGACCGCCATGGCGCAGGCCATCATGGTGCTGGTCGATTGCGGACGGCCGTTCAAGCTTGGAGGTCAAAAGGGCCTCGAACCCGGATTTTCGGAGATCTTCGGGCGGGACAAGGTCGTCATCGCCTATGCCGACGCGCCGGGCGAGCAGCATGATGATGGCGCGGCGGAGTCGCTGTTCGCAGATGCGTTCGCGCGCAATGTGTTGTCAGAAGACCGCATAGACATCGAAGCCGTCATGACACGCGTCTCCGAAGATGTCCGCGATGCAACGGATGGACAGCAAAGACCGTGGTTCCAGACGTCTCTGGAACTCCCGATCTTCTTCCGAGCGGATATTGTCGCGCCGGTAGAGCCCCTGCGAAAAACGCGGAAACCCTACCGAAAGCGCTAATTCATCACATCAAGCAGTTCGACTTCAAACATGAGGTCGGCATTCGGGGGAATGGGGCCGCCGGGCGTGCCCTGCGCGCCATAGGCGATGTCGGACGGGATATACATAAGCCAGCGATCACCGGGCTTCATCATGCCGAGCGCCTCGACCCAGCCGGGGATCAGCCGGTCGGAGGGGAACATTTCCGGCTGGCCGCGTTCGAACGCGCTGTCAAACATCTCGCCGGTCTCTGCGAGGCGACCCTCATAGTAGACGGCGACCATCTGGCCATTGACCGGGCTTGCGCCGGCTTCATCACCGCTGTCCAGCACGACATATTGCAGGCCGGACTCCGTCTTCTTCACTTCCGGCAGGTCAGGGTTCCACGGTGTGTACTTGTCCCACGCGTCGGTATCGGCCGATTTCGGCTCCAGCACTTCGACGAGTTCGACCTGGAAGACGAGATCATCACCCGCCTTGATGACGTCGCCGCGATTGCGGTTGCCATAGGCGAGGGCGTTCGGAATGTAGAAGAGATAGACATCGCCCTCGGTCATCTGCTGCAGGCCCTGGGTCCAGCCCGGGATGACCTGATTGAGGCGAAACATGGAGGGTGAACCACGATCATAAGAGGAGTCGAACTTGTCGCCGGCCGCGGTGCGGCCTTCATAATGGACGCGCACCATGTCGGTCGGCACGGGGCTGGCGCCGCCATCGGGGCCTTCCTTCAGCACGATGTATTCCAGCCCGCCCATGCCGGTCTCGACGCCGGACCGCTCTGCGTCCCATGGCAGGTAGGTCTCGAAGGTCGTGTCCAGGTCGGCTGTGTCAGGGGTGCCGCCGCAGGCGACGAGAAGTGTGGCCGCGATGGATGCGATTGTGGTCCGGATCATGTGACTCTCCAGTCAGCTGGGATGTTCAGTCTGGTTTACGCAGGTCTGTTCGCCAAGTCACCTTGGCGACTGAATTGGGATCAGAGCGAGCGCGGCGGATAGCCGGCCAGCGCCAGGGCGTCGATGACTTCCTGCGTGTGCTGGGCGTCGCGCGTCTCGATGAGAATGTCGAATTCGGCGCCCTTGGCAGGCACATCCAGCGCAATCCGGTTGTGCGCGACTTCCATGATGTTCGCGCCCTGATCGCCGATGATCTTTGAGACAAGCGCAAGCAGGCCCGGACGATCATCACCAATGATGCGAATCGAGGCGAGACGATGCTCGCGGACCAGTGCGCGCGTGAGGACTGAGGACAGCAGCCGCGTATCGATATTGCCGCCGCATAGGACAAGACCCACCTTGCGGCCCTGGAAGCGCGAGGGATGGGCAAGCAGGGCGGCGAGGCCGGCGGCGCCCGCACCTTCGGCAATTGTCTTCTCGACCTCGACATAGAGCGTGATGGCGCGCTCGAGATGCTCTTCCTCGACGAGGACAATCTCATCAATCAGTTCGGCGCAGATCTGACGGGTCAATTCGCCGGCTTCCTTCACCGCGATGCCTTCGGCAATCGTCGCGCCGCCTGTCTTGGGCGTCTCCCCGCGCAGGGCGGCATACATGCAAGGATACATGGCGGCTTCGACGCCGATGATCTTGATGTCCGGTTTCAGCGCCTTGGCCGCGATGGCGATGCCGCTGATCAGGCCGCCGCCGCCAATCGGCACGACCAGGGTGTCGAGATCCGGGTTCTGGGCCAGCATTTCGAGGGCAATCGTGCCCTGACCGGCGATGATGTCCGGATCATCGAACGGGTGGATGAAGGTGAGATTGTCGCGCTCGCACACTTCCATGGCGTGCTGCTTGGCCTCGTCGAAGATCAGGCCTTCCAGCAGGACGCGGGCGCCATGGCCGCGTGTATGCTCCACCTTGCTGAAGGGCGTGGTCTTGGCCATCACGATGGTTGCCGGGATGCCGAGGCGTCGGGCATGATAGGCCACGCCTTGCGAATGGTTGCCGGCCGAAGCCGCGATCACGCCGCGTTGCTTCTCGTCATCGGTCAGTTTCGAGAGCTTGTTCAGCGCGCCGCGCTCCTTGAAGGCGGCGGTGAATTGCTGATTTTCGAACTTCACCCAGACTTCCGCGCCCGTAATTTGCGACAGTGTCCGGGACAGGTTCAGCGGCGTGCGAACGATCTGGCCTTCGAGCAGGCTGGCAGCCGCTTCGATGTCAGCCAGGGTCACGGGCAGGTTGGGCGTCTGGGTGTCGGGCATGATGAGCCATTCTTAAGGGTGCAAAACGCGCGCACCCTATGCCTGCGGTCCGGCAAGGGCAAGGCTGGAACTACTCCTGCACGTCGAGGCTTTCGATCCATTCCCGGATGAGGGCGAGGCCGTCTTCATCGATCACGCTGCGCCCGAGTTCCGGCATGGCGATGCCCGCCTCGTCAGAGGCCATGCGGAAGACGAGGATAGACTGGTCGGGCTGGCCCGGTTCCACGACCATGATCCGCCCGCCTGAGCCGCGGCCGGCGGCAGTTGGATGCTTGCCGAGGCCAATCTTCACGGGGTCGGATTCGGTCCAGCCGAGCCAGAGCCCGGAATTGGAGGCTGATCCATCTGCCTTGTGGCAATGAGCGCAGTTGATATCGAGATAGGCGCGAGCCCGGGACTCGACGGGAAGGCTGGTGTCCCAGACGGCCGGAACGACGGGCGGATGAACGGGCACGCCGTCAATCATGCCCCGGCGCTGCCAGTCAGCAAGCTGGTTGATGCCGGCGGGGCCGTCATGGTTCAGGTTTCGCGCCTTCGGTCCGATGGGCAGTACGGCGTCGCCGCTCTGGTGACAGGTCTTGCACTGGTTCTTGTTCGGGACAGCATAGCGGATAGACAGCGGGGTGCCGGCGGGGTCGATCATGTCGAGATCCACCTGCTTGCCGGCGGGTGCGTAGACGGCTTCGGTGCCAGCCGCATTCCAGACATAGGGAAAGGCGGCCCAGCCATCTGCCTTGTGGATCAGGAGCCTTGTCTCGACCTTGTACTGGCCTGTCTCGGGCGCGCGCATGTCCGGCGCAAAGGAGAATGTCTTTACCAGCACGGTGCCGACAGGAAACTCGAAGGCACCGGTCGACGAATATTTCGCCTTCTGATCTCCCGGCACGAAGACAAAGCGGTGCTTGATCGCATGATCGGAGAACAGCGGATTGATGAGGTCGTAAGCGACGACGCCCTTTGCGGGCTGCGCCCTGGCCTGATCTGCAAACAATCCGTAGTCCGACAGCGCCTTCGCGGGCGTATCACTCAGGATCGTCTCAAGTGAGGGAGGTGCGGCTTCGTCCGTGCGGCCACTGCAGGCAGGTACCAGCAGAAGGACAGCAAGGACAAAGCGGGCAATCATCGGATCGGGGGCTAGCTTTCATCCTGTGGCAGAACGACCGCTGCTGGCTGTTCGACCGGCATGGCGGCTGGACGCTGATTCGACGGCGCGATGCTGGCCGGGTCGAGAGGGTACTTGCCGATGCCGAGATCGAGGAAACCGACGGACTCGTCTTCCTGGACGGAAATATTGGTGGTCGGAACACTGCCCGTTTCCCAGGTGGCGACACCATCGGCGACGATGGCCGGAAGCTGTCCGCCGATAGCCGTGGCGATGGGTTGCAGCATGCCCTGCGCATCATCGCCGCCACCCGAATAGGAATTGCCGGTCAGCACGACATCGCGCGGGATCGGATTGTAGGCTTCGTCACTGAATGGCTCGGGATAGGCAGTCAGCAGGACATGCGCGGACCGGTTGTTGGAGAATGTGTTGGAGAACACATGCACGTTGCGGTTCGCCATGATGATGACACCGGTCCCGGACGGCACACCGGCCACGATATTGCCGGCGGGGGCGAAATTGCGTGTATTGTTGTCCATGATCTCATTGTCGAAGATGCGGGTCGAATGCCCACCTGTCTGTGGCAGGTCCGGCAGGTCGAAGACGAGGATGCCGCCGGTATTGTAGCGGGCTGTATTGCCATAGACGTCTGCATGCATCGAATTTTCGATCTCGATGCCGGCCACGTTGAATTCGGCGAGAGAGTTGCGGACGATGATATTGTTGGATTGGCCGACATAGATGCCGGCATCGGAGGCGCCGCGCACAGTGACATTTTCGACGAGCACATCCTGCGATTCGACCGGATAGACGCCGTAAGCGCCATTGGTCTCTTCCGGGTCGCCCGACCATTCGACGGTCAGGTCACGATAGGTGATCCGGTCAGCCCCCTTGGACTTGATCCCGTCGCCTTTGGTATCGCGAATGGCAAAGCCGGTCAGCGTGACACCATCGGAAGTCACCAGCAGGCCTTCGCCCGCGCCGGTCTGTCCGGCGAAATCGAGAATGGTCTTGTCCTCGCCAGCGCCCATCAGGGTCACGCCGTTGACATCCAGCGACAGACCCGTCTCCAATTGGAAATGGCCTTCGGGGAGGCGGACCGTGCTGCCGGGTTCGGCTTCGATCAGGGCGGTCTGGAGGTTGGTTGCGAAGTCGCCCTCGACAGATACAAGGCCCGGGAGGTCAGGTCCGACCGCATCATCCTTCGAGGCCGGTTGGCCACAGGAGGCCAGAAAGGCCATGCTCAGACAGGCGGAGCCCAGAATGGTCCACTTCATAATCAAACCCTCCCCTTGGTTGATGAAGGAATTTCATCCCAAGGGGAGGGAAAGGCAAGAATTAGTTTGGAATGCGTCCTAGTGCACGCTCAACGGTTTGAGGTCGTGCGACCGGGCAGCGGCAAAGGCGGCTTCGCGCCCCTGAACCACAGCCAGGTGGACTCCGTCGGCCGATGCCACGACGAACAAGTCTTCTGGTTCGTCGATCTGGTCGATCGCATTCGCGGGAAGAATTCCCGAAAGCTCTCCGGCATCAAGATGGCGGATGTACACGAAGGCATCGCTTTCAAACGGGTTCGTTTTCAGGTCTGTTGTCATCGTTCCAATCCTTTCCGTCACAAGAGACAGACATGCCGAACTTCGGAACGATCTGTTCCACTGTTCCTAATAAAAATGGGGGATAAAGGTTCACGTTCAAGGACCGGATTGGGGCATCTTGGAGGCACGGCATCACGATAGTGTGCGGCGTCAGGGCCTGAATATTCATGCAAGGTTCAGGAAATATGGGTCTTCGCGGCGCCCGGATCGGGCGGGGAAGAAAATGGTGGAGCCAGACGGAATCGAACCGACGACCTCTTGCATGCCATGCAAGCGCTCTCCCAACTGAGCTATGGCCCCGAACCGGAAGCGACGCAGTTACATCCGCCGCTTCCGTGATTCAAGTCTATTTTTCATCTTCCTCGTCATCGAGAGTCAGATCGTCGTCGTCATCGTCGCCATCGGCGTCGATTTCAAAGTCGGTATCGTCGTCATCGTCGAGCAGGACGTCGTCATCATCATCGTCGACACCCTCTTCGTTAAAGCCGGCCGGCACCTTGGCAGGCGTATCGCCGTCTTCGTCCTCGTCCGATGCGCCCTCGAGGATCACTTCCTCTTCGTCGCCGCCAAGTTCCTTCGCGGCTTCTTCGTCGACTTCATCATCCTCGTCGTCATCGCCATCATCAGTGCTGCGCGCGGAGGTGTCGTCTTCGTCCTCATCATCCTCATCATCGTCGTCGGTCTTGACCGCGGCCTTGGCGGCCTTGGCTTTCACCTTGGTGATGGTGGTGCGGATGACTTCGTCTTCGGGGTCAAACTCCTCGCCGCATTTCGGGCAGACACAGGGACGTTTGTTGAGGTCGTAGAAGCGTGCCTCGCAGGACGGGCAGACCTGTTTGGTTCCAAGTTTGTCTTTCGACACGGGCAACAGCCTCCTTTGGGTCTTCTCTGAATTTGATATGGGCGGGCGCTTGCCATGAACGCTGCACACTGTCAAAGCCCCATTTCACGTTATCAATCAACCATGGAATGTACCTGAAATGGTCTGGACCAGCAGTCCCGTAAAAAGTCTCAAGGGCGTTGTGCGCGCGCCGGGGGACAAATCCTGTTCTCACAGGGCCCTGATCTTTGGAGGTCTGGCGGCAGGAACAAGCCGGTTTTCCGGCCTGCTGGAAGGCGAGGATGTTCTGCGGACGGGGTGGGCTATGGAAGCGCTCGGCGCGACCGTGAAACAGACCGGGCCGGGTGCATGGGAAGTGACCGGCGTCGGGGAAAAAGGCCTCAGCCAACCTGACAAGGTGCTGGATTTCGGCAATTCAGGCACGGGATCGCGCCTGATGATGGGGCTGGTCTCGGGCTATCCGATCAATGTGGAGATGACGGGCGATGAAAGCCTGCGCTCTCGTCCAATGAACCGCATCCTGAAGCCGCTGCGTCTGATGCGCGGCCTGGATACGGCCGGGCCGGACGGCAAGCTGCCCTTCGCCATTGTCGGAACAGAAAGCCTGAAGGCGATCACCTATGTGCCGCCGGTGGCCTCAGCGCAGGTAAAATCGGCCGTCCTGCTGGCAGGACTTAATGCAGTCGGTACGACCATTGTCGAAGAGGCGCGTCAGACACGCGACCATACCGAACGCATGTTGAGAGGTTTCGGGGTCGAGGTCGGCACGGAGCGCATGTCGGGTGAAGGCGTACGCGTGTCGCTGGCGGGCGGGCAGAAGCTGACCGCGATCGACGCGGCCATTCCGGGCGATCCGTCTTCGGCCGCCTTCCTGGTTGCCGCCGGCATTCTCTCGCCGCAGGGCGATGTGATGATCGAAGGGGTCATGTCCAATCTCACCCGGTCTGGTTTTTATGATGTCGCAAACCTGATGGGCGCCCACCTTGGCGCCGAGGAAGCTGGCGACGCAGCCGGCGAGCGGCTGATCAACATCCATGCCGGTTCTGCGCCCTTGTCCGGCAAGGCCGTGCCGGAGCGGCTGGTGCCGTCCATGATTGATGAATTCCCGATCCTGGGTGTGATGGCGGCCTTTGCTGAGGGCGAAACCGTTGTGACCGGCGCCGAAGAGCTGCGCGTCAAGGAATCCGACCGTATCGGCGCGGTTGTCGCCATGCTGCGTGCCAATGGTGTCGAGGCCGAGGAGCGGCCGGATGGCTTCGCGGTACAGGGCTGTGGCGGACCGCCTCCGGGCGGCGGATTGGTCGAGACGCGCCATGATCACCGGATCGCCATGAGCGCCCTGATCATGGGGACAGCCGCGCAGAAGCCGGTCCAGGTTGACGATATTTCGATGATCGCGACGAGCTATCCGGACTTCCTGACTCATATGCGCGAACTGGGCGCTGACATTTCCGAAGGGTGATTGCCGCAAGGTCAAAATTGACGGCGCGGATCAAGGAGGCATTTAAAACGCATGACTGACCTCACATCCCCCTTGACCCTCGCGCACGGACCGGCCCTCAAGAACCGCTTCATGCTGGCGCCCCTCACCAACCAGCAGAGCCATGCGGACGGCACGCTGAGCGCGGACGAAATCCGCTGGCTGTCCATGCGGGCTGAAGGCGGCTTTGGCCTGACCATGACGGCGGCCGCCCAGATCGATCCGCACGGTATCGGGTTTCCCGGCCAATTAGGTTGCTATGACGACGCGCACCTGCCGGGCCTCCGGGAGCTGGCTGCAAACCTCAATGCCGAAGGTAGCCATTCCGTGGTGCAGCTACATCATGCCGGCATGCGCACGCCGCACGAGCTGATCGAGGGCAAGCCGGTCTGTCCGTCCGACAATGAGGAATTTGGCGCGCGGGCGATGACGCTGGCTGAGATCGAGAAGGTTCGTGCCGATTTCATCGCGGCGGCGGTGCGGTGCGAGGCTGCCGGATTTCATGGCGTCGAAGTACATGGCGCGCATGGGTATCTGCTCTGCCAATTCCTGAGCGCCGAAATCAACACGCGGGACGACCAGTATGGTGGGAGCCTGGAAAACCGCGCCCGGCTGACCTTCGAGATCATTGACGGCATTCGCGCCGCCTGTGGTCCGGACTTCTCGGTCGGCCTGCGCCTGTCGCCGGAACGGTTTGGCATGGATTTGGGGGAGGTCCGTGACGTGGCGCAGCGGGTCATGGCCGAAGCTCAGATCGACTATCTCGACCTGTCCCTCTGGGATGTGTTCAAGACACCCATGGATGAGGCCTATCAGGATCGTCGCCTGATCGACTGGTTCACGGATCTTGAGCGCGGCGAAGTCCGCCTTGGCGCAGCTGGCAAGCTGACCACGGGCGCGAAGTGCCGCGAGGCGATGGAGGCGGGGCTCGATTTCGTCGTCGTTGGGCGAGGTGCCATCCTGCATCATGATTTTCCGCAGCAGGTGCTCGCCAATCCGGATTTTGAACCGGTCTCGCTGCCCGTTTCGCGTGCACATCTGCGTCAGGAGGGGCTGGGCGAGCGCTTCATAGACTATATGAGCGGCTGGAAAGGCTTCGTGGAAGTCCCGGAGAGCGCAGCGTCCGCAAGCCCTGCTTGACTTGGGGGGCGGCATCGGCCACGCCCCGCACCCATGATTATCGCGATTGATGGAACCACGGCGTCGGGCAAGGGCACGATCGCGAAACGGCTATCGGCCCATTACGGCCTGCCGCACATGGATACAGGCCGCCTCTATCGCGCGACGGGCGTGGCAGCGCTGCAGGCTGGCGTGGCGCTGGATGATGCCGAGGGCGTCGCCAAGGTCGCCCGCAGCCTGGATTTGGCTGATTTCAACGAAGCCGACCTGCGCACGGCAGAGGCCGGACGGGCGGCAAGTGTCGTCGCTGCAATCCCGGAAGTGCGCCAGGCCTTGTTCGAACTGCAACGGGCCTTTGCCACGCAGTCAATCGGCGCTTTGCTGGACGGCCGGGACATCGGCACGGTGATCGCACCGGAAGCGGACGCGAAATTGTGGGTGGATGCCAGCGTGGAGGTTCGCGGTCAGCGTCGCTGGAAGGAACTTTGCGGGCAGGGAAGTGACATCTCGCTCGAAACGGTGATCGCGCAGTTGCGCTCGCGCGACCAGCGGGACCAGTCGCGCAAGGACGCGCCGGCCGCGATGGCGGCAGATGCTGTCTTGATCGATACGTCCGACCTGACTATAGAAGCCGCAGTGGAAAAGGCGATTGCAGCTGTCGAGGCGGCACTTGCCCGTGGAAACCGCGCCTGAAGGGGTTTCTCTCTTAGTTGAGGGGCCTCAAATCCAAACAGGCCGCACCACTTCAAATTCAAGAGACCACGCTCTCGGGTCGTTCTGAGCAGGCTGCAATGGTGCACGCCTGCCTCGAGCCGTTCGACCCGCCCGAAGGAACCCAAATGTCAGATAACATGAACCCATCGACCGACGATTTCGCAGCAATGTTTGAATCGTCCACGGCCGCCAGTGCCATGCAGGAAGGCCAGGTCATCCCGGCCACCGTCATCCGCATTGATAACGACGCCGTGCTGGTTGATATCGGTCTGAAGACCGAAGGCCGTATCCCGGTCAAAGAATTCTCGATGGAAGACAAGGAGCCGGAAGCCGGCGACATCGTCGATGTCTACCTTGATCGCATCGAAAACGCCCTTGGCGACGCTGTCCTGTCCCGTGACAAGGCCCGCCGCGAAGAGCGCTGGATCAAGCTGGAAAAATGCTTCAACGCCGAAGAGCCTGTCAAAGGTGCGATCTCCGGCCGCGTCAAAGGTGGCTTCACGGTCGACCTTGGCGGCGTGAACGCCTTCCTTCCAGGCAGCCAGGTGGACATCCGCCCGGTTCGCGACGTTGGCCCGCTGATGGGCGAAATCCAGCCCTTCCAGATCCTCAAGCTGGACCGCGCCCGCGGCAACATCGTTGTCTCGCGCCGTGCGATCCTCGAAGAGAGCCGCGCCGAACAGCGCGCCGAGATCGTGTCCGACATGGCAGAAGGCGACGTCCGCAAGGGTATCGTCAAGAACATCACCGATTACGGTGCGTTCGTTGACCTTGGCGGCATCGACGGCCTGCTGCACGTCACCGACATGAGCT
>DHZF01000115.1:27651-28799 GCA_002414505.1 Hyphomonas sp. UBA5111 | reverse complement strand
TGGCCTGCCGAACATCCCGCTGGCCGAAGTGCCCGAGGGCCAGGACGAAGACAGCAATGTCGAGCAGGCCCGCTGGGGCGAGCCGAAAGCCTATGATTTCGAGGTCAAGGACCACGCCGATCTCGGCGAAGCCCTCGGCATGATGGATTTCGAGACTGCCGCCAAGATGAGCGGTGCGCGCTTTGTGTTGCTGAAGGGCAAACTCGCCCGGCTGGAACGCGCACTGGCCGCCTTTATGCTCGACGTGCAGACCGAGGAGCATGGGTACACGGAATGCTCGCCGCCGCTGCTGGTCAAAGATCATGCGCTGGTTGGGACGGGGCAATTGCCTAAGTTCGCGGAGGATCTGTTTGAGGCCGGGCATGACGTGGATGGGCAACTGCGCCGTGTGGATTCGATTGGCTCCGCTGAGATTATTATTGCCGCCCGCCAAGAAGGCGGAAGCAGAAAATGGCTCATCCCCACAGCCGAAGTTCCACTGACGAACATTGTCCGTGAGACCATCATCGAGCCGGGTGAGTTACCCAAACGCTTCACCGCACACACGCCCTGCTTCAGGTCGGAAGCGGGCAGTGCAGGCCGCGACACGAAGGGCATGATCCGTCTGCACCAGTTCAACAAAGTTGAGATGGTCTCTGTCGTCGCGAATGAGGAAGAGGGGCTGGCCGAACTGGAGCGCATGACCGAATGCGCCGAGGCCATCCTGAAAAAGCTCGACCTGCCATTCCGGCGGATGCTGCTCTGCGCAGGCGATATGGGGGCAGGGGCGCGCAAGACCTATGACCTCGAAGTCTGGTTGCCGAGCCAGGACACGTATCGCGAAATCAGCTCATGCTCCTATTGCGGCGACTATCAGGCCCGCCGCATGAGCGCACGCTATCGCCCGGAAACTGGCGCCAAGCCCGAATTCGTCTACACGCTGAACGGCTCCGGCCTCGCGGTTGGCCGCACCTTGGTGGCCATCCTCGAAAACTACCAGAATGAAGACGGTTCCATCACCGTGCCGGAAGCGCTGCGCGGATACATGGGCGGGCTGAAGGTGATTTCGGCATGAGAATCCTGCTGACCAATGATGATGGCATCAACGCGCCGGGCCTTGCGGTGCTGGAAGACATTGCGCGGGAAATTTCCGACGATGTCTGGATCGC
>DHZF01000115.1:0-27577 GCA_002414505.1 Hyphomonas sp. UBA5111 | reverse complement strand
GAACAGTCCGGCAAGGGCCGCGCCATTTCGCTGACCCATCCGATCCGCACGCGCGAGGTGGGCGACAAGGCTTGGGCTGTTGCCGGTACACCGTCCGACTGCGTGCTGTTGGCGACGCACAATTTGATGCCGGAAAAGCCGGACCTTGTGCTGTCGGGCGTCAATCGCGGCCAGAACATTGCCGAGGACACCAGCTTCTCCGGAACCATCGCGGCGGCGCTGTTCGGCATGCAGCTCGGCATTCCATCGATCGCGCTGAGCCAGTCGCAGAGCTTCCGCGAGCGCGGCTCCCTGCCATGGGATACGGCGCGAGCATGGGGCAGCAAGGCGATCAAGCCGCTGATCGAGCATGGCTGGCCCGGCGACGCGGTGATGAACGTGAACTTCCCGGACGTCGACCCGGAAGACGTGAAGGGTATCCAGATCACCCGTCAGGGCTTCCGCGACGAATCGATCATCCATACTGACCGCCGCGAAGACCTGCGCGGCAACGATTATTACTGGGTCGGCTACAAGGGCAAACTCTCCAAACCGGATGAGGGCACCGATTTGCGCGCCATTTATGACGGCTATGTCTCCATCTCCCCGCTTCATGTGGACTTGACGCATGAAGTATTCCTCCGGACGCTGCGGGAGTTATGGAAGAACTGATCGCCGACCCGTTCCGTGCTGCCCGACTTGTCCTGCGCCTGCGCCAGGAAGGGGTCACGGATGATGGGGTGCTCCGGGCGATGGAAACCGTCGATCGCGGCGCCTTTGTGGACGATCCGGCGCTGAAGGAGCTTGCCTTCGCCGATTGCGTGCTGCCGATCCCGTGCGGCCAGATCATTCCGCGCCCTGTGGCGACCGGGCAATTGCTCCAGGCTCTTGACCTCGGCCGCCAGCCTGAGGCGCGTATCCTGATCATCGGCATGGGGGCCGGATATATTGCTGCACTGGCCAGTAGGCTCGCCGCCGATGTGTTTGGCGTGGAGCGCTATGACCGGCTGACCGATCGTGCGCGCCAGCGAATCGTGAAGCTCGGGCTGGGTAATGTCGCCGTCCGGCATGGCGATGGCCTGCTCGGCTGGCCGGAGCGCGGACCCTATGACCGCATCCTCCTCACCGGTTTGGTGGACGAAGTGCCGCAAGTCCTGTTCGAGCAGCTACGGGCCGGCGGATCGGTCATCGCCCCGATGATTCATGAAGGCCGGCAACAGATCGCCCGTATCACGGCGGATGGCGCGACTGAATGGCTCGGCCTGACCCATGACCTGCCGCCCCTGGTCGCCGGACGCTCCGCGGCGCTTTAGGCTGACTTGTTTCATCTGCAGGGCTTGTTTGCCAATGTCCCTGCCCACAGCTATAGGAGCAACACATTTTCAGGGGTCTACGGGAGATAACCAAATGCTGACCAGACTAGCCACGCTGACGACAGCCGCTGCTGTTGTAACACTGCCAGCTCTGGCGCAGGCCGCGCCGAGCGCCTCAGGCCCCAGCATCATGAGCCAGGTGCTCCTGTTCCTGCCGCTGATCCTGATCTTCTACTTCCTGCTGATCCGTCCGCAGCAACAGCGCTCGAAGAAGCACAAGGCCCTGATCGAGAACATCAAGAAGGGCGACACGATTGTCACCTCCGGCGGTATCGTCGGCAAGGTCACCAAGCCCGGTGACGAGGAACTCACGGTCGAACTGGCCGAAGGCGTGCGCGTGCAGATCATCAAGCAGATGGTGATTGACGTCCGTGGCAAGAACCAGCCGGTTGCCGCCAACGATTAAGGGCCTGCAGGGCCCGCTTGCGGCCCTTCGGATGACAAGGATTCCCGCATGCTTCAATTTCCACCCTGGAAGGTTGCGCTCGTTCTGCTGACATTGGCGTGGGGCGTCGTGATGGCGTTGCCGAATGTCGTGAATATGGACAATGCGCCGGGCTTCATGCCCAACAAAGGCGTCAATCTGGGGCTCGACCTTCAGGGCGGCGTCTACCTGATGATGGAAATCAATCCGGACGAGGTGATTGCCAACCGTCTGGAAGTGTTTGCCGGCGATGTGCGCAGCGCGCTCACCAATGTGGCCCCCTCCGAACGCATCGGCCATCTGCCGGACGTCAAGGGTCGCCAACTGGAAATCACGCTGACGCGCCCTGACGCCGACGGCAATTTCCCGATGGATGAAGCCCTGCGTCGCATGCGCAAGCTGAACAGCAATGTGGAAGGCGCCATTGGCGGTGCCAAAACCTATGACATCGAACAACGCGGCAATGACCGCATCATCGTGACGGTTCCGGCGGCGTCTGAAGAAGCGCTGATGAAGGACGCGCTCGGCAAGACGATGACCATCGTCCGCCGCCGGGTTGACCCGGATGGCGTCTCCGAAATCGCGATCACGCCGCAAGGCAATGACCGCATCATCCTGGAGGCGCCCGGCGAGCCTGACCCGCAGCGCCTGAAGGACCTGCTCAGCCGTGACGGCAAGATGACGTTCAACCTCGTAGATGACAGTCCGTCTGCCATTACCTCGGCCCAAGCCGGTGTACCGCGCGCAGGTTATCGCCTGCTGGAAGGCCCTGAGACCGGGCCGCTTCTCGTGCGCAACATTCCGGAAGTGACGGGCGCCGATATCGCGAATGCCGCGCAAGGCTTCGACGAAGGCAATCGGCCTCAGATCAATTTCCGCCTCAACAGTAATGGTGCGCGGAAGTTCTATGAGACCACCCGCAACAATTCCGGCAAGCCCTTCGCCATCGTTCTGGACGATGTGATCATGTCCGCCCCCCGAATCAATGAGCCGATCCCGGGCGGCAACGTCCGCATCACCGGTTCGTTCACACAGGAAGAGGCCCAGGATCTCGCTGCCATCATCGAGGCCGGTGAAATGCCCGCCAAGGTTCAGTTCCTCGACCAGCGCACCGTCAGTGCGACGCTGGGGCATGATTCCATTCGCGCCGGCACGCGCGCCTCCATGATCGGCCTCGCCCTGGTCGCGATATTCATGATCATTGCCTACGGGCTGATGGGCGGCTTCGCCGTCGGGTCGCTCGCGGCCAACATCGTGCTGATCCTTGGCGCATTGTCCGGGCTTGGCGCCACGCTGACCCTGCCGGGGATTGCAGGCATCATCCTGACCATCGGTATGGCGGTGGATGCCAACGTGCTTGTCTTCGAGCGTATCCGTGAGGAGCAACGCAACGGGCGCTCTCCGATGACGGCGGTACAAGCCGGTTACGAGCGCGCCTTCTCGACCATTCTCGACGCCAACGTCACCACGCTGATCGCGGCCATCATCCTTTACCTTCTGGGCTCCGGTCCGGTGAAAGGTTTCGCTGTGACGCTTGCCATCGGTATCGTCACATCGGTGTTCACCGCCTTCGTCGTGACCCGCTGGTTCACGGTCATGTGGTTGAAAACCTTCCGTCCCAAGAAGCTCGCGGTCTAGGCCCGGGAGGAGATACGATATGCTACTCAAATTCTGGCCCCAGAAGACCAATCTGAGCTTCATGAATCTTCGCCTGATCGGCGCGGTCGTGTCGTCGGTGTTGATTGCTGCGTCGGTGTTCTTCCTGTCGACGCGTGGCCTCAATTTCGGCGTCGACTTTGCCGGCGGCACCGTGATGGAGCTGGAGCAGACGGACACGGTCACCGTTGAGGCCGTGCGTCAGGCCATGCCGCTCAATGCGGATGTGAACAGCGCGGTCGGGACCGATGCGCGCAGCATCGTCGTGGTGAAATATGGCGAAGCGGATGCGTCCGTGCTGGGCGAAGCCTTTCAGGCCTTGCCGCCCAGCGATCAGGCGGAGCGCGCCACTGGCGCGACCAATGAATTGGTGACGGACACGCTGAAAGAGACCCTGGGCATCACCGATGACCAGATCCTCCGCAATGATTCCGTCGGCCCGAAAGTCTCGCAGGAGCTGTTCCGCGACGGGATCACGGCGCTGGTCGCCGCACTGGCCCTGATGCTGGTCTATATCTGGTTCCGGTTCGAGTGGCAGTTCTCGATTGGCGCAGTGGCGGCGCTCGCACATGACGTGATCATCACGCTGGGCGTGTTTGCGTTCCTGCAGATGGAATTCAACCTGACCACCATCGCGGCCCTGCTGACGATCATCGGTTACTCGATGAACGACACTGTGGTCGTGTTCGACCGCGTGCGGGAAGAGAGGCGCAAATACAAGAAGATGCCCGACAAGGAGGTCATCGACCTCGCCCTGAACGGCACGCTGTCGCGTACCTTGCTGACGTCCGGCACGACCCTGCTGGCCCTGTTGGCCATCTTCTTCCTCGGCGGGCCTGTCCTGCGTGGGATGAGCTTTGCGCTTATCTGGGGTGTGCTGATCGGGACGTATTCGTCCATCTTTATCGCCTCGACCATCGTTCTGGCGCTGGGCATGGACCTCAACAAGAAGCCACTGGAAGACGTCCAGGGCTTTCAGGGCTGAGGGGCCGCCTCGACCTAGCTGTCGAGGACTATGATCTTGTCCCTCAAGGCATCGATGGCCTTTTTCGGCGTATCGCTGTGAACCAGGGATGCGCGGAAGGATTCCGGGGTGAACTTGCCATCAATGATGTGTTCCATCAGCTCGAAGAAGGGTGACCAGAAGCCGTCTTCGTCAAGGAATGCCATCGGCTTGGCATGAAGGCCGAGCCGCGCCCAAGACAGGATCTCGACGGCTTCTTCCAGTGTGCCAATGCCGCCCGGCAGCACGATGAAAGCGTCGGCCTCCTCGTACATCATCTGCTTGCGTGTGTGCATGTCATCGACGATGCGATGCTCGACTTCCTCGTAGATGCGCTCTTTGCTGAGCAGGAAGCGTGGCATGACCCCGAGCACATCCCCCGCCGCTTCATGCGCTGCGCGGGCGCAGGCGCCCATCAGGCCAACGCCGCCGCCGCCATAGACAAGGCGGATGTCACGTTTCGCGAGTTCGCGGCCGAGTTCCTCTGCCAGCTTGATATAGCCCGGCAGGACATTATCGGACGCGCCGCAATAAACGCAGATGGACTTGATTTTCGTCATGCGGGTTTCGCCTTTCTAGCTTGCATCCCTCGGGAGCGTCGTGTGCCCTATATGAGGGCTTCCAATACTCCACCAGTGACAATTTCAGGATGTTTCGCCGTCCAGCGCAACACGCAGGGTTTGCTGATCTGTCATTTTGTTACCATATGCGGGCGATGACGAATCCCCACGCCGCCGCCGCAGACCATGACAAGATCGAGAGCGCCGATGGCGGGATCGGTGTTTCCATCCTGCGTATCCTGAAGCTTCTGGCACGGCCGGAACTGTCGAAATGGCGACCGATCATGGTCATTGCCATTCTGGTGACGCTGGCTGCGTCTGTTCTGGAAGTTGTGTCGCCTTTGTTGCTGGGCCATGCGATCAACCGTGCTGTCCCCGAAGGCGGGGAAGCCGCGGCTTTTGGCGCGGCGGCCTATTGGCTGGCCATCGGGATCGGGGTGCGTTTTCTTGCAGCGGCGCTGCCTCAGGCGCGAGACTGGCTGTTCTCGCCGGTCAGTCAGGATGCGCAACGCATCGCCAGCGTCGACGCCTTCGGCCATGCCCAGTCACTGTCCCTGAATTTTCACCAGACCCGCCGCACTGGCGCGCTGAACCGCGTGATCGAACGCGGCGCGAGTGCCATCGACTATCTGATCCGGTTCCTCGCCTTCAATATCGGCCCGACCTTCGTGCGGCTGGTACTCGCCTCCATTGCGCTCGGCGTGGCGTATGATTATCGCCTGTCCCTGATCGCGGTCTTCACGATCATCATCTATGTCATCGCAACCGTCATCATCACCGAATGGCGCGTGCGACAGCGCCGGCGCATGAATGAAGCCGACACGCATTTCCGGGCAACATCGGTCGACATCCTGACCAATTTCGAGACGGTGAAGTCCTTCGCTGCGGAACGCCGTGAGACCGGCCGCTTCAATGATGCGATGCGCAATTACAATCATCGCTACGTCGATGCCGTGCGGTCCATGTATGTGCTGAACGCGACCCAGGCCGTGGTCATGAATGCCGGCTTGCTGGCCGTGCTCGTCCTGTCCGCGTGGAACGTGATTCAGGGCACAATGCGCGTTGGCGACCTGACAGCCGTGATGCTGATGCTCCTGTCGCTCTATGCGCCGCTGAACATCCTCGGCTGGGCCTGGCGGGAGATCAAGCAGGGCGCGGTGGACCTTGAAAAGCTCTACGGGTTGCTCGCCATGAAAACCGAAGTGGCCGATGCGCCGGATGCCATGCCGCTCTCAAAGCCTACCGGTCATGTCGAGTTCCGCGATGTGGGCTTCAACCATGAAGGCCGGGCCGTCGGCGTGCAGGATGTCAGCTTTGACCTTCTGCCCGGCCGCAAGATCGCCTTCGTCGGCACATCCGGCGCGGGCAAGTCGACGCTGCTCAAGCTCTTGTTCCGTTTCTATGATGTCGATCAGGGCAGTGTGCTGGTCGATGGGCAGGATGTGAGATCGCTGACACAGGAATCCCTGCGCAAGGCGCTGGGGCTGGTGCCTCAGGATGTCGTCCTGTTTAATGACACGATCCGGTCCAACATCGCTTACGCTCGTCCTGGTGCGAGTGATGAAGAGCTGCGCGATGCTGCGCGCCGGGCGCAATTGCTCGATTTCATCGAATCGCTTCCCGAAGGCTGGACGACCCGCGTTGGCGAACGCGGGCTGAAACTGTCCGGCGGGGAAAAACAGCGGGTAGGAATTGCGCGGGTGATCCTGGCCGATCCCGCCATTCTCGTGCTTGATGAGGCGACATCGGCGCTCGACAGTGCAACGGAAGAGGCCGTGCAGGACGCACTTGAAGATGCCTCTGAGGGCCGAACCACCCTCATAGTGGCGCACCGCTTGTCGACGGTGAAATCCGCCGACGAGATCATCGTCCTTGAGGCCGGTCGGGTCATCGAACGTGGCACGCATGCAGACTTGCTGGCAAAAGGCGGCAAATATGCTGATATGTGGGAAAGGCAGGCCAAGAGCGCGGAGATTGCGCTCGCGGCGGAATAGAGAAAGCTGGCGGGCATGACAGAAGACCTTGAGCGTAAAACGACCCCCTGGTTGACGGGCGGACTGGATTGGGAAGGCGTCGCAGCAGCGCTGGCCTGTCTTCTGGTTGGCCTGTTGTTGAGCTGGGTCTGGGATCCGCTGTTCTGGGTCGGCTTTGCGGCCATGATCGCCGCGCTGATGGCCGCGCGCTGGTCCAACCGGGTCGCGCCGGATCTCGCCAATGGCATTGTGGCGCCCTGCGATGGCGTGGTCGTCTCGGTGACCCGCACGGATGCGCCGGGTGAGATGCGGATGACGGATACGGCGACGACCCGTATCCGGATTTCTTCGTCTCCTGCCGCGACCAACAGGCTCTATGCGCCGATTGCCGGCAGTCTTGAAAGCCTGATCACGGAAGACGGCGAACATTCTGTCCCATTTGCCATGCGGCCCGATGCAGACGGTCTAGCGGTCTCATATTTGTTGTTCGAGAGCCGCGCCCAGCAGGTCGGGGTCAGGATCGCCACCGGCGGTCTGGGGCCGCGTCAGGAACTGGAGGCCGAAACAGGCGATATCATGCGCCTTGGACGTGTGTTCGGAAAGCGGCGGCTCGGCGGCTGGTGCGATGTCTATGTCCCGGCCAATGCAGGCCAACTGATCTGGCCGGGTCAGACCCTTGTGGGCGGCGAAACAGTTCTGGGCCGGCTCAAATCCGGGATGGATGAAGACGAATTTGAAAGCATGTCAGGCGAGGCGGGTGAACTCCCGCTCGGCGTCACCGATGACGACGAGATTGAAGAGGATGATTATCCGGAGCCCGATGAAGCCGATACGCCGGATGATCCGGCCGTCATGCTTGCGCGTCTCAAGGAAGCCACCAAGAACAAGCCGGAAGACTAGTCTTCCTGGGGTGGCGCGTCGCGATTCATCCAGGCGAAGATCGGTTTGAACGGAATGATCCAGCCGATTCCCGCAAACACATAGAACAGCATCATCGCCCATTTGGGCCAGTCCGAGACCATAGGCGCGACAGAGCCGACCATGATGATCCAGCAAACCATGAAGCCTAGCAGGATCAGGCTGGCGACGATTTTCTTGGTCGGATAGCTCATGGGTCGGTCTCTCAGCTGCACATGCGACTTTGCCGCCTCTTGCACGGGCGTCTGCTTGGATCATGTATCGCGCATGAGTGAAACGTCAAAAATCAGCCCGTCCGCCATCTGGATCCGTCGCTGGCTGATCCTTGTCGGCCTGATGGTCTACGCCATGATCCTGATCGGTGGGGCGACCCGCCTGACCGATTCCGGTCTGTCCATTACCGAATGGAATCCCGTCAGCGGGGCTTTGCCGCCGCTCTCCGAAAGCGCATGGCAGGTGGAGTTTGCGAAGTACCAGCAGACCGCCGAATACCAATTCGTGAATCAGGGCATGTCGCTGGCCGAGTTCCAGAAGATCTTCTGGTGGGAGTGGGGGCATAGATTCTTTGGCCGCATGATCGGGCTGGTCGCTGTCGCAGGTTTTGCCTTCTTTGCCATTCGTCGCTGGCTGACAAAGCGCCTCACCTGGCATCTGGTCGCGCTGATCGGACTGGGCGGCCTGCAAGGGGCCATCGGCTGGTGGATGGTTGCAAGCGGCATTGGCGAAACGACACGCGTTGATGTGGCGCCATACCGGCTGATGACGCATTTCACGCTAGCCCTGCTGATCATCGCCTATGTCGCTTGGCTCTGGCACGATCTGGGCGCAAAAGCGCGTCCGATGGTGCCGGACATGGCCCGAACCGTGGCCGTGCTCCTTCTGGTCGCGATTTTCCTCCAGATGGCTGCCGGGGCTCTGGTCGCCGGTCTTGATGCGGGCCGGTCCTACAATGACTGGCCGCTGATGGCGGGGGAAGTTATCCCTTCACACTATCTGGAAGACGGGCTGGGTGTGCGCAGCCTGTTTGAAGGCCGCGCCGCAACGCAATTCAACCACCGTCTCCTGGCATACCTGATCTGGGCGGGATCGCTCGTGTCAGCATGGGCATTCCGAAACACGCCGCTCCGCCTGGATTTCCGCTGGCTCGCCATGCTCGTCACCCTGCAGGCCGTGTGGGGAATCCTCACACTGGTGCATGCCGCCCCGATGAACCTTGCTCTGGTTCATCAGGGTCTTGGCGTGATTGTCACCTTGGCAGCGGTGCGGCTGGTGTGGCGATCGCGGGGCGTGCCTAGCGAGCGCCTGCCAGCGTAAGCGCGCTCGGATCGACAAAGACGGCCTGATGCTGGTCGGGGCCGGTTTCGCCCGCGATCACAATTACGCCGCCGGGATAGCCGCCATTCATCATCGTGCCCATGGCTGCCATGGCATCGGGTGTGTCCGGTGCGATGACGGTGATTCCATCACGCACGTTGACATCCTTGTTGGTCATGCCGAGATCGGTTGAAACCTGAAGGCCGCTGCCATCCTCTATAGAGAGCAGGGCATCGAAGTCTCCACGCGACAGCGAGGCGGCACTGGTCGCGCGCGGGGAGGCGACCAGCGTGTCGCTCGTATAGGCGCACGATTTGATGCCGAAATCGGTGAAAGTCGATTCGCCGGCATCCCACGAGAACTCACCATTCTCCTCTCGCACAACGCCGGTCTGGAGCACGCGGTCATTTGTCGAGGTCCAGTAGGCGAGCCGCATGATGCCACTGGCACGCAGTGGGCCTGAACACACGCCGACAATCGAACTTGCATCCGGGACGGGCAGGTCGACCTGTGCCGGGGCGAGCAGGCCCTCTCCATAGAGATAGGCCTTCAGCTGGCCCTCACGGGTGATTCCGGGGAAAATCGTGACCGTACTGCCCGCAAGGGTGGCGCTCTGGCCGCTGGCGAGGTCAGTCAGCCGGAAATTGGCCGGTTCGCCGAGAATCTCGCCATTCATGTTGAATAATTGCAGGCCGCCGCGCTCATAAGCGATCGCCATCAGGCCTCCGAGGCCGCCTGACAGGGCCACAGCGTTGACTTTGCCCTGAAGCGGGCGGGTCGACCACACGGCCGGAAGCTCCACACCTGCAGCAATTTCAGGGGCTGCCGCCGGCTCTGTGGGGGCTTCGGCTTTCTTCGAGCATCCAACTGCTGTAAAAAGCAGGGTGAGGCCAAGCCCTGCGTTGACAACCGGGGAAGTGGCGCTTAAACGCCAGCGCTTGAATTGCATTCCATGAACTCCGAAAGCGAGAGGCTCTTAGTAGAGCGATGAAAACCTATAACGCACCAGCCAACGTAGAGCACAACTGGGTCGTGATCGACGCGACCGATGTCGTCGTCGGACGCCTTGCTTCATATGTCGCCAAGCGCCTGCGCGGCAAGCACCGTGCTGACTTTACACCCCATATCGATACGGGCGATCACGTCGTCATCATCAATGCCGACAAGGTGAAATTCACCGGTCGCAAGATGACGGACAAAGTGTACTACCGCCACACCGGTTATCCGGGCGGCATCAAGTCCACGACGCCGGAAAAAATCCTCAACGGTCGTTTCCCTGAGCGCGCGCTTGAACTCGCCGTGAAGCGGATGATGCCGAAAGAAAGCCCGCTGGCCCGCAAGCAGTTCTCGAAACTGCACGTCTATGGCGGCGCGGATCACCCACACGAGGCCCAGAAGCCCGACGCTGTCGACTTCAAAGCCATGAACCGCAAGAACATCAAGGCGGCCTGATCAACATGACTGACACTGCAAACTCCCTCCAGGATCTTGGCGCCATGTCCGGCGCAACGGAAGCTGAAGCTCCGGCCGCACCTATTGAGCCGAAGATCGACGCTCAGGGCCGCGCCTATGGCACCGGCCGCCGGAAAGAGGCTGTCGCCCGCGTCTGGATCAAGCCGGGCACCGGCAAGATCACGATCAACGGCCGTGACCAGGAACAGTATTTTGCGCGCCCTGTGCTGCGCATGGTGATCGCCCAGCCGCTGGTTGAAGCCGGTCGCGAAGGCGAGTTTGACATCATCGCAACCGTGAAGGGCTCCGGCCTCTCCGGTCAGGCAGGCGCTGTGCGTCACGGCCTGTCGCGCGCCCTCGTAAATTACGAGCCAGGTCTGCGCGCTGTCCTCAAGCCGTTCGGCTTCATGACCCGTGACCCACGCGTCGTCGAGCGCAAGAAGTATGGCCGTGCAAAAGCACGCCGCAGCTTCCAGTTCTCGAAGCGCTAGGCCGCACACCGAATACGATTATTCAGGCGGGCGCTTCGGAGACGGAGCGCCCGTTTTATTTTGTCCGGAATTTGGAACACACTCGTTATGCTGCCCAAGGTATTCATCGATGGCGAAGCCGGGACGACTGGCCTTCAGATTGCCGAGCGCCTGCGGGCCCGTAGTGATCTCGAACTGGTTTCGATCGATCCGGACAAGCGCAAGGACAATGCCGAGCGTGCGCGCCTGATGAATGCCTCTGATGCGGTCATCCTGTGCTTGCCGGATGATGCGGCGCGGCTCGGTGTGTCGCTCGTCACCAATCCGAACACGGTCATCATTGATGCTTCCACCGCGCACCGCGTGGCCAATGGCTGGACCTATGGCTTCCCGGAGATGGACAAGGGCCAGCGCGCGGCGATCCAGGCCTCCCGGCGCATTTCCAATCCGGGCTGTTATCCGACCGGCGTCATCGCGCTCCTGCGTCCACTCGTGTCGAAATGGCTCGTGCCGACGTCCTGGCCCGTCGTGGTCTCAGCTGTCTCCGGATACACAGGGGGCGGCAAGGCCATGGTCGCGGAGTTTGAGGACGCCACATCAGACACCTATTCGGAAGACAATCACCGGATCTATGCGCTTGGGCAGAAGCACAAGCATCCGCCCGAGATGAAGAAATTCTCCCGGCTGGAACATATGCCGGTCTTCATGCCCTCCGTTGGCCGCTATGCCCAAGGCATGATCGTTGAGATCGGCCTGCCGCTCTGGGCAATTCCTGGCAAGCCGCGTCGCGCGCAAATCCATGCGGCGCTGGCAGCTGCCTATCAGGGCGAGCGCTTCGTGAATGTCCCGTCCCTGGTTGAATGCGATGCATTGAAAGGCGTCGAGCCGGAGGCCTGCAACGGGACGAACCGGATCGATCTGTTCGTGTTCGGCTCGGACGAAGAAGCACGCCTGGTGGCGCGGTTCGACAATCTCGGCAAGGGCGCATCCGGCGCGGCCGTCCAGAACCTGAACATTGCGCTGGGATTGGACGAGGATGCCGGGCTGACTGCCTGAGTCTAACCGAGCTTGATGTCTTCCAGACGTATCCTGGCATAAGTGCCCGGCGCCGCGCCGAGGCCCATGTCCTTCGGCTGCTTCGCAACGACCTTGCGACCGGATTTCGGGCGTAGCCAGTCCCACCAGGTCGGCCACCAGGAGCCTGCATGCTCCTCAGCGCCTTCGAGCCATTCCTCGCCAGTGGCGGGCAAGGCCCCATTATTGGTCCAGTGGCAATACTTCCCGGAATCCGGATGGTTCACGACGCCGGCAATATGGCCTGAGGCGGCGAGGATGAAATTCGTCTTGCCGCCGAACACTTTGGCCGTGCGATAGACGCTCTCCATCGGGCAGATATGATCGTCGCGGCTGGCCTGCACCATGATCGGGATATCGACCTGTTTCAGGTCAACGGTTTCGCCGAGTACCTTGAACTTGCCCCGCGCGAGCTTGTTCTCGGCGTAGCAGTCTTTCAGATATTTCCGGTGTACCTTGCCGGGGATATTGGTCTGGTCCGCATTCCAGTAGAGCAGGTCGAACGGGCGCGGTTCCTTGCCCAGCATGTACTGGTCGATGACGTAGCGCCAGACGAGGTCGATCGGGCGCAGCCAGTTGAACGTCTCATACATCATCGAGCCGGGCATGATGCCGTCATTCTCTTCGATGATGGAGTCGATATAGGCGCGGCCATTGTCGTCGGTGAAGACTTTCAGGTCTCCGGCCAGGCTGAAATCGGACTGCGATGCAAAGAAGGTCACGGACTTGATGCGGTCATCTCCGGTCGCCGCCATATGGCCGAGCGCGGAGGAGAGCAGGGTGCCGCCGATGCAATAGCCGACCGCGTTGAGACCTTTCTGGCCAGTGGCCTGAAGCGTGGCCTCGACGGCGGCATAGACGCCCTTCTTCACATAATCGTTCCAGGTGTAGTCACGCGTGACTTCATCTGCTGAACGCCATGACACGACGAAGACCGAGAGGCCCTTGTCGAGCAACCAGCGGATCATCGAATTTTCCTCGCGCAAATCGAGGATGTAGAATTTGTTGATCCAGGGCGGGAAGATCAGCAACGGACGGGCATAGGTCTGCTCGCCGGGCGGCTTGTACTGGATCAGTTCGATGAGGTCGTTTCGGAACACGACTTCGCCGGGCGCGGTCGCAATATTCTTGCCGAGCTTGAACGGGGTCTCGTCGGTCTGGGTGATGTAGAGTTTGCCATTGCCCTTTTTGACGTCATCGCGGGCCATGCGAATGCCGGCCAGCACGCTCTCGCCGCCGCTTTCGAAGAAGTTGCGCAGGGCTTGCGGATTGCTACCGAGATGATTGGTCGGCGCGAGACTGTCGGCCAATTGCTGGCTGAAGAATTTTGCGCGCAGATGAAGATTGTCCGGCAGGTCGTCCTTCACATGGTCGGCCAGGCCCATCAACCATTTGGCGTTGAGGTCGTAGGCCTTGCGGATGAATTTGAAGCCGGGATTGCGATCCCATTCCGGATCGGAAAACCGTTTGTCCCTGACCGCATTGGCGGCGCCGGTCATGCCTTCCAGTGCCATTTCCTGCCAGAGTTCCATCCAGCCCTGCATGAGCTGCATGTTGGCATTCATCAGAGCAGCGGGGTTCTTCGCAAAGCCCTGGCCCACGGCGCGGAAGGCTTCGCCCACACCCATGGGGTCGCCATTCGACACGGTGCCGAGTGGTCCTGATCCTGACAGCACGTCTAGCAACAGAGCGTGAGACTCTGTATTGGCAAGCGCCAGCGTGGTCAGCAGGGACTGCATTTGCACGGGGTTTTGCTGGGCGAGAATCTCGGCGAGCAGTGGCTGGCTGTCTTTATTGTTCTTGCGGTCGACCATTCGTCCCAATATCGCCTTGTTTAGCCGCCTCTAACTATTCTACTGAATAATTGTGATTTAATGAGTTTAACCATGAAAAACACGGCGATTCCCCTCATAAGTGTGTGCTGTCTGCTATTGGCAGCATGTACGGGGTCGTTTTCAAAGGTCCGGACCGCCATCGACCAGGCGCCGGACTGGTATGATGCGCGCCGTGTGGAAATCCGTGGCGAAGGATATCCCGAGTTCATCGACGTTCCGGTCATTGCCGAAGGGGCGACGCCCGGACAGACCCTCCAGGCATCGAAATCACGCGGGGCCGAGCTGCGCGCGATATTTGCGGACAGCGCGCGAGCGGTTCCGCCCGCAAATATCGCTGCCGAGATAGAGGATCTCCAAGAGACCGTCCGGCGCGAATTTGCGGGCTTTGAGGCCAGCTCCGACTTCCTGACGGATGAGGAGATCGCGGCCATTCGATCCGCTTTCGATGTTCCACGAGTTACGAGGGGCCTCCGGGCCGCCAGCAGATGAATACAGATTTCCACAAGATCCGCCGACTACCCCCTTACGTCTTTGAACAGGTGAACCGCACCAAGGCGGCCCTACGTGCGCAGGGCGCTGACATTATCGATCTCGGCATGGGTAATCCCGACATGCCGACGCCCGAACACATCGTCGACAAGCTGTGCGAAACAGCGCGTCGTCCGGATGTGAACGGCTATTCCGCCTCACGCGGCATCAAGGGCCTGCGCCGTGCGGTGACCAATTACTATCAGCGCCGCTTTGACGTCTCGCTCGACATGGACCGGGAAGTCATCGTGACGCTCGGCTCGAAGGAAGGGTTTGCAAACCTCGCCCAGGCCATCTCTGCACCGGGCGATGTCATCCTGTCGCCGGATCCGTCCTACCCGCTTCATTCCTTTGGCTTTATCATTGCCGGGGCGTCCATCCGCAGTGTGCCCGCGCACACGCCGGAAGAATATTTGTCCAATCTCGGCAAGGCCGTGAAGTATTGCGTGCCGCCGCCTACAGCGATGGTGCTGTGCTTCCCGTCGAACCCTACGGCCGAAGTGTGCGATCTCGACTTCTACAAGGAAGCCGTGAAGTTCGCACGCAAGCATGATTTGATCGTCCTTTCGGACCTCGCCTACAACGAAATCTATTTTGATGAGCCCACACCCTCGATCCTTCAGGTGGAGGGCGCGAAGGACATTGCGGTTGAATTCACCACCATGTCGAAAACCTATTCCATGGCTGGCTGGCGGATCGGTTTCGTGGCCGGCAATGAGAAACTGGTTGGCGCGCTGGGCCGTGTGAAATCCTATCTCGACTATGGCGCCTACACGCCAATCCAGGTTGCGGCCGCCGCCGCGCTGGACGGCCCACAGGATTGCGTCGACGAATTCCGCCAGATCTATCGCTCGCGGCGTGACGTGCTGGTCGAGAGCTTCACCCGCGCGGGCTGGCCCATCCCATCCCCGAAGGCCTCAATGTTTGCCTGGGCGCCCATTCCGGAGCCGCTCAAGGACATGGGCAGCCTCGAATTCTCGCTGCAGCTGATCAATGAGGCGCATGTGGCCGTCGCGCCGGGCGCGGGCTTCGGTGAGCAGGGCGACGGGCATGTCCGCATCGCGCTGGTCGAGAATGAGCAACGTATTCGCCAGGCTGCGCGCAATATCCGCAAATTCCTGCAGGCCCGCGGGATCAAGGATATCCAGCCCGCCGCGGCAGAGTAGCGCGCGCCCTCGACGCATACGTCCAAACCCGCTATGCGCTGCCCCTGAATGTCAGACACTCAAGCTGAGAGGGTAACCAATTGGGGCCGTTGAGAATAGGTATTGCGGGTTTGGGCCACGTCGGATGTGGTCTCATCGAACTGGTCGAGCGGCAGGAGCGCCTGCGCATTCCAGGGCGGATTGAGATTGCTGGCGTAAGCGCCCGCAGCCAGTCTCGTAACCGGCCCGTCGACACTAGCAAGTATCGCTGGTTCGACGACGCGGCGACCTTGGCCGAAGACCCGGATGTCGACGTCTTCGTCGAGCTGATTGGTGGCTCCGACGGCCCGGCGAAATTCGCGGTTGAGGAGGCCCTCAAAGCTGGCAAGCCTGTCGTCACGGCCAACAAGGCTCTGATGGCCAAGCACGGTATGGCGCTGGCCAAGCTGGCAGAAGAGAAACAGGTCGACCTCTTGTTCGAAGCGGCCGTCGCCGGGGGCATCCCGGTCGTGCGCGTGTTGCGCGACAGTCTTGCCGGCGTCGAGATCAAGCGCGTTGCCGGCATCCTGAACGGAACCTGCAACTTCCTGACGACCGAAATGCTCGCCACAGGCCGGGCTTATGACGAGGTACTCGCTGAGGCCCAGAAGCTCGGTTATGCCGAGGCAGATCCGACGCTGGACGTGTCCGGCATGGACGCGGCGCACAAGGCCGCCATTCTTTCCGCCATTGCTTTCTCCGCAGACCTCGACTTCTCGAAGGTTGAAGTCTCCGGCGTGGACGGGATCGAGTTGCTTGATCTGCGCCTGGCAGATCGGCTCGGCCTGCGTATCAAGCTGATTGCCGAAGGCGTCCTGACCGATGACGGGGTTGTGTGCCGGGTTGAGCCGATGGCGCTGCCCATCGCGCATCCGCTGGCCCGGATTGACGGATCCCTGAACACGGTCCGCATTGAAGGCGACCCGGTGGGCGCCGTGACGCTGACAGGACCCGGTGCAGGCGCCGGCCCCACTGCGAGCGCCGTGATGGGGGATGTCGCAAAGCTGTTCCGCCCGGCGATCCGCCCGGCCTTCGGGCGCGCAGAGCACCATATGGCACGGCCCTTCACCACCGGGCGCAAGGATGAGGTGGCCCAGTTCTTCCTGCGGGTACGACTGGCTGATAAGCCGGGCGCGCTGGCCGCACTTTCAGAGTCTCTCGCCGCAGAGGGGGTGTCCGTCGACAAGCTGCTTCAGGATTCAGCAGATGAGAGTGGCGCCAGCCCGATTGCGATTGTCACACACCGGTGCGAACGGTCTAATATGGACGCGGCCTTGGCGCGATTGGAAAAATTTGCAATTGCTGTCGATCCGCCGCGCCTGATCAGGATCGAGTCGGCAAGCTAATTGCTTTAGTCTGGCGCAGAGCCCTTAAGTTTTGCGCGTTCGGAGAATTGAGAATTCATGAAAAATAGCGTTCTGACGCCCAGCCTCGCCGATTCCATGGTCCGTGTTACGGAGTCTGCTGCCATCGCAGCTGCCAAACTGGTTGGTCGCGGAGATGAAAAGAAAGCCGATGCTGCCGCCGTTGATGCGATGCGCACGGCGTTCAACGAAGTTGATTTCAAGGGCCGTGTCGTGATCGGCGAAGGTGAGCGCGATGAAGCGCCCATGCTGTATATTGGCGAGGAAGTCGGGACCGGCAAAGGCGCGGAAATCGACATTGCACTCGATCCTCTTGAAGGCACAACCCTCACAGCAAAAGCCATGTCAAATGCGCTCGCGGTTCTGGCCATCGCGCCGCGCGGCGGCCTGCTGTATGCGCCCGATACCTATATGGACAAGATTGCCGTAGGGCCGGGGTATCCAGAAGGCATCATCAGTCTCGACGCAACGCCTGCCGAGAACATTCAGGCGCTGGCCAAGCACAAGGGCGTGGATGTCACCGACATGACCGCTTGCGTGCTGGACCGCCCGCGCCATGAGGGGATCATCGAGAGCCTGCGTTCTGTTGGCGCCCGGGTTGCCCTGATCACGGATGGTGACGTGGCTGGCGTGATCGCCACCACGAACCCGCACACCGGCATCGATCTCTATGTTGGCCAAGGCGGCGCCCCTGAAGGCGTGCTCGCAGCGGCAGCCTTGAAGTGCGTCGGTGGCCAGATGCTTGGACGCCTCGTGTTCCGCAATGATGACGAACGCAAACGCGCCGAGAAAACAGGCATTACCGATTTCGGCCGCACCTACGCACTGAATGAACTGGCCTCCGGGGACACGGTGTTCTGTGCCACTGGCGTGACGGATGGATCCATGTTGAGCGGTGTGAAGTCTTCCGATGGCCGTGTGCACACGCATACGCTCGTCATGACCTCGATCGACGGCATGGTCCGCTATGTGCGGTCCGACCGGAAGGTCTGAGCCGGGCGTTTCCCGTGACAGCGCAGATGCGTTAGAATCTCCGGGAAGCGATTCCCGGAGACCTCATGGCTGATCCTGCCCTCAAGCAAGACAATACGCTGTTCGACGTGCAGAGATCGGCCACGGGCCGGTTCTGGACGCTTGCGTCTGTGGATGAGGCCCTGGTGCGTCGCCTCCAGCCCAGTGTGGGCGGATCGGACTTGCTGGCCCGCTTGCTGGCCACGCGCGATGTCACCCCGGAAGAGGCCCCTGCCTATCTGTCGCCCACCTTGCGGGAGACATTCCCGGACCCCTCCAGCTTTTCCGACATGGACAAGGCGGCGGAAATTGTCCTCGACGCCATCCTTGAGAAGAAGCGCGTCACGGTCTTTGCAGATTACGATGTCGATGGCGGCACCAGCTCCGCCATCCTGGCGCGATACTTCCGGGCATGGGGCGAAGACCTCGGTCTCTACGTGCCTGATCGGCTGGAGGAGGGCTACGGCCCGTCGCCCGCAGCTTTCCGGCACCTGAAGGAGAAGGGCGCCGAACTCGTCATCACGGTGGATTGTGGGGCGGCGGCAGTCAGCGCGCTGGAAGAGGCCGAGACGATTGGCCTGCCCATCGTCGTGATCGATCACCATCTGATGGCTGGGCACCATCCGCCCGCAGCGGCGCTCGTCAACCCAAACCGACCAGACTGTAATTCCGGGTGCGGACATCTTGCTGCGGCAGGCGTCGTGTTTGTGTTTGCGGCGGCGCTGAACCGTCTGGCACGAGAGCGCGGCATCGCGCCGCCAGATGGCTTACCGGACATCATGTCCTTCCTGGACCTCGCCGCGCTTGGAACCTTGTGCGACATGTCTCCCTTGCGCGGCGTGAACCGCGCCTTTGTCAGGCAGGGACTCAGCATTCTGTCGCGCGGCCAGAATGAAGGCCTGCGCGCACTGGCGGAAGTCTCCGGCATCAGCAAGGTGGACAGCGTCTATCATGCGACGTTCATGCTCGGTCCACGCCTCAATGCAGGCGGGCGGGTCGGCGACCCATGGATTGCGGCAAAACTGCTGGCTACGGATGATCGTGCCGAGGCAATTGCCCTCGCAGAGCGCCTGCATGCGCTCAATGATGAGCGCAAGGCCGTCGAAGCGGCGATCCTCGATCAGGCGACCGCACAGGCCGAACAGGCCCTGCAGCGTAATCCGGATCGCGGTATCCTGGTCGCGGGTGGCGAAGGCTGGCATCCCGGCGTGATCGGCATCGTGGCCGGACGCCTGAAGGAACGGTTCCATCTGCCCTGCATCGTCATTGGCTGGGGGCAGGGGCTGGGGCCCGTCGCCAAGGGATCCGGCCGGTCGGTGACCGGGGTGAATATTGGCGACGCGATTGCTACCGCGGCGCGCGAAGGAATCATTCTCTCTGGCGGGGGCCATGCCATGGCGGGCGGACTGAGTCTCGAACCCGAACAGATCCCGGCGTTCGACGAGTGGATGGTCAGCCATATGGCGCAATTCACAGCGGAACGGGCTGCGGCATTGGAGCTGCCGGTGGATGCAGTCCTGTCGCCGGGCGCAGCGTCTCCGGCGCTGGTGGACCAGATCGCCGGTATCGGGCCGTTTGGGGTCGGGTCTCCCGAGCCTGTCTTTGCGCTGCAATCCGTGCACGTCACCGGCGTTCGGCAGGTGGGCGCGAACCATTTGAAGTTCACGGCCGAAGATTCCAGCGGCCGTCTGGATTGCATTGCCTGGCGCAGCGCCGACCAGCCTCTGGGCGAGGTGATCCGCCCCAATGCGCGGCTGCATGTGATTGGAAAATTGAAAGCGGATGAGTGGAACGGCCGGCGCCGGGTGCAACTGGATGTAAGTGATGCAGCTGAAGCATGATTTATCTGCAGAAACCCCGTTTAAACGGCTTTACGAGTCCAAGATGAGCGGCTATATCGCCTGTCTTCGAGCCGGTGCGGTCCCTTCGTCTATCGGTTAGGACGCCAGGTTTTCAACCTGGAAAGAGGGGTTCGATTCCCCTAGGGACTGCCAACTTCTCTCCACATTGCCGCGCTATGCCTGTGCAGGGCAGCAGAAAGACATTCTTAGATGTGATGATCGCGTGACAAGCGCGTTAACACATTTTAGGTTGCCTGATTGGGGAATATGGGTTGATGACGAGAATAGCCGCCAAACCAGAATCAGAGCCTGCGCAGATGGAAGATGCCGTGCGGGTCATCGGTCATGTGAAATGGTTCGATAGCGCCAAGGGCTATGGATTCATTGTGGCTGAGTCGACATCTGATGCCGGCCTGACTGGCGATGTGATGCTGCATGTGACCTGCTTGCGCGGCTATGGCGAATCCTATGCCGACGAAGGCGCTCGCATTGTTTGTGATGCGGTGAAGGGCGATCGCGGCTGGCAAACCGCCAACATCATCGAGATGGAACGGCCCCGCGCGACCCTCGCCAAGGAAAAGGGCCTTGAGCGCGACTATGAGCCGGTGACGCTGAAATGGTTCAATCGCACGCGCGGGTACGGCTTTGTCCAGCGCGATGGCGACGACACAGATATCTTCGTGCATGCGGTCGTGCTGCGCAAAGCTGGCTATGAAGATATCGAGCCTGGCACCGATCTGGATGTCTGCATCGAGACCGGTTCAAAAGGCGAGCATGTCAGCCACATTAAACGCGGGTAAGCAGCAGCCAAGACAGCTTGCCGCCTTGCGGGCACCCGTCTAAACAAGCCGCATGATACGTTTCATAGCTTCTGCTTTCGCATCGCTCATCCTGTTCCTGCCTGCGGCTTTCGCCCAGCTGGAAACCGGTCCTCTCACGATCATGTCGGGAGAGACTGAGCACAGCTTCACGGTCGAATTGGCGAATGACCCGGAAGAAGTCCAGACGGGCCTCATGAACCGGGAAGAGCTGGCCGCGGATACCGGCATGCTGTTCGATTTCGGCCAGCCGCGCGAAGCCAATATGTGGATGAAGAACACGCTGATCTCGTTGGATATGCTGTTCATTGATCCAGATGGCAAAGTGCTCGCGATTGCTCGCGAAGCCGTTCCGGGATCGCTGCGCCGCATCAATCCGGGCGTGCCAGTCAAGGCTGTGCTGGAACTGGCAGGGGGACGCGCCGCCGAACTGGGCATTGAACCCGGCGACACGGTGCAACACGACATCTTCGGAAATCTGGGTGAGTGAGGCGGCCGAGCCGCTGAAACCACCTCCGCCGGGATTTGCGCCAACGCCATCCCGCGGGAAATTCACCCTACATAATGGTCCGACTTTCCGGGCCTCCGCGTCCGGTGACGTGCGTACTGGCATGTGGGTGCTGGACCGTCACTGCAATGGCATGGGCTTCCTGCATGGCGGGATGATTTGTGCCTTCTCCGACAGCGCGCTCGCCTGGGCGGTCTGGAGCGCCACCGGCAAGATGTCGGTGACGTTGAAGCTCACCATGGAGTTCATGGACATCGTCCGGGAAGGCAGCTGGCTGGAGGCGCATCCGCATGTTACGCTGATTGACGGTGACCATGTTCACGTAACAGCGAGGCTGGTGAAGGAAGATGGGGGCATTGCAGCACGTGCCGACGCGATATTCAGGACCTTGCGTCGAAAGGCCTGAATTGCTGACCCTGCGTCAGACAAGCGCGCGTCAGCGCGTCCGCTTTGTCGGTGCTGCGAATTATATTAGGGGAATCGCATATACAATCCGGAGCGGGTCTCATGGAATTTGATGCACTTATCCTGTCGCGGCTACAATTTGCCTTTGTTGTCGCGTTCCACATTCTGTTTCCAGCCTTCACCATCGGTCTCGCGGCCTTCCTGGCAGTTTGCGAGGGACTTTGGCTGAAGACCGGCAAGGAAGTCTTCAAGCGGCTTTACCTGCACTGGGTGAAGATCTTTGCGCTCGCATTTGCGATGGGCGTCGTGTCCGGCGTTGTGATGAGCTACCAGTTCGGGACCAATTGGAGCCTGTTCTCCGAGATTACCGGCAGCGTCATGGGGCCTATGCTGGCCTATGAAGTGCTGACGGCCTTCTTCCTTGAAGCGACTTTCCTCGGTGTGATGCTATTTGGTTGGCAGAAAGTTGGCCGCAAGCTCCACTTTGTTGCGACCTGCGCCGTCGCGATCGGGACCACGATTTCAGCCTTCTGGATCCTGGCTGCGAACAGTTGGATGCAGACGCCGGCCGGGTTCGCGATTGATGCCGAGACTGGAAATTTCTACGCGACCAGTTGGATCGAGGCGATCTTCAATCCGAGCCTTCCAAGCCGCCTCTCCCACATGCTGTTGGCGGCCTATACGACCACGGCGGCCGTCATCCTGGCCGCAGGCGCGTGGCAGATTCTCAAGGGCCGGATCACCGAACCGACAAAATGGCAGATCCGTATGGCCTCAGGGACTCTCGCCATCTTGCTGCCCATCCAGATCATGGTCGGCCACTGGTCTGGCGAGGTGGCTCACAAATACCAGCCGGCCAAGATCGCTGTTGTGGAAGGCTGGTGCGAGACCAAGGATTTGCAAGGCACCGTCCTGATTGCCTGGCCAGATGATTCCGAATGTGGACATGCCGGTATCACGGTTCCGGGAACCAGCAAGTATCTGTTTGCCAACCTTCAAGAGGGTGAAGTGCTCCACGGCATGGATCACTATCCCGAGTCAGAGCGGCCACCGATGTGGCTGGTTTTTTACGCCTTCCGGATCATGGTGGCCTCAGGTCTCGGCATGCTGGCCATGGGCCTGTGGGGCAGCTTCCTGTGGTGGCGCAAGAGGCTGGATGAGCCGGGCCTGTTCCACATGGCCGCTGTGCCTGCGGGCGCTTTCGGGTTCATCGCCGTTGTAACCGGCTGGATCACCGCTGAAGTGGGGCGACAGCCTTACACCGTCTATGGACACCTTCGAACAGTCGACAGCCTATCGCCCGTGTCGGCCGGGCAGGTGGCAACGTCACTGCTCGTCTTCATGGTCGTCTATGCCATCATCTTCACAGCCGGGGTCGTCTACATGGCACGCATTGCGACGCGCGGCTTCGACGACACACCGCCCGATCCGGCGAGTCGCGAGCGTCGTCCTCCTGGCACACCCATGGGGGCTGTGGACGAGAAGGCCGAGACGTCAGACGATATTGTTGCGGCGGAATAGGAGGCATTCATGGCTATCGACCTTCCTTTTATCTGGGCCCTGATCCTCGCCATTGGCGTGATGATGTATGTCCTGCTCGACGGATTTGATCTCGGCGTGGGCATGTTCACGGCGTTCGCCGAGTCCGAAGAAGAACGCAACATGATGACCGCCACGGTCGAGCCCGTCTGGGATGGTAACGAGACCTGGCTGATCATTGGCGGGGGCGGCCTGTTTGCAGCGTTCCCGACGGCCTACGCGATCATCATGCCGGCCTTCTATCTGCCCGTCCTCATCATGCTGGCAGCCCTCATCTTTCGCGGTGTGGCGTTTGAATTCCGGCACAAGGCCGTACGGCGGCCCACAAGATTATTCTGGAATGGTGCCTTCTATGGGGGCTCGTTCACGGCCGCCTTTTCGCAGGGCATCATGCTGGGCGGCATGGTGCAGGGCATCCGGGTCGAGGGCGGCGCTTTCGCCGGTGGGGCCTTCGACTGGCTGACACCGTTCACCCTGCTCACCGGTATTTCCGTCGTGATCGGCTACCTCCTGCTGGGGGCTTGCTGGCTGGTTCTCAAGACCGAGGACGATCTGCATAACAAGGCCCGCAAATGGGGGCGCATGGCACTGGCGGGCGTAGCGATTTGCTTCCTCGCGGTCAGCTTCGCGACGCTGTCAGTCGACGCATCCATCGGCGACCGCTGGGGCTTTTCCATGACCCAGATCAATCCTGCGCGGTTCCTGCCCCTCGCGCCCGTTCCCCTCGCGGGCATGGCGCTTGTTGTCTGGCTCTGGCGGGACCTGTCCATGAAACCGGACGCGGTGGGCACTGCGCCGGATTGGCGTCCTTACCTGCTCGCCGCGGGGATTTTTCTTAGCGGTTATATCGGTCTCGGGGTGAGCCTCTATCCATTCATCGTGCCCTATGAAATCTCCATTACGGAGGCTGCCGCCAGGGACAATGCGCTCGTCCTGATGCTGGTGGGGGCAGTCATCATGCTGCCGATCATCCTGGCGTACACCGCCTATGTCTACAGCCTGTTCTGGGGCAAGGTGAAACCGGGCGACGGATACCATGCGCATTGATCCGGTTCAGCCGGGAGACGACAATGAGGAGGCGCCGCTGGGAAAGCGCCTCCTGTGGTTTTTCGGTATCGCCCTTGTGTCCATGCTGTTCGTGGCGGTGGTCGCCTACACCCTGAGAGGCCTGCTGCTTATTGGCTGATGCCCAGCTTGTCGAGCGCGAAGGCCTTGATCGATTTGTAGTCGGCCTTGCCATTCGGTGCGCGGCCAAGGTCATCCTTGAACAGAATGGATTTGGGTGCCTTGTAGCGTGCGATCCGGCTCTGCACGAAGCTCCGTAATTCGTCTTCACTCACGTCTGAATCCGTCGAGACTACGGCCGTGACTGCGTTACCCCATTTTTCGTCGGGTATGCCGACAACGAGCGCATCCCTGACCGAGGCGTGCTCCTTGAGCGCTTCCTCAACTTCTTCCGGATAGACTTTTTCACCGGCCGTGTTGATACAGTTTGATCCGCGACCGAGCAGGGTAATCGTGCCGTCCTCTTCCACAGTGCACCAATCGCCCGGTATGGCGTAGCGGACACCATTGATCGTCTTGAACGTCTTGGCCGTTTTCTCTTCATCCTTGTAATAGCCGAGCGGGACGGCGCCGCCGCGTGCGATGATGCCGGCTTCACCACTGCCCGGAACGATCTCGCGATCGTCTTCGGAAAACACCTTGCAGTTGGGGCCGATCTCGAATTTGGACGTCTGGGTGCCGCCTTCAGCGGTGGTTGTGGACGATCCGAAGCCGACGGCTTCAGAGGAGCCGAAACTGTCCATCATCGCGGCCTGAGGCATGTGGTGCAGCAGGCCTTGCTTCACTTCCGCGCTCCACATGACACCAGATGAGACAATCGTCTGTACCGAGCTGACATCCCATCGGGCGGGGTTTTCTTCGAGCGCCTTGAGCATGGGCTTCCCGAAAGCGTCTCCGACAATTGCCATGCTGGTGACGCCATGTTCAGAGACCGTATCCCACAAATTCTCGGGATCGAAACTGCTATTCTGTTCCAGCGTAATAATTGCGCCGCCACCGAGCAGGGCACCCATCGCCGTGAACAGGCCCGTGCCGTGCATCAGAGGGCAGGCGGGGACTTGGCGTGCGGTGCGGCCCATCAATTGAACGGCCATCTTGTATTCTTCCATTGTGGAGGGATAAGGCAGACCCGCCTTTTCAGCGCCTTCCCTGGAAGCTTGCCGCCAGACGGCCTGTGACCACATGACCCCCTTGGGCATGCCCGTCGTGCCACCTGTGTAAAGGAAAAACAGATCGTCCGGAGAGCGCTCGATGCCCAGAGGAGACGGGTCACCGTCGGTTGCGAGCCGGTCATAGTCGACCGCCCAAGCGGGGACGTCTCCGCCGCCAATCTGCACCCAGGCTTTCACCTTCGGTAGGCGGCCACGCACCAGCTCGACCTGATCGAGGAATTGAACGTCATAGAAGACAACCGCCGCATCTGAATTATCGAAAATGTAGAAGAGTTCGTCTGCGAGGTAGCGGTAATTGACGTTCACATGCGTGAAGCGGCCTTTGAAGCAGGCGGCCAGGGCTTCAGTGTATTCTGGCTGGTTGCGCAGGTAGAAACCTGCCTTGTCGCCGGTCTCGATTCCCATTTCGCGCAGGTTCCGTGCCAGCCTGTTCGAGCGGGCCGTGAAGTCTGGCCAATAGGTGCGTCGCTCCCCGTGCGCGAGGGCCAGGTCGTCCGGACCGAGCATCTCGCCCACAGCATCGAGCATGTCGCCGAAATTCATTTCCGAAGCAGATGCCACTTTGTTTCTCTCCCATTTATGTTTTCGGCAATCCTAAGCGGTTGCCGCTGCGGTAGAGAAGCTGGAATCGAACGTGTTGGAGGGGTCATTTCGCGTAAAAAAGAGGCAGCACCGAAGTGCTGCCTCTCGCATTCTGGCTTTGAGGGCCGGGCTTAGAAGCCCATGCCACCCATTCCGCCCATGCCGCCGCCCATGTCAGGCATGCCGCCGCCGGCACCGTCCTTCTTGGGGGCTTCTGCAATTGCGGCTTCGGTCGTGATCAGCAGGCCAGCGACAGAAGATGCGTTCTGCAGCGCGGAGCGCACAACTTTTACCGGATCGATCACACCCATGGCGACGAGGTCACCATATTCTTCGGTCTGAGCGTTGAAGCCGAAGCCCTTGCCCTTGCCGCGACGGATCTGGTCGACAACGACCGAGCCTTCGACGCCGGCGTTTTCAGCGATCTGGCGAACCGGAGCTTCCAGAGCTTTGCGCACGATGTCGATACCGGCCTGCTCGTCTGCATTGAGGCCTTTGACGTCGATATTGCCTGCAGCAGCGAGAAGCGCAGTACCACCACCAGGGACGATGCCTTCTTCAACAGCGGCGCGCGTGGCGTTCAGGGCGTCATCGACGCGATCCTTGCGCTCTTTCACTTCCACTTCCGTGGCGCCGCCAACCTTGATGACAGCTACGCCGCCAGCCAGTTTGGCGAGACGCTCCTGGAGCTTCTCCTTGTCGTAGTCGGAAGACGTGTCTTCGATCTGCTTGCGGATCTGGGACACGCGTGCTTCGAGGTCTTTCTTGGCGCCAGCGCCGTCCACGATGGTCGTGTCATCTTTCGTGATGGCGACTTTCTTCGCGGTACCGAGCATGTCCATGGAGACGTTTTCGAGCTTGATGCCGAGGTCTTCGGAGATGACCTGGCCGCCGGTGAGGACAGCAATGTCCTGCAGCATGGCCTTGCGGCGATCACCGAAGCCAGGAGCTTTCACAGCAGCGATCTTCAGGCCGCCGCGCAGCTTGTTGACCACGAGCGTTGCGAGGGCTTCACCGTCGACATCTTCAGCGATGATCAGGAGCGGCTTCTGGCTCTGAACAACGTTTTCGAGGATCGGCAGCATTGGCTGCAGGGAGGACAGCTTGCTTTCGTGCAGCAGGATGAACGGATCTTCGAGTTCCGCGATCATCTTGTCCGGGTTGGTGATGAAGTATGGCGACAGGTAACCACGATCGAACTGCATACCTTCGACAACATCGAGTTCGGTTTCGAGCGACTTGGCTTCTTCAACCGTGATGACGCCTTCATTGCCGACTTTCGCCATGGCTTCAGCGATCATCGCGCCAACTTCAGTGTCGCCGTTTGCGGAGATCGTGCCGACTTGGGCAATCTCTTCGTTCGACTTCACTTTCTTGGAGTGATGAGCGAGGTCTTTCACGACTTCGGCGGATGCCTTGTCGATGCCGCGCTTCAGATCCATTGGGTTCATACCGGCGGCAACGCGCTTCAGGCCTTCGCGAACGATGGCTTGGGCGAGAACCGTTGCGGTCGTGGTGCCGTCACCGGC
>DHZF01000017.1:17440-32677 GCA_002414505.1 Hyphomonas sp. UBA5111 | reverse complement strand
GGCTGATTCAAATACAGATCCAATATTCAAGCGCCCCGTCCAAATGGTCGGGGCGTTTTTGGTTTCAGGTCTGAATAATTGGCACAAAAGAAAAAGCAGTTAGAGGTCCAGTCCTGGACGCTCGGGAGCTGCTGGGGCCTCTTCTGCCGAGTGTAGTTCGGTTTTCTGTGAGGTTCTAACGCCGGATAAAGAAGAGGCCGGTACCTTGCGATACCGGCCTCTACAAGGATTAGAGGAGAGAGAGAACAGGCCCCTACACCTTGTAGTACATGTCGAATTCCACCGGATGCGGGTGGAGTTCATAGCGCATGTTCTCTTCCATTTTCAGCTCGATATAAGCATCGATCTGATCGTCATCGAACACGCCGCCCTTGGTTAGGAACTTACGGTCTGCGTCGAGCGCTGCAAGCGCTTCTCGCAGTGAACCGCACACTTGCGGGATCGATTTCGCCTCTTCAGGCGGCAGATCGTAGAGGTCCTTGTCCATGGCATCGCCCGGATGGATCTTGTTTTCGATGCCGTCGAGGCCAGCCATGAGCAGGGCTGCGAAGGCAAGGTATGGGTTGGCCGTCGGGTCCGGGAAGCGCGTCTCGATGCGCTTGGCCTTTGGGTTGGAACCGAACGGAATTCGGATCGAAGCAGACCGGTTGCGCGCAGAATAGGCGAGCATGACGGGTGCTTCATAGCCCGGGACGAGGCGCTTGTAGCTGTTCGTCGACGGGTTAGTCAGGGCGTTCAGCGCGCGCGCGTGCTTGATGACGCCGCCAATGTAATAAAGGCATGTCTCGGACAGGCCGGCATACTGGTCGCCTGCAAAGAGCGGGTTGCCGTTCGACCAGATGGACTGGTGTACGTGCATGCCGGAACCATTATCTGCAAACATCGGCTTCGGCATGAAGGTTGCCGTCTTGCCATAGGATGCGGCCACATTGTGGATCACATATTTGTAGAGTTGCAGGCGGTCCGCCATCGTGGTCAGCGTCGAGAATTTCAGCCCGAGTTCGTGCTGGGCTGGTGCCACTTCGTGGTGATGCTTTTCCGGATCAAGGCCGATATCAGCCATGACAGACAGCATCTCGGAGCGCATGTCCTGCTCGGAATCCACCGGAGGCACCGGGAAATAGCCGCCCTTTGGGCCAGGGCGGTGGCCCATATTGCCCATTGGATATTCCTTGCCGGTATTGATCGGCAGTTCGGTGGAATCGAAGCTGTATCCAGTCTTGTGCGGCTCGGTGGACCAACGCACGTCATCGAACACGAAGAACTCGGCTTCAGGTCCGAAGAACACCGTGTCACCCACGCCGCTCGACTTCACATAGGCTTCGGCCTTTTTGGCCGTCGTACGTGGGTCGCGGTTGTAAGCCTGGCCCGTGATAGGGTCCAGGATGTCACACATCACGGCCAGCGTGGTCTGCTGAAAGAATGGGTCAATCATGGCCGTGCTGGTGTCAGGCATCAGCACCATGTCGGACTCGTTGATCGCCTTCCAGCCAGCAACGGATGAGCCATCAAACATCTGGCCTTCGGTGAAGAAATCGTCTTCGACCATGTTCTTGTGGAAAGAAACGTGCTGCATCTTCCCGCGAGGGTCGGTGAAGCGAAGGTCGACGTATTGGACGTCTTCATCCTTCATGAGTTTCAGCAGGTTATCGGCCATTGGAATTTGCCCTCCAGTAAACAGCTTCTAAGGTTTTTTTGTATTCTGCGACTTGCCGCTTAAAGGGCAGCATCGCCTGTTTCGCCCGTGCGGATTCTTACCGCATCGGTGATGTCAGAGATGAAGATCTTGCCGTCACCGATCTTGTCAGTATGAGCGGCTTTCTTGATGGCGTCGACTGCGCCTTCTACCGCACTGTCGGCGAGAACGATTTCGATTTTCAGCTTGGGCAGGAAGTCGACCACATACTCTGCGCCTCGATAGAGTTCGGTATGGCCGCGCTGACGTCCGAAGCCCTTGGCTTCGACGACGGTCATGCCTTGCAAACCGATCTCTTGCAGCGCTTCCTTAACGTCATCCAGTTTGAAGGGTTTGATGATCGCCTCAATTTTCTTCATGGCCCGTGTCTCCCAGCCGTTTTGGTTCGTGTAAAGCAACGGGTATGCGCCTTCTGCGGTGGAAGCGAGACCCAGCATCAGACTTAGCATCAGGTTAAGTGGGCGTGATCGAAATTTGGACTTTGCTGCCTATCGTTTGTGCGCCGGGCCCGTTCGGCCCCTGTCTTCATTACGGGTTTCAGCCTCTCAGGGTGTGCGGTCAATACCGCGCTTCTCTGCGCCGCGAATCTGGGCGACGCGGCGGGAGCGATTGAATCTTCTGCATATTTGCGCAAAGCAGGCACGCATATTCATTGTCGCGGACCCAGGATCGGACTCAGGGTTCCGCATTCACCAATGAGGCCGGCACCGAGCCCGGCTCGGGAGATTTTATGCTATATCTTGTTCGTCACGGGGAAGCTGCCGCCAGTTGGGGCAGTCATCCAGACCCAGGCCTGAGCGATTTAGGTTTACGTCAGGCTGAATCGGTCGCCGCCGATCTTGAATCTCTGGGCATTGGGCGCATCATCACCAGCCCCATGCAGCGCTGCCGTGAAACGGCGCGGCCGTTGGAGGCAAAGCTGGGTCTTTCCGCCACCATCATGGAAGATGTTTCCGAAATCGCGACACCGGCGGGAATCTCTGACCGGATTGCATGGCTTCAGGGCTTCATGGCGGGCACATGGGAAAACGAGGCCAGCACCCACACCGCCTGGCGCGATGCCATGATTGCCAGCTTGGAAGGCCTGCCGGACAATACGGTCGTATTCACGCATTTCGTGGCGATCAACGCCGTTGTCAGCAAACTGCAGCAGCGGGCGGAAACGCTCGTCTTCCGGCCGACCTATTGTTCTGTAACGTCACTGGAACGCAGCGCCGATGGCCTGAAAGTTCAGCGTCTGGGCAGCGAATCCGAAACCCGCGTGCTATGAGCTTCATCCATGGGCAGACCTATTCTTACTCCGCAGGAAATGCGGGCCGCGGAAGAAGACCTTTTTTCCAAAGGCGCTGACAGTTACGACCTCATGCAACGCGCCGGAAACGCGGTTGCTGAATTCGTTCATGCCAAATGGCCGGAAGGCCGGATCCAGGTCCTGTGCGGCCCCGGTGGGAATGGCGGGGACGGCTTCATCGCCGCGGCCAAGCTCGCAAAGCTCTGGCGGGAGGTGGAGGTTTTCTGTCTTGTGGGCAAGGAAGCCCTGACGGGTGATGCAGCCAAGGCGGCAGCCGAGTGGGATGGCGAGATCAAACCGCTCGATGCTGCGCTTGAGGCGCCGCACGACATTGTACTTGATGCATTGTTTGGGGGCGGCTTGTCCCGTCCGCTCGGTGGCATAGCCGCAAAATTGGCCGAACGCGGCGGGCGCGTCGTGTCGATTGATGTACCCTCCGGCATTGATGGCGAGTCGGCCAAGCCGCTGGGGCCATGCTTCCGGGCCGAAGGAACGATCACCTTTGCCGCCTTGCGACCGGCGCACGTCCTGTTGCCCGGCGCGGCCTATTGCGGCGGCGTGTTCGTGGCAGATATCGGTGTGCCGGTTCAAACCCAACTTCTGGAAAACAGCCCGCTCTTGTGGGGACGCAACCTGCCGCAACCCGGACAGGGCAGCCACAAGCACGCCCGAGGTCACATGGCCGTCGTGAGCGGAAACGCGGCATCGACGGGCGCCGCGCGATTGGCCGGCCGCGCCGGTTTGCGAGCCGGAGCGGGCCTTGTGACCCTGTTGTCACCGCCGGACGCTGTTGCAGTGAATGCGAGCCATCTGACCGCGATCATGCTGAAGGAAGTGGCGAATGCCGAACAGCTTCGCAAAACCATAGAATCGACGAGCACTGTAATCCTTGGACCGGCCGCCGGGATCAACACAGGCACGCGCAAGAATGTGGAATGCCTTCTGTCCACTGACGCAAAAGCCGTATTGGACGCCGACGCCCTGACCGTCTTCGCCGATGACCGCGACGCCTTATACAAGCAATTGCGGGCCGACGATCTGATCACGCCGCATATCGGCGAATTCAAGCGTATTTTCGGCGACCTCCTCGACACAGAGGTGAACAAGGTGCAAGCGACGCGCAAGGCAGCCCAGATGGCCGGATGCGTGGTCCTGCTCAAGGGCCCCGACACCGTCATCGCGAAACCAGATGGCATGGCCATTGTGAACACGCACGCCACGCGTTGGCTCGCCACGGCTGGCTCCGGCGACGTTCTGGCTGGCATTGCCGGCGGACTGATGGCCCAGGGCGTGGACACGTTTACTGCCGCCGCCATGGCAAGCTGGCTTCATGGAGAAGCGGGCAGGCGTGTCGGTGCAGGACTGATCTCGGAAGACCTCGAAGCCCAGCTGCCTGACATCCTCAGCGCATTGCACGGCGAGCACCGCTAAATTCGCAGCCTCCGCGCCCGTTTGGTGTTGAAGCCTCCGCAATGCTCGCGTAGGAACACCCGTCATGCGGATGTGGCGGAATTGGTAGACGCACTGGATTTAGGTTCCAGCGCTGCAAAGCGTGGAGGTTCGAGTCCTCTCATCCGCACCACTCCCTCTGAATTCTTTCTCTGACCATGCGGTAAGCGGCTGATTGCCGGATGGACAATTGGATGTCCTCCTGCCAGCAAGGCGGGAAGAAGAAACGGAGGATTTCCAGACATGTCGATCGTGACCACAGAGAAGCGCGGATCCATCATGATCCTAACGCTAAACCGCCCTGACAGCTTGAATGCGCTGGGCGCTGAGGGCGATGGCGTCGCCATAGCAGCAGCCTGTAACGAGATCGTGGCCGATCCCAGCATCCGTTGCGTGATCCTGACCGGTGCGGGTCGGGCATTCTCAGCTGGCGGCGATGTGAAGGCCATGAAGGAAGGCACCGGGGCATTCGGTGGTGCGCCGCACGATATCCGCGAAGGCTATCGCCGCAACATCCATTTGATCGTCAAGTCACTCTATAATCTGGAAGTGCCCATGATCGCCGCCGTCAACGGCGCTGCGATTGGCCTTGGCTGTGATGTGGCCTGCATGGCCGACATCCGTATTGCCTCGGACAAGGCGAAGATGGGCGTGACTTTCCTAAAGCTGGGCCTGATCCCCGGTGATGGCGGGGCATGGTTGCTACCGCGCCTGATCGGGTCATCCCGCGCAGCTGAGCTCCTGTTCACCGGCAAGGTCATCGACGCGGCCACCGCTGAAGAATGGGGTCTCGTATCCAAGGTTGTGCCGGGTGATGCGCTCATGGACGAAGCCATGACCCTCGCAGAACAGATCGCTGCCCAGCCTCCGCAAGCTCTGCGCTTGGCAAAGACCCTGATGCGGCACGGTGCCAACGCATCCTACGAGACCATTATGGAAATGTCCGCCGCCTCCCAAGCCCTCATGCACAAGACCGAGGATCATATGGAAGGCGTCAACGCCATTCTCGAAAAGCGCGCGCCGGACTTCAAAGGCCGCTAGGACACGACACCATCTGTGTAAAGACTCTCTATGGCATCGGCTGAGAGGCCGAGACTATCAAGCACGGCCCGTGTATGTTGGCCCAGGGCGGGCGAGGGACCTTTTGGTCCGTCGTCCGCGCCAGGAAACCGGACGGGTGAAGCAGGCGATGCATAGGTCGAGCCATCGCCTTTCGCGCTCGGCGTTTGGACAATGGCGCCAGCCGCGAGGGCCTGCGGATCCTTGGCGACTTCCGCCAGGGTCTGAACCGGTGCCCAGGCAAGGGATTCCGCATCCAGCCGCTTCGCCATTTCCACCTTGTCGAATTTGGCAAAGCCTGCATCGAGGATATCGACAACTTCAGCATTGTTCTTCCGCCGTGCCTTGGCAGATGTGAACCGCTCGTCCTCGATGAGTTCCTCCCGGCCGATGGCGCGGCAGATCGGGCCCCAGTCAACTTCGCCTTGGCGCGATACAAGACAGAACCAGCTCCCATCCTTGGTTTCAAAGAAATTCGTGATCGGAACATTTTGCTCGTGTCGAGATTTTGTGGACGCGACCCGGTCGAAGAAAAGCTGAATGGCAAAGTCGGATCCAAGTGCGTACAAACCGGCGCGGAAGAGGGAGGCCTCGACCAGACGCCCCTTGCCTGTTCGGCCCGCTTCCACCAATGCCGCGCAAATTCCCGCTGCCGCCGACATGGAGGTCGTATGGTCTCCAAAAGCAGTGCGATTGGCAAACAGGTCTTCACCCTTGGGCACAGTCAGGCGCGCGACGCCCGTGCGACTCCAGAAGCTCGCAATATCGAAACCGGGCCGGTTCGCATCCGGACCCTGTAGGCCGTAGCCAGTCAGCGAACAGTAAACCAGCTTCGGGTTGGTGGCTTTTAGGCTGTCATAGTCGAGACCGGACCGCTCAAGCCCGCCCGGCCGGACATTCGTCAGGAAAACATCGGCATCAGCGACCAGCTTGCGCACGAGTTCCTGCCCTTCAGGCTTGGAAGTATCGACCACGATGGATTTCTTGCCGCGATTGTCGAAATCGAAGACGGGATTGTCGGAAATGTCTGTCCCGATCGTCTTGAAGAACAGACGGATCGGATCGCCCCCGGGCGGCTCGATCTTCACGACATCCGCGCCCCAGTCACTCAAGATCGATCCTGCGCCGGGGGCCGCCATGTAGGTCGCATATTCCACGACCTTGATACCTTCGAGCATGCATCCTCCTGTTGTGTTGGTTTTGCCAAAGTTTTGCAGGAAGCGCTCGGGAATGACCACCCTGACCAAAGGTCAGGCCTTGAAACTCAAGCAATAGATTGGGGCGCGTGGCGGAGGAAGAGGGATTCGAACCCCCGGAGCCCGCGAAGGCTCAACGGTTTTCAAGACCGCCGCATTCAACCACTCTGCCATTCCTCCGGCGCCCCGGTGTTTCCAACACGGCACCTGCTTTTGCAAGCCCCCTTCTGCGAATGCCGAGGCTGGGCAAAGTGTAAACAGAACGCTAAGCTGATTTTCCGTTTTGGTAGAGTAGGTTCATCCTGCATCCACCTTGGCGTGGTAAACAATAAAAGTACGGCAGAAAAGCCGGACGTTCAGGCGCAAAGCGCCGAATACAAACTCAGAACGAGGTTAAATCGCGAATGCGCGCGCCATCGACCAAGATCACCGACCGCCTTCCCACTCTTCTTGCAGCCACGTTCGCTGCCGCGTTCGTTACCGGGCCGGCATTGGCTGATCCCGCACCGATCGTCTTCAAGACGCAGGGGCAGAGCGCCAGGATTTCCGCAGAACGTCAAAACGTCTTCATCACTCCGAGCCAGGTCCGGCCTGACTCTGAGAAAGCCAAGGCACGCGTCCAGTTCAATTATCCGGGGGCTCTGAACCCGGTCCAAACCGCGAAGACATCATCGAATCCCGTTCCGCAGTTCGCAAATCCGGTGGCTGAGCCGAGAGAATATGCCAGCATCAGCGCGCCGATCAGTGCCGCGCCAGCGCCGATGGCCGTACAGACACCTGCGACCCAAGCTTTTGACCCTCGCGCCACCGCGCAACGTATCGCCGTTGAGCGCGAGCAGGCCGCCGTGGAAGCAGAATCTCTTCCAGCACTTGCAGGCGCCGTTCAGGCGAAACCGGAGCAGGGGGCTGCGCAGCCGGGTGCAACAAATCTGACACCAGCTTCGGCGCATTCCGTCACGCCTGAAACGGTTCCTGTGTTTGATGAAACCGGCGCAGCCATCGTGTATGGCGATGAGTTTCAGGGCCTGCCGACTGCGAATGGCGAAATTTTCAACCAGGCAGACCTCATGGCCGCGCATCCGAATCTGCCATTGCCAAGCCTTGTGCAAGTCGTGAACATTGACACGAATACGGAAGTGATCGTTCGCGTGAATGACCGTGGCCCATTCGAGGATGGCGCCATGCTGCAGGTTTCGCAGCGCGCCGCTACCGAACTCGGCATGACCGGGGCAGGGCGCGCTAATGTGCGTGTCCGCTATCTGGGCCCTGCTCCTGTTGCCGCGCCCAAATCGCACCCTGCTGTGCAAGTAGCCAAGCAAGACCCGCCACGTGCCGCCAGCATCAGCACGGTTTCCGCGCCCGCTCCGACATACACGTCAAGCCGCGCTAGCGCACAAAGTTACCAGCCCGTATCCGTCGGAAACTATTTCGTTCAAGTCGGTGCATTCTCGCAGATTTCGAATGCCGAGAGCCTCATCCGTTCCATGCCCGGGAATCTTAGTGCCCAGATTGATCCGGCGCGGGTGAACGGGGCTGATTTCTTCCGCGTCCGCGTTGGCCCATTCATGAGCCGCGATGCCGCAGACCGCATGAAGGACGACCTGAACCGTTACGGTATCTCCAATGGGCGTGTTGTCGCTCAAAACTAACTACCGACACAGCACAGCTACCATTGACGCTGACCACAAACCGGCCCTTTTTCCTGTATACATGGGAAAAAGGGCCGTATGTGTATGGCCATCCGAACAGCAAATTCCGGAGGCTCACTATGCTGCGCAAAACCCAGATCCTGACTGCCATATTTTCGGCGATCGTTGCGACGGGTGCGGCCCAGGCTCAGATCGTGGACACGCCTGCCAGTCATGCCGTGATCATGGATCATGAGACTGGCACCATTCTGTTTTCCAAGGATGGTCAAGAGCCGATGATCCCTGCCTCGATGACCAAGATGATGACGGCCTTTCTCGTCTTCGAACTGATCGAGCGTGGCGAAATCTCCCTGACTGACAAGTTCACCGTCAGCGAAGACGCCTGGCGCCGCGGCGGCTTCCCCTCAGGCACATCGACCATGGGCCTCGCCCCCGGCGACACGCCGACGGTTGAAGAGCTGCTGCACGGCGTAATCATCATGTCCGGAAATGATGCCTGTATCGTCTTGGCCCAAGGTATTTCAGGATCTGAAGAAGCCTTTGCGCGACGTATGACCTCCCTCGCCCACGAACTCGGAATGAGTTCGGCGAACTTCGAGAATACGACGGGCCTTGAGGCTGTTGGCCACGTCATCTCTGCAGAAGACCTCGCCAAGATGGCGAAACTCACCATCGACAAGTACCCGCAATATTATGACTGGTATGACATGCCGTCGTATACTTGGCGCGAATACACTCAGGCCAATCGCAATCCATTGCTCAGCATTGAAGGTACCGACGGCCTGAAGACCGGCCACCTCGAAGTTTCAGGATACGGTCTTACGGCCTCGGCAGTTCGTGACGGCGTACGGCGTACGATCGTCATCAACGGTCTGGAGAGCATGGCCGCGCGGGCCCAGGAAGGCGAACGCATGATGCGGATGGCCTTCCAGAGCTATGATCTGAAAGTCATCACGCCAGAAAGCGTTGAACTCCCTGAAGTGAAAGTCTGGCTCGGTCAGCAACAGACAGTTCCGGTCTCGCTGGCCAGCAAGATGACAATCGCCGGCCACAAGGCAGCTCTTGAGAAAGCAAAATCCGAAATCGTCCTCGACCAAGCGCTTCAGGCCCCTATCAAGGCCGGTGATACGGTCGGGAAACTGGTTGTCACTGTGGAAGGTCAGGCACCGACGGAGGCTCCTATCGTGGCGGAGGCAACCGTCAAGAAGCTTGGTTTCTTTGGTCGCGCGGTCGAAGGGCTCAGCCAGATGATTGGCGGCAACAATGGCTGAGACGCCGACACTCAAATTCATCACACTGGAGGGCGGCGAAGGCACGGGGAAATCCACGTTGCAACGTGCGCTCGCGAAGCGTCTTGAAAGTGAGGGGTTTGAGGTGGTCACGACGCGCGAGCCGGGTGGCACACCCTTGGCTGAAGCCGTCAGGCAACTCGCGCTGCATCCGCCTGCGGGTGGTAACTGGTCACCGATGAGCGAAGCTTTGTTGATGAATGCCGCGCGCAGTGACCATCTGGAGAATCTGATCCGACCTGCACTTGCGGAGGGCAAATGGGTCATCTGTGACCGGTTCGCTGATTCCACGCGCGTATATCAGAGTGTTAAAGGTGGCGTGTCGCCAAACGTCCTGAAATCCATGGAGGCGTCCGTCCTGGGAGAAACCGTTCCGGGCCTCACGCTCATCCTTGATGCGCCACTCGAAACCACTGCAAGCCGCAGAACTTCCCGGAACGGGCCTGACGACGCCTTCGAAAAACGCGCGGCGGATTTTCATCATGCTGTCCGTCAAGGCTTCATATCTTTGTCGCAGTCAGAGCCTGACCGGTGCCGGCTGATTGATGCCTCACGCTCTGAGCAAGACGTCTTCGAGGCAGCTTGGGCAGTACTTGCTGCAACCTATTCGCTGGGTGAGATGGCCGGATGACCAGTGCCTGGCCCTTGTACGGACACGATGCGGCGGAAGCCTCATTCCTTGCGTCGGCGACGACGGGCAAGCTGCATCATGGCTGGCTGATCGAGGGGCCGTCAGGGATTGGCAAGGCGACAATGGCCAAACGGCTTGCCGCCTACATGCTCGGTGCGCGCGGACCGGAAACCTCGCCGCTTGACGCCGATCCGTCTGACCCTGTCGCACGCACATGCCTCGCGGGCGGGCATCCCGATTTGCGCGTTGTGCATCGCGAGTTGAATGACAAGGGCAAGCTGCGCCAGGACATCACGGTCGATCAGATTCGGGAGCTCACTCATTTCTTTTCATTGAAGCCCGCACAAGGCGGCTGGCGTGTAGGCATCATCGACTCATTGGATGAGCTTAATCGAAATGGTGCAAACGCCTTGCTCAAGACGCTGGAAGAGCCGCCCGGGCATAGCATCCTGTTCCTCGTGAACCATGGAACGACACCTATCCTGCCGACGATCCGGTCGCGCTGCAGGGTCCTGCGTGTATCCGCGCTGAGTGACGAGGACACGAAACGTGCGCTGGAAACCGCTGACGCGCCGGACGAGGCCGTGTCCTTGTCGAAGGGACGACCGGGTCTGGGCATTCAACTGTCCACGCCCTCGGGCCTCGCCGCGTCTCATGCCGCCAAGATTTTGCTACGTAGCCTGCCGAGACCGAATGACGGGCTCGTAACCGATGCCCTGCAAACCGCCAGCGCTGACGACACGGCCATGCAAGCATTTCAGGAAGAGATTCTCTCCTGGCTGGCACACCGCGCAGAACAGGAGCCGACCGCCGCCAAGGCGTGGCTCGATATCTCGCGGCTTGCCGGGGAAGCGCGGGCGCTGAAGATGGATCCGGCGCAAACCGCGTCCAAGCTGATCGCAGGGCTTTATAGCGCTGCCCGGACGCACTAAGTCCGCAAGCATGTTTGATACGCATGTAAACCTGCACGGCGAGACCTATGCCGAAGATCTGAGCGAAGTTCTGGCTCGGGCCGAGGAAAAGGGCGTGGAACAGATGCTGGCCATCTGTGACCGGCTCGACAATTTCGACGCAGTCCTGTCCATCGCCCGCGATCATCCGAACATCTGGTGTTCTGTTGGGGTGCATCCGCACCACAGCAAGGATTTCCCGGACCTCTCCGTTGAGGACCTGGTTTCCAGGGCGAAGGATCCGAACGTGGTTGCCATTGGTGAAACGGGCCTGGATTTTCACTATGGCTACAGCGCGGAAGATGCGCAGGTCCGCAGCCTGAAAACTCACATAGAAGCGGCTCGCCAAACGGGCCTGCCACTCATCCTGCATACACGCGAAGCCGATGACATGATGGGCGACATTCTGGAAGAGGAATTCCGGAAGGGTGCATTCGTGCCTCTGCTGCATTGCTATACGGGCGGAGCACGGCTTGCGCAGCGCGGCCTGGATCTGGGCGGCTTGGTCTCTGTCTCCGGCATCCTGTCCTTCAAGAGCGCGCGAGACGTGCGGGAAGTGATTGCGGACGTGCCGATGGACCGGCTTATCCTGGAGACCGATTGCCCGTATCTTGCGCCAGTGCCCATGCGCGGTCGGCGCAACGAGCCGTCTTATCTTGTCCACGTGGCTGAAGCCCTGGCGGCGTTGAAAGATGTGCCGCTGGATGAGGTCCTGCGCGTCACGACTCAGAATGCCCTCCGGCTGTTTTCGAGAATTCCAAGCTGATGGCGAAGGGTGTTTTCACGTTGCTCGGTAGCGGCTCCTCTGGAGGCGTGCCTCGCGTCGGCGGAGATTGGGGTGTCTGTGATCCGGCAGAGCCGCGGAACCGCAGATTGCGCTGCTCGGCGCTGGTTCAGGCCTTCGGGGATGATGGCGAGGCGACGAACGTTTTGATCGACACGTCTCCGGATCTGAGAGAGCAATTGCTGGCTGCGGAAGTCGGTCACCTTGATGCGATCCTGTATTCGCACGACCATGCCGACCAGAGCCACGGGATTGATGATGTCCGACCGATTTTCATTCGCCAGCGCAAGCCAATACCCACCTATCTGAGCGCGGAGACCCGCAGCACGCTGACGAAAAGGTTTGCGTATTGTTTCGAGGGGAAGGGCGGCTATCCGTCCATTCTGGACCTCCAGGACGAGCTTGTGCCGCTTAAGCCTGTGAAAATCGAAGGCGCCGGCGGAGCTCTCAGCTTCATACCACTCGACATGGAGCATGGGCGTATTCGTTGTCTGGGCTTCCGGATGGGCAATCTCGCCTACTGCAATGACGTTAACGGACTTCCCGCCGAGACACTTGATGCGTTGAAGGGCATTGATACGCTTGTCATTGATGCCTTGCGATATACACCTCATCCATCGCATGCAAACCTCGACCAGGCGCTTGAGTGGATTGAGCATGTCGCGCCCAGCCAGGCGGTACTGACGAATATGCATGTCGATATGGATTACCAGACTCTGTGCCGAGAACTCCCGGCTGGGGTCGTGCCCGGATATGACGGCTTGAGACTTGATTTCATTATATAATCAACAAATATAATTTCCCATAATGATGATTATGCGACTCGCGGATTAAGATCGGGCCACCCGTATGGCTTGGCCACTTGGCGCGCCATCTGATCACGCGGCCTGGCTCTTAGGTTGCATGATGCAACGTATTGTTCTCCTACTGGCCCTGACCAAGTCAGAGATTGCCAGAACAACATTCTGTTTACTTTTGCACGAGCGCCCCCTTCCCCTCTCACAGCCGAAAATCGGTTAGCCAGGAACCGATCAGTTCCTGCTTCTTCGCCAGATCCTCCGCAGCTTGGTCCGGCGTCCTGTGAAGGAAAATCAGGGAATCCCTTGGTCGAAGTTGACCAAGCAAATGCCGGTCGGAACGGTTCACTTGGAGAATATGTGGATAGCCGCCCGTGGTCTGGCAGTCTGGCAACAAGAGGAACCCCCTTCCCCTGGGTGGCAATTGTAGCGCGCCGGGAAAGACGCCGGCGCTCGGAAGGTTTGCAGCCACACCCAAATCGGGGAAATTTCCGTTGAGTTCTATCCCAATCCGGCTTGCCCGCCGGGTTGCCGTGAAGTGTTCCGTCCAGAGATTTTCACACGAGGGCTGGTAATCTGGTCCTTCCGACGCTCGCAAGGCAAAACTGTGGGTTAACAGGAAGCGTAGGTGCTCTGGCGTGGATTCGACGTGTTGAGGACAGGCGACATCATCATGCGCGCTGATCATGTCCTCTGGTTTGAGCGCACGTCCTTCCAGACCTCCAAATCCGGCAGGAAGATAGGTCGACTGGCTGCTCAGGAAATCCTCCCCCTGAAAGCCACCTGCAATGCTCAGATAGGTCCGCAACCCCGCCTCTGCCCGTCCGATCTTCAAGACGTCACCCGCCTCGACAAACAGGGTGTGATGGAAGGGTTTCACCTGATTGTTTAAGTAAACAGGCGCGATTGCGCCAGCGAGCGCAACTGCCGTCGTACTTGTGAATTCTGCCGAGAATGGCCCATAGGTGATCTCGATGCACGTCTTGTCAGACGCGTTGCCTACCAAGCGGTTCGCAATGGCATGAGACAAGGGATCTGCCGGCCCTGACGCTGGAATGCCAAAGTGGCGGTATGTGTCTCTTGGCGCGCCTTGCAAGGTCGCCTGCGGTCCAGCTTCGATAATACGGACCGTCATCTCAGGCCCATTCGATCTGCAGTGGTGTACCGGCCGACAAGAGGAATGGATCGGGCGTAGACTTGTCAAACAAGACTGCATCGGTCCGACCGATGATCGGCCAGCCTCCCGGACCCTCCAGCGCATAGATACCTAGAGAGCCCTTGATGAACCCGATGGATCCTGCCGGGACGCGCTGGCGCGGATTTTCCAATCTTCCGCCGCTCAAGGACTGATCGACGCCCGACACATAGGCAAAGCCTGGCGCAAAGCCCAACATGTCGACCTTCAGGCGAGAGTCATGAATCTTAGAAAGAAATTCCTCTATGGTGCAGCCATTCGCTTCAGCGCACGTAGACAGGTCCGGTGCAGAGGCTTCATCAGTGCTGACAGTGAGGGTTACTTCCGGCTGGACCGATTGTTGGTCGCTCAAATTCATGGAAGCCGTCTTCTTCAACAGGTCTGTCGCCGCAGATGGCTGTAGGTCCACCGGATCAAATTGCACCGTGACGCTCTCGCGGCCGACAACGACTTCGCGCCAGCTTCCACTGCTGCGCAGTACATCTGCGATTAGATGGCGATTATCAGACACACGCATGACCAGCCGCAGTGCATCATCGCCACAGGGCACGATCCTCGGCCCAGTCATAAAGCGAGCTGCGCCTTGATCCCTATCCCGCGCGCATGGAGGGCTTCCCGCAGCGCCAGGGCCGAGTGGACAGCGCCAGCCGTATCGCCGTGCAGGCAGATCGTATCGACATTGAGCGGAATGGCATGTGAGCCCTGAGCAGACACTGTGCCGTTTTCGACAATCCCAATAACTTGCGCGACTTGCGCCTGCGTGGCCTCGATCACAGCACCGGGCTCGCTTCGCGCAATCAGCGAACCATCACCGGCATATCTACGATCTGCAAACCCTTCAGCGAGAAAGTCCATGCCCGTTCCATGCGCGATCTTGCTCAGGCGTGAATTGGGTGGGCCGATGATCGCGCGGATTCGGGCGTCGCGCGCAATGCGGACAACAATCTCGGCAAGATCGGAGTCGCGCGCTGCATCATTATAGAGGGCGCCATGAGGTTTGAGATGGTCGAGGGTCACGCCCTGGAGCCGTGCGAGGCTGGCCAGCGTACGCACCTGCTGCCGAATCGACATCTCGAGCTCTTCGCGGGACATGGCTACGGTCTTGCGGCCAAAATTCTGCCTGTCCGGATATGACGGGTGCGCGCCAATCACGACATTGCGGGCTCTTGCCGCTTTCAATGTCGCCCGCATGCTTTCCTCATCGCCCGCATGTCCGCCGCAGGCGATACTGCACCGGCTGACCACATCAAG
>DHZF01000017.1:16650-17365 GCA_002414505.1 Hyphomonas sp. UBA5111 | reverse complement strand
CTGCACCGGCTGACCACATCAAGAATAGCGCGGTCCATGGCGCGACCGGCTTCACCCGGCAGTTCCCCGATGTCAGCGTTCAGGCAAATTGTGCGGTTCATGCCCAGACATTTAGGGCTCTGAGGATCAGGCGCAAGCCGAGGCCGAAGGTTATTGCGACGACACCAATGCCGAGCATGTTCGCCAGCCATGAATTCACGTGACTGCCCAGCAGTCGCTTGCGATTCATGGCGATCAACAGGAAGGCTGCGATGACAGGCAGGATAAGCCCATTTGCGATTTGGGCAAAGAGGATCACTTCGACGGGCCGCACGCCCAGCAGAGCGATAAGTGTTCCAATCGCCAGGACACCCAGCGCGATCCCCCGGAACAACCGGCCGGTGCGCTGGAACCCTCCAAATTCTGACAAGGCATACGCCGTAGCCAGGGGGGCTGTAATGGAGGATGACAGGCCCGCACCGAAGAGGCCAATCCCCACCAGGTATTTCGCGAGCGGCCCGTAGGCGGGTTCGATAGATATCGCCATCTCTGCAGCGGATGAGACTGTTATCCCTGAACCGAACAGGCTGGCGGCTGCCGTCGACAGGATCAGGATTGACACGAAACCGCCAAGACCGATGGATATCGCCGTGTCGGTTCTTGCGGCTCGCAATGCCTCGGCAGATCCGTTGGGCCATTTGTCACGAACCGTGGAGGCGTGGAGAAACAGATTGTA
>DHZF01000017.1:16346-16582 GCA_002414505.1 Hyphomonas sp. UBA5111 | reverse complement strand
GAGGCGTGGAGAAACAGATTGTATGGCACGATCGTGGTACCGATCAGGGCAATGGCCGTCAGCAATCCACCGTCCGGGATTACAGGCTTCAGGCCGCTTATCCAGCCGGAGAGGTCAGGTCGCGTGAGGAGCACGCTGCCGGCAAAGGCGATACTCATCATCAGGACGAGGCCGATCAGAAGTTTCTCGATATGCTTGTAGTGGCCGAACAAGAGAAACCCGGCCGCCGTCGCGCT
>DHZF01000017.1:15776-16251 GCA_002414505.1 Hyphomonas sp. UBA5111 | reverse complement strand
CCGCCGTCGCGCTTAACACCAAAACGATCAGCCTGTGAGACACGCCGGACGAATGGAACAGGGCTTCCAGCCCCAACGCGCCGCCGGCGAGATTGCCTGCTTCATAAGCCGAATTTCCGACCGCGAGGGCGGACACACCGAGCAGGATGATCGACCATTTGACGATCGGCCCATTCTCAGGCGCCGTCATGGCAGCTGCCAGGCCCTTGCCGGACACGATCCCCAACCGCGCCGCCATTTCCTGCAGGATGATGGTTGCGAGGGTTGCGAAGACGAGCGCCCAGATCAGGGCGTAGCCAAAATCGGCGCCTGCCAGCGTGCAGGCCGTAACCGTGCCCGGCCCAATGAATCCGGCAGCGACGAGGGCTCCCGGTCCGATGCTAAGTTTCATGACGCCCCCGTAGTCTGTCGCGCGGGGCGACCCTTACTAGATGTGTATCACGCGGCCTTCGGCATCCAGCACGGATTCATGCAT
>DHZF01000017.1:10971-15584 GCA_002414505.1 Hyphomonas sp. UBA5111 | reverse complement strand
CCGGTCTTCTTGTCGAAGATGGTTTTGACGAGGCCTTCAGAGGCGCCCATCGCGATGGCCTTGCCATTGCCGATGAAGGGGAAGCGGCCGACCTTGATGTCGTAGCCTTTTTCCTTTGCGGCTTTCTCGGTCAGACCAACGCTGGCGACCTGTGGATGGGCATATGTACAGCCCGGCACATTCCACGGATCGAACGGTTCGGCATGATCGGCGCCGGCAATGCCTTCGACACACACAACGCCTTCATGAGACGCCTTGTGGGCCAGCCAGGGCGGGCCGGTCAGATCGCCGATGGCATAGAGACCTTTGACGCCTGTGCGCCCGAAATTGTCGACTTTGACATGGGTCTTCTCGACCTTCACGCCAAGCGCTTCAAGGCCGAGGTCTTCAACATTGCCAACGATGCCCACGGCAAGGATCGCGCGGTCGAATTCTTTTTTCTCTTTCTTGCCGGACTTGTCCGTGATTTCCGCCGTTACGGTGGACTTGCCAGCTTTGAGGTTTTCGACCTTCGCGCCGGTTACGATGTTCAGGCCCTGCTTCTTGAAGTCCTTCTCGGCGAGTTTGGAAATCTCCTCGTCTTCCACTGGCAGGATCCGGTCCATAACTTCAGCGACAGTCACATCCGCGCCAAGCTCATGATAGAAACTGGCGAATTCGATCCCGATGGCGCCAGAGCCGATGACGAGCAAGCGTTTCGGCATGACGTCTGGCGTCATGGCTTCGCGGTACGTCCAGATCAGTTTCTTGTCTGCGACAAGGCCGGCTTGCGGGATATCTCGCGCCCGTGCACCGGTGGCGAGCATGACATGCTTGGCCTGGTAGGACGTGTCCTTGCCGTCCTTGCCTTTGACCACCACTTTCGGTGCCGGTGTACCTTTTTCGAGGCGGGCGGTGCCTTCAAGTACGTCGATCTTGTTCTTCTTCATCAGAAACTTGACGCCGGTCGATAGCTGGTTCGCCACGCCGCGTGAGCGCTTAACAACAGCATCCAGGTCGAAATCAGCCTTGTCGATCTTCAGGCCGAATTCCTTTGCGTTCTTGGCCAGGTGCAGGACTTCAGCCGACCGCAGCAGCGCCTTGGTCGGGATACAACCCCAGTTCAGACAGATGCCGCCGAGGCTTTCGCGCTCCACGATAGCCGTCTTCATGCCCAGCTGCGACGCGCGAATGGCCGAAACATACCCGCCGGGCCCGGATCCGATCACGATGAGGTCGTACTGCGTGCTCATTGGGTAATTCCTCTCATTTCATCCCATGCCAGAAGCGCCTGGGAGACGCGCAAATCCGCGCTCTCGAACATTTCAGGCGTGCAAATGTATTCCGGTTCTTCCGCAGAAATCTTGTTCATCAGAACGACACTGTCAGCGGCAATATCTTCGCGAAGCTCCCGAGCTATTCCTTCGTAGCGCAGATCTTCCATGAACTCCGAAAGCTGGTCTGTAGCTTCCCTGTCGCACAAAAGGCTGATGCCTTTCTGGATCGCAATCTCGCCGGCGATCATGCGAATGTCCGCCTCATTCATGCCCGACGAATTGTCCATGGAAACGCTTTCCCCGGAGCATCCAGCGAGGAGGGTCAGGCTGACAAGCATCATCCCGAGCCGCGTCATCAGAGCAGCATGGCTTCGGGGGTTTCAACATACCGCTTGAAGGCCTGCAGCCATTTAGCACCTTCCGCCCCGCCGACGACGCGATGGTCGCAGGTAAGCGTTACGGTCATCACGGTGCGGGCAGCAATATTGCCCTTCGCATCGACGACAGCGCGTTTCTCACCTGCACCCACAGACAGGATCATGCCTTCAGGCGGATTGATGATGGACGCAAAACTCTTGATGCCGAACATACCGAGGTTGGAAATGCTGAACGTGCCGCCACTGTATTCCTGCGGCTTCAACTTTCGTTCCCGGGCCCGGCCGGCGAGATCCTTCATCTCTTCGGAAATCTCCGCGAGGCCCTTGGTTTCGGCATCGAAGATAACCGGCGTGATGAGCCCGCCATCAATAGCCACGGCAACCGAGACATTCGCATGCTTGTGATAGGCGATGCCCTTGTCGGTATAGGAGGCGTTGCAGTCCGGCTCGTCCATCAGCGCCATGGCGGCCGCTTTGATGAGCATGTCATTGACCGACACTTTCACGCCTTCGCGCGCAGCCGCGTTGATTGCTGCGCGGCTCGCCAGCAAGTGATCGAGTTCAAGATCAATGTTCAGCGGGAAGTGTGGCACCTGCATGAAGCTGGTCGTCAGACGCTTCGCAACGGTCTTGCGCATGCCGTCCAGCGGCACGAGTTCATAGCTGTCCGGCGCATATACCCGGTCGTCCAGAATTTGCGGCAGGATCAGGCCATCGGGCTGAGCTGCAGTGCCCATGCTGGCGCCAGCCGGAGCGGCTTTGGCGTTCTCGACATCGCGTTTGATAATCCGGCCGCGCGGGCCGGTGCCCTTCAGTCCCGAAAGGTCGAGACCTTTCATCTCCGCGATCCGGCGCGCCAAGGGGCTTGCCTTGATGCGGCCATCAGAAGCATTCGCAGATGGAAGGGGTGATTTAGATGGCGTGGGAGCGCTGTCCACCTTCTTTGCCGGGGCAGAAGCTTCTGTCTTGGGCGCAGGCTTTGTCTCTTCCGATTTCGGTGCAGCTTCCGCCTTGTCCTTGGGCGCTTCCTGCTTGGCAGGTGCCTTGACCGATGATGCGTCTTCGCCTTCTTCGGCAAGGATCGCGATCACCTCGTTGACCTTCACGCCTTCGGCCCCAGCCTCGACGAGGATTTTTGCAATCGTACCTTCATCGACGGCTTCGACTTCCATCGTCGCCTTGTCGGTTTCGATCTCGGCAATGATGTCACCCGAAGAAACGGTATCGCCTTCCTTGACGAGCCATTTGGCGAGCGTGCCCTCTTCCATGGTCGGCGACAGGGCGGGCATGGTGATATTGATAGCCATATCAGTCCCCCATCTTCTGGACATCGCCCGGAGATTTCGGTCCGAACTGGATGCGGTTCAGGAAACCGGTGACGATTTCCTTGATGATTTCTTCCTTTTCCGGGCCGTCCGGGTGGATGTCCTTGAATGCATCGGTCACATGCTTGGCAATGTCCGCCAGCATGAAGCCCCACATGGTTGGTTCCTTGGCGGGCTCGGCGGCTTCACCTACGCGCAGGCTGACATGATCGGTATTGTCCGCGATCCAGAAGCGGATCATCTCCTGCGCATTCTGCGTACCTTCAATCGATGGCGGCGATTTGAGTTCTCGTTTTTCAGTCGACATAGCAAACTCTCCGCGCGGCTTCGACAATATCATCGGCATTCGGAAGGCTCATGGCTTCCAGGTTTGCCGCATAAGGCAGGGGCACGTCCTTCTGATGGACGCGGGCCGGAGGCGCATCCAGATAGTCGAACGCTTCGGCCGTGACCGTTGCTGCGATCTCGGCGCCAACGCCGAAGAAGCGCCAACCCTCCTCGCAGCAGACGATCCGGTTGGTCTTCTTCACACTCTCAATGATTGTGTCCGTATCCAGAGGACGGATCGTACGCAGGTCGATGACTTCAGCATCGATCCCCTGCTCCGCCAGTGTCTCGGCCGCCTGAAGAGCGAACCCAACCATTCTCGAATGCGCAACCAGCGTGACGTCGGCACCCTCTCGCTTGATCGCTGCCTTGCCGATGGGCAGGACATGGTCATCCAAATCCGGCACGGGGAAGCTGTTTCCATAGAGCAATTCATGCTCAAGGAAGACAACCGGGTTCGGATCGCGGATGGCGGCTTTCAGCAGGCCCTTGGCGTCGGCGGCGTCATAAGGCGCGACCACTTTCAGACCGGGGATTTGGCCATACCAGGCCGAATAGTCCTGGCTATGCTGGGCGCCCACACGCGACGCGGCACCATTGGGCCCCCGGAACACGATCGGACAGCCCATCTGTCCGCCGGACATGTAGAGGGTCTTGGCCGCAGAGTTGATGATTTGGTCAATGGCCTGCATGGCGAAGTTGAAGGTCATGAATTCGACAATGGGTTTGAGACCCGCAAAGGCGGCCCCTACCCCAAGCCCGGCAAAGCCATGCTCAGTGATCGGTGTATCCACCACACGGCGCGCGCCGAATTCCTGAAGCAGTTCCCGTGTGACCTTGTAGGCACCTTGATACTCCGCAACTTCCTCGCCCATGACGAAAACAGATTCGTCGCGGCGCATCTCTTCGGCCATGGCATCGCGCAGCGCATCCCGTACCGTCGTGTCGGTGAAGGAGGTGCCTTCGGGAATGCTCGGGTCTGACAGCACGGCGGCCTTCGGAGCCTCGACTTCGTCGCTTGCCTCTTCCGTGTTCGTGTCCTCACCAGACTCGGCGGGCTCTTCTGTGGCCTGACCGCCAGCATCGCCTTTGGCTTCCACCTTGGAGGCATCTTCGCCTTCCTCAGCCAGTACGGCAATGACGGCATTGACCTTTACGCCTTCTGTACCTTCGGGAATGAGGATCTTTGCCAAAACGCCCTCGTCAACGGCTTCGACTTCCATCGTGGCCTTGTCGGTTTCGATCTCGGCAATGATGTCACCGGAAGAGACGGTGTCGCCTTCCTGCTTCAGCCATTTCGACAGGGTGCCCTCTTCCATGGTCGGAGA
>DHZF01000017.1:0-10834 GCA_002414505.1 Hyphomonas sp. UBA5111 | reverse complement strand
ACGTCTTTCAGGACGTCAGTCCAGAGTTCGGATGGATCAGGTTCAGGGCTCTCGAGCGAGAAGTCGGCGGCTTCCTTGACGATGCCCTTGATCTCCTTGTCGATGTTCTTGAGTTCTTCTTCGCTCGCATGACCAAGCTCCAGGAGCTGGTTCTTCAGGCCCTCGATCGGGTCATGATGCGACCGGATATCATCGACCTCTTCCCGTTTCCGGTACTTGGCCGGGTCGGACATTGAGTGACCGCGATACCGGTAGGTCTTCATTTCCAGAATGTAAGGCCCCTTGCCGGAGCGAGCATATTTGACGGCTTTCTCGCCGGCTTCGCGTACAGCCGTCACGTCCATGCCGTCCACTTCTTCGCCCTCGATCTCGAAAGATATGCCGCGCTTGTAGAGTTCGGTTTCAGACGCGTGGCGGGCGACACTGGTGCCCATGGCGTACATATTGTTCTCGATTACGTATACGACCGGAAGGTCCCAGAGTGACGCCATGTTGAAGGCCTCATAGACTTGGCCCTGATTGGCTGCGCCGTCTCCGAAATAGGCGACGGCAACGTTGTCTGTGCCGCGATACTTGTTGGCAAAGCCAAGGCCCGTCCCGATCGGGACCTGGGCCCCGACGATGCCGTGGCCACCATAGAAATTCTTTTCCTTGGAGAACATGTGCATCGAGCCGCCCTTCCCCTTGGAATAGCCGCCGGTGCGTCCGGTCAGTTCCGCCATGACACCTTTCGGGTCCATGTCACAGGCCAGCATATGGCCGTGATCGCGGTAACCGGTAATGATCTGGTCGCCTTCCTTCAAGCAGGCCTGCATGCCGGTCACAACGGCTTCCTGACCGATATAGAGGTGGCAGAAGCCGGCAATCTTGCCCATGCCGTAGAGTTGCCCCGCCTTCTCTTCAAACCGGCGGATCAGGAGCATGTCCCGATAGTATTTCAGCATCTCTGCCTTGCCGGTTTTGGAAGGTGCCTTTTTTGAACTTCTTGCTTTCGTCGCCATAAATACGCTCCAACCCTTTTCCAGACTTATGTATGCGCAATTACGCAGCGACAAGTCAGAACAACTATGTCAATTTGCAGAGCTTGGTTCCGAGGTAATGAGAACAATTTCATTTGGATAGACAAAAGCAAGCTTATCGCGCGCCATGGCTTCCACGAAATCCGGATCCACCGATCCCGGTGTCAGGCGCCGGATGTCGGTTCGCAAACGCCCGATATCGGTTTCCAGCTGGGAAAGCTCGGTCTTGCGATCTTCAAGCTCCATCTGGGCGTCTGACCACCGGCCGAGCCCCTTCTCCCCCGCAAAGGCGTGGTAGGCGAAATAGAGCACCAGAAGTGACAGGCCGGCGGCCTCGAGTCGCGATTTCATAACCTCACCTAATCCCGGTATGGTTAAGAGAGCGTGATCGTCGCCGGCCCGATAGAAAGGCCCAGACCGCTAGGCAGCGTTGATGCGCGAGCGGCCGGCAAAGATGCCAACAGGTCCCAGCTCTTCCTCGATACGAATCAGCTGGTTGTATTTTGCAATCCGGTCGGACCGGGAGAGCGACCCTGTCTTGATCTGACCGCAATTGGTGGCGACGGCCAAGTCTGCAATTGTTGTATCTTCCGTCTCACCCGAACGGTGGGACATGACGGCCGTATAGCCGTGAAGGTGAGCCAATTCTACGGCATCGAGCGTCTCGGACAAGGTGCCGATCTGATTAACTTTCACCAGGATGGAGTTTGCGGCGCCCTTCTGCAGGCCAACCGACAAGCGATCCGGATTGGTCACGAACAGATCGTCACCGACCAGTTGTACGCTGTCACCAATTGATTCTGTCAGGGCGACCCAGCCATCCCAATCGTCTTCGGCCATGCCGTCTTCGATGGAGATGATGGGATAGCGGGCGCAGAGATCGGCGAGATAGGCGGCGAACTCGTCGGAGCCCAGGGACTTGCCTTCGCCGGCCAGCTCGTATTTGCCGTTCTTGTAGAATTCAGTCGAAGCCGCATCCAGCGCCAGCGCCATGTCTTCCCCTGGCTTGTAACCGGCTTTCTCGATAGCCTTCATGATGAAGCCGATGGCGTCGTCGGTAGAGGCGAGATTCGGCGCGAAGCCGCCCTCATCCCCGACATTCGTGTTGTGGCCTGCTTCACTCAGCGTCTTCTTCAGCGCATGGAAGACCTCGGCGCCCATGCGTACGGAATCCGCCAGGCTCTCGGCGCTGACCGGCATGATCATGAATTCCTGGATGTCGATCGGATTGTCGGCATGTGCGCCACCATTGATGATATTCATCATAGGGGTCGGCAGAACGCGGGCGTTCGGGCCGCCGACATACCGGTAGAGCGGCATGGCCGAGCTTTCAGCGGCGGCTTTTGCGAGTGCCATGGAGACGCCCAGAATGGCATTCGCCCCAAGGCGGGATTTGTTTTCAGTGCCGTCCAGATCGATCATCAGCATGTCGATCATGCGCTGTTCCGTGGCGTCGAGCCCGGCCAGTTCATTGAAGATCTCGCCATTCACGGCATCGACCGCTTTCAGGACGCCCTTGCCGAGATAGCGCGCCTTGTCGCCATCGCGCTGTTCGTGGGCTTCATAGGCGCCTGTCGAGGCGCCCGATGGCACGGCGGCACGGCCAAGCGAGCCGTCTTCCAGCGTGACATCAACTTCGACCGTTGGATTACCCCGGCTATCCAGAATTTCCCGGGCATGGATGTCGATGATCTCGCTCATGAGTGGCTGTACCTTTGCGGCCTAGAAATGAAGAAAGCGCCCCCTGCTCTGGCAGGAAGCGCTCGCACCCTTAAGGCTGCGCGCTCAAAAGCGCAACAGCAGGTCGTTTAGATATCGTCACGCGGCTCGAGAACCTGACGGCCCCGGTACATGCCGGTTTTCAGGTCGATGTGGTGCGGGCGGCGCAGTTCACCGGATTCCGCATCTTCGATATACGTGTTCATGTCGAGACGGTCGTGCGAACGACGCATGCCGCGGCGCGACTTGGAGATCTTGCTCTTTGGAACTGCCATAACAGGTATCCGGTAGTTTGGCGCAAATGCGCGTGAATTGGAAAGGGGCCTCATACATAGAGGCCCGTCTCTTTGCAAGGCTCCAACGTCATCGCCGAACGAATTTCTTCAGTCCGGTCCGGCGGGCCTACTGAGCCTTTGCTGCCTCGACCTGACGCATTATCCGAAGCAGGTTTCCGCCCCAGATCTTTTCGAGGTCAGCTTCCGTATAGCCCTCTTCCATCAGGCGTTCTGTTACTTTTGGCAGGAAGGAGACATCCTCCATGCCGGCCACACCGCCGCCGCCATCCCAGTCGGCGCCCATGCCAACATGATCTGGCCCGACAATCTCCAGCGCATAGAGCATTTGGTCCATGAACACTTCAAACGAAGAAAGTGGCATCGGGTAGGCCGAATCGATTTCGCCACGGCGTGCCATGTATTGCTCGCGCTCTTCGTCGGTAAGGTCAAAAGGCGAACGTCCCTCAAACGAGGCAGCCAGTTCTTCCAGCGCGGCCGTGCGTTCTGCAGGGGACTCGAGATTCTCGATATATGATCCAAGGGCATTCATCTGGATAACGCCGCCATTTTCCGCGACACGCCGCAACAGATCATCCGGAATGTTCCGGGGGTGGTCGTACAGGGCTTTCACGCCGGAATGTGACAGCACGATCGGAGTCGTGGAGATTTCCATGATGTCCTCGACGGTCGAGTCGGCGGCATGCGAGCCATCAACCATCATGCCGAGCCGATTGGCCTCCCGGACCAATTCTTCGCCAAGCGGCGTCAGCCCCCCGAGATCCGTCGCCGACAAATCGGTCGCGCTGTCCGCAAACTGGTTGTCGCGGAAATGCACCGGCCCAACGAGCCGCACACCGCGCTCATAGAAATCCTCAAGCACGGTCAGATCCGTACCGAGCGGGTAGCTGTTCTCAATTGACTGGAAGACAATCCGCTTGCCCTCCGCAACGATGCGCTCGGCATCATCCGCCGTGTAGGCAAGTTCGAACTGGTCCGGATGCGCCTCAACCATCGCAATTATTTCGTCTGACCGCGTCAGGGCGGCCTGCTTTGCCGCTTCATATGAGGCTTCATCCAGCGGACCTTGGGGTGTGAAGATCACCCAGAAGCCCCCATCAAGCCCGCCGCGCTGCATCTTCGGAAGGTCAACCTGCACCTGCCCCATCCGTGTCGGATTATCCGCAATTATATCGAAGTCCGGCTTCGAGAGATTGGCCGGCGTATCGAGATGCGAATCCATGACCAGGATCCGTTCGTGAATCTCCCTCGGCGTGGCCGTCTCGGCGGGATCAACCGGGTCAATCTGGTCGGACTCGGCCCCACAGGCGGCGAGAATCAGGGCGGGCAGGATTGGAAGGAAATGTTTCATGGCGTCTCGATTTTGCTGAAGCGTGTCAGGCGAGCGTAGGGACTAAGCGGCCTGACGCAAGAAAAATGGTCGCCCCGAGGGACGACCAAGTTCAGCAAGAAGGACGCTGGGCATCCGCCCAGGCAAAATGCCCAAGACATGTGCCCAACAAGACGGTTAATAGCAGGATCAAGCTGAATGAACGGATATTCGTCCGGTTGTCTTCCGTTCATCTGGGAAGAGAATTCAATCTACTGAATTCCCCAATCCTTGAGGATTTCGTCGGAATGCTCGCCCAGCCCGGCTGGCCGGCCCTGAATGGCGCCCGGTGTCGCCGAGAAGCGCGGCGCGGGAGCGGGCTGAACAACACCTTCGATTTCAACAAAGGTCTTGCGGTCGACATTGTGCTTGTGCGTCGGCGCTTCCGACATAGACAGGACGGGCGCGAAGCAGATGTCCGTGCCCTCCATGATCTCGCACCATTCATCGCGGGTCTTGGTCTTGAAGACGGCCATGATCTTCTGCTTCAGGCTCGGCCATTTCGACCGGTCCATCTGGGCCTGGAAGTCCGGATCGGTCAGGCCAGCCTTCTCGAGCAGCAAGGCGTAGAATTGCGGTTCGATCGATCCGATCGACACCCATTTGCCGTCACTACATTCATATGTGTCGTAGAAATGGGCTCCGCCATCAAGCAAATTGGCCTCACGCTCATCTGTCCACAGACCCATGGCCTTCATGCCGTAGAACATGGTTGCAAGAGATGCCGCGCCATCGGACATGGCCACGTCTATGACCTGCCCTTCGCCGCCATTTTTCACGTTCACGATGCCCGCAAGCAACCCCATAGCCAGATAGAGTGCGCCACCGCCATAATCGCCGACCAGGTTCAAAGGCGGGCGTGGGCGGCCATCGCCGTCGCCCATTGCATGAAGCGCCCCGGTTATGGCGATATAGTTGAGGTCATGACCTGCGGCATGCGACAGCGCGCCCGTCTGGCCCCAGCCTGTCATGCGTCCAAAGACGAGCTTGGGATTGCGCCCCAGCACGACATCCGGTCCAAGCCCATTGCGTTCCATTACGCCCGGACGGAAGCCTTCAATAAGGCCGTCAGCTTTTTCGAGCAACTTCAGCGCGGTCTCGACATCGGCAGGATCCTTGAGATTGAGCCCGATGGACCGGCGGCCCCGACTCATCACGTCAGCAGGGCGACCCGGACGGCCATCCCCCTTCCGATCAATCCGGACCACATCGGCTCCAAGGTCTGACAGAAGCATGCCGCAGAAGGGCCCCGGGCCAATGCCTGCGAATTCAACAATTCGAACGCCGTTCAGCGGTCCCTGAGCCATGATGTATCCTACCTTTTATTTTTGTCTCACCGGGTCAATTTAGCGGATCATTAAGCCGACGCGCTCCAAAAGGAAGGGGTTCCGCAACGTCGCCCGACTCAATCCATCCGAGCTTTATGAACGACCTGGCTTACCTTGATCCTCCCATAGAAGTTCTGGCCGCCAGCCCGCGCCTGGACATGATCCTTTCGCGCCTGCGTTCGGGGCGCATGCGCCCGTTCCGGGCCGACTTCCCTATTTCGCGCGCGTCTTCTGAAGCCCTCCTCGTGGACACGAAGAGTCTGGATAGAGAGACATTGGATCACTTCATTCAGAATGCCGGGGAGACCGTGCGGCCTATCCTGGTCTTGGGTGACCCCGCCATTGCCACGCACTTTTCAAACGCAGTTGTTGTGCCGCGAGATCGCGACCTCTCTGTCCTGAGAGGGCGGCTTGATGCTGTGACCAGGCGCAGTGCCCGAATGTCCGAACTGCAGCTGCGCAGCAAGACGGCCGCCACTTTCGGAGTGAATTTGCCGGCTCCGATTGTCGAAACCGTTCCAGACCTTCTGTATCTCGGGGACGGATCCTCGCGCTTCCTCGCCCTTCAGGCTGCGCTGGGCGAACGAGGGATTACGGTAACGGCCGCCTTCAGTGCGCATACCGCTGCAGACTATGTGAAACAAAGAGTCTTCGCAGCCATCCTCGTCGATATTACGCCGGAAACCAAAAGCCTGGACAAGCTCGCCAACTGGGTATCCGCCGCGGTCCAGAGCTTTGAGGATACGCCCCTCCTCGGCCTGCTCGATCCGAGTGTCGTGCCAACCTCCGCCTTTCAGTCGCTTGCCAGCCATATGTCGGATGTATTCGATCATGGCACCGCCGCGCGAGACCTCGCGGCGCATGTCGAAGCTCATGGCCGTCGGCATGCCCAGCGCTCAATCGTTACACTTGGCGACGCGGCGCTGTCAGCGATATGTCATCCCGATACGGGCCTCTATTCCCAACGGTTCTTTGAGGTGCATCTCCAAAACCAGATCACTTTGTCGACAGAGCGCGGAGACCCTCTGACCCTTCTGGTCGTATGCGACCCTCAGCATGACCGGCTCACGCCCAGGGAACGCAGTCTGGTGGCCGACACCATTCTCTCCGGCGTCAGGGAGACTGATCTGCCCGCGACCATTGATCCGGACACGTTTGCCATCAGCCTGCCGGCGACCAGCTACAAGGGCGCGGTCCATATCTGCGAACGCCTGTTTCGAGGACTGGACCGGACAACACCGCACCTCGCGAGCCGCCTCGGCTGGCGGATCACCGAAAAGCGCGCCTATCATGATTCCGAAAGGCTTCTGTCGGAAGCAAGGTCGGGCGTCTACCAGAAATCCCGGATGGGCTAGGCTGGAACAAGTCCGGCAGCAGATTCGAGTTCCTTGAGGAAGTTCCGGATACCCGACAGACGCTGCTCCGGGGTTCCGCCGAGGCCGGAATGGACCAGTTTGGAGTCCGGCCGGATCCGCAATTGTGAGGGCCGGCTACGCACCACGTCCAGCAGGCGCGCCGGATCGAGCACCGTGTCTTCGCGGAAGGCAAACACGGCCCCCTTCTGACCTGCATCCAGTTTGGAAATGCCCAGAGTCTTGCACTGGACCTTGATAGCAGTGACTTCCAGCAATTGTTTCGTTTCCTCCGGCAACGGACCGAACCGGTCGATGAGTTCAGCGGCGAAGGATTCCCGTTCGGCTGCCGTCGAGATTTCCGACAGGCGGCGATAGAGTGACAGCCGGATGTTCAGATCCTCGACATAGGTTTCCGGGATCAGCACGGCGGCGCCAGTATTGATCTGGGGTGACCAGTCATCCGCGAATTCTTCATTGTCGCTGGCGCCCGCCTTGAGTGCGTTGACGGCGTCCTCCAGCATCGACTGGTAGAGTTCCACGCCGACTTCCTTCACATGACCTGATTGCTGGTCTCCGAGAAGGTTGCCTGATCCGCGCATATCAAGGTCATGGCTGGCAAGCTGGAAGCCCGCCCCGAGGGAGTCGAGCGACTGGAGAATCTTCAGGCGGCGGTCGGCCGTCTCGGTAATGACCTTGTCCCGCGGGGTGGTGAAATAGGCATAGGCACGCAGCTTCGATCGACCCACCCGGCCGCGCAGCTGGTAAAGCTGCGCCAGGCCGAACATGTCAGCGCGGTGAATGATCAGCGTGTTGGCCCGTGGAATGTCCAGGCCGCTCTCCACAATCGTCGTGGACAACAATACATCATATTTGCCCTCGTAGAACGCGGTCATGATGTCTTCGAGCTCACCTGCAGCCATCTGTCCGTGGGCGACGATGAAAGACACTTCCGGCACATTATCCCGCAGGAAACGCTCTAGCTTGTCGAGATCCTGGATGCGTGGCGCGACGAAGAAGGCCTGCCCGCCCCGGTACTTTTCTCGCAGCAGGGCTTCACGAAGCGTGACGGTGTCTTCTTCGGTGATATAGGTCCGCACGGACAGCCGGTCGACTGGCGGCGTCGCGATGATCGAGAGATCGCGAATTCCCGTCAGCGCCATTTGCAACGTACGCGGAATAGGTGTGGCCGACAGGGTCAGCACGTGTACATCCGCCTTCAGCTCTTTCAGGCGTTCCTTGTGCTTCACGCCAAAGCGCTGTTCTTCGTCCACGACCAACAGGCCAAGGCGCTTGAACTCGATTGTCTTGGTCAACAGGGCATGCGTGCCGACAACGACGTCGACGCTGCCATCGGCGAGGCCGTCGCGTGTTTCGGCGGCTTCCTTCGCGCCGACGAGCCGAGACAATTGCCGCACTTTCAGCGGCCAGCCTGCAAAGCGCTCCGCAAATGTCTTGTAGTGCTGACGCGCGAGCAAAGTGGTTGGTGCGATCACGGCGACCTGTTTTCCGCTCATCGCCGCGACGAAGGCGCCTCGCAGCGCCACTTCCGTCTTGCCGAAGCCCACATCACCACAGACGAGCCTGTCCATCGGTTTGCCGGAAGCGAGATCGCCGATGACGTCCTCAATCGCATTCATCTGGTCATCGGTTTCTTCATAGGGGAACCGCGCCGCGAATTCTTCATAAAGCCCCTGCCCGGCATTCACCGCGTCGGCCCGTTTCAGCTCGCGTGCTGCCGCGATGTGCATCAGCTCGGCCGCCATTTCGAGAATGCGCTTCTTGGCCTTTGCCTTGCGGGTCTGCCATCCGGCACCCCCGAGGCGATCCAGCTGGTTCTCGGAATCTTCGGCGCCATATCGGCTGATCAGGTCGATGTTCTCTACGGGGAGAAAGATCGTATCCCCGCCGGCATATTCCAGATGCAGGCAGTCATGCGGCGCGCCGGTCAGGTCCAGCGTCTTCAGGCCGACATAACGCCCGACCCCATGATCGATGTGCACGATCAAATCGCCGGGATTGAGCGCAGCCGCGTCGGAGATGAAGTTCGCGGTCTTTCGCTTGCGCCGCGGCCCGGCCAGACGGTCCCCAAGAATGTCGGCTTCGGAGATCACCGCGATTTCGGGCGTCTCGAATCCCGACTCCAGCGGAATTTCGACCACAGTGAAATCGGTCTTCTTCGCCGCTTCCATCGAATGCACCAGCGCCAGATCGGTCAGGCCGTGATCGGCCATGACATTGATGAGGCGATCGGCCGAGCCCACGGACCAGGCCGCGAAGACAACCGGGCGGCCATCGGACTGGAGGCGTTTGGCGTGTGCGATGGCAGCTTCGAATATGTTGATGTCGGCGTGCAGGCGTTCCGGCGCAAAATCCCGACCTGCACGTCCTTTCAGGTCAAATGCTTCGGCACTCGGCTCAGCCGGGTAGAAACGCGCGGTCGCGCGCGATGCAAGCCCCGCTTCCAGTTCCCTCGGTGTCAGGTAAAGCGCGTCCGGCGGCAACACCTTGGCCTGGCGCACATCGCCTTCCCCGGCCTCAAGCCGGGCCGCGTGGTAGTCTTCCGCTTGTGACAGACGCTCTGCCGCCGCTTCGCCGGCGAGATGGCCCATGCCGATCAACGGATCAGGGCCGACATAGTCAAACAGCGTCTCCAGATGATCGTGGAACAGCGGGAGCCAGCCCTCCACGCCCTGACGGCGGATGGAGGCCCGCGCCGCTTCATAGGCCGGATCACCAGAGGGCGGGCCGAATTCAGAAAGGTATTTCTCACGGAACCGGGCCAGCACATCATCATCGAACAGGATTTCGCTGACCGGGGCAAAGGCCACGCTCTTTGCGTCCCCTGTGGAGCGCTGGGTTTCAGTGTCGAAGGTACGCAGCGTTTCCAGAGTGTCTCCGAAGAAGTCGAGACGATACGGCTCCGGCGAGGTGGGCGGGAAGATGTCGATGATTCCGCCGCGGATCGCGAATTCCCCCTGCTCCCGCACCGTGCTCGACCGCATATAGCCATTCACAGCGAGATATTCTGTGAGTTCCTTCTGGTTCACGGACTGACCGAGCGTCACCGCGAAAGAAGACCGTCGCAAAACGCTGACGGGCGGAACCCGTTGGACCAGAGACGACGCTGTGGTGACGATGAGGATCGGACCCTGTTCCGCCTCATAGCGCGAGAGTCTCGCCAGTGCAGCACACCGTCGAGCCGCCACACCGGCCGTCGGGCTCACCCGGTCATAAGGCAGCGTGTCCCAGCTCGGCAGATCGACCTGCTCAAGGCGCGGCGCCGCGAATTGGGCAACGCGCCGTGCTGTGGCGGCGGTCTTGTCGTCGCGGGCCACGTACACACCCGCCCCGCCCCGCGCTTCCAATGCCGTGCACATGGCGATCAGGTCGGCGCCGAACGGCGCGCCGGACAGTGCGGCAGGACCGCTGAGGGATTTCAAAAGCTCGACAGGGGTCATGGGCACTGGATAATCGGCATGATGTGGAAAGGGTGGCGGACTTAACCGCCCTGCGCGGCGTATCGGAATGCGATGAGTTGGTCCAGCACCGGGCCGCGATGAGGCTCAGGCACAGGTTTCTGGCCGATCAGCCACGCATAGACCTCCCAATCGGGAACACCGAGCAGGCCTTCGAACTCGTCCAGCTGCGCTTCACCGAACGATCCGATATGCGCATCAGCGAAAGACCCCATCAACAGGTCCATTTCCCGGAATCCGCGCCGCCAGGCTCTGAATTTGAGTTTTCGGCGACG
>DHZF01000033.1 GCA_002414505.1 Hyphomonas sp. UBA5111 | reverse complement strand
CTCCTGTTCGGCTCGCTCCAGAAGGGCGGCGTGGTCAAGATCGACATCGACAAGAAGGATGAGGAAAAGCTCGCCTTCAAATATGTCGCCGAGAAGCCGAAGAAGAAAAAGCCTGTCGCCAAGAAGGGCTCTGCCGAAGAACCCGCCTGAGATCTTGGCACATAGTCTGCAGAAAAACCCGCAACCAAGGTTGCGGGTTTTTTTGTGCTTCTTGCCAGCGCGCAGAGGCAGAAATCGCCTTCAGCCCGTGCAGGACGTGACCGAATTCAGGGGATGATATGAGCGAGGCAGTTTATACCACGAGCCCGGCGATCTCCGTGCCGGCCAGGAAGACGGCGCGACTGGTCCATATTGATGGCGCGCGGGGCTATCTCCTCATCGCGATGTTCATCGCGCATTTCAATTTCACCCATTGGACACCTGTCCTCAAGTTTCACCACGGGAATTTCTCGGCGGTCTGGGATGGAGAATTCTTTGTCCTGTTGTCCGGCTTTGTCTGTGCGCTCTCTTATCTCAGAGCCTTTTCCAAGGGGGGGATGCTCAGCTGCGAAATGGCGATCCTGAAGCGTCTGCGCTGGGTCTATCTCTACCAGGTCGTCGTCGCGCTTTCGATGCTCTACCTGTTCCTTTCGGCCTGGCCGATGAAGCTCGATGCCCTCTATGTTCCGGATCAGGATACGCCCTTGCTGTTGCAGACATTGCAGGTTCTCACATTTGCGAAACAGCCGCTGTATCTTAATATCCTCATTCTCTACATGGCCCTGATGCTGTTCATTCCAGTCGGACTGTGGCTGTTGGAAAAGAAGCGGACGGGGCTTTACCTCACCATCCTGGTCACCTGCTGGCTGGTCGCGGCATTCGGCTGGGACAAGGCTCTGACAACCTGGTTCCATGCGAATGTCTTTGACACACGGCCCTATTTTGCGCTGACGGGCACATTCAATCCCCTGTCTTACGCGGTCATCTTCTATGGCGGGTTCTATCTTGGCTACCTGTACAAGACGGAGGGCTGGAAGCGGTTCAAGACCTCCATCCTGCCGCTGAGCTATCCTGTCTTTTACGCCGCGCTGGCGGTCTCGGCGGTTTTTGCGGTCGCGGGGCTGGGGCAGGACCTGCTCGGAGTGCCGGACTGGCTGGTGAACCCCCAACGCGCCACGATCACGGTCGTGGGGCTGATCAGCCTGTCAGTCCTTTCGTATCTCGTCTATTTCCTGCTCAACAAGAATGACCTGCCGAGACCATTGTCCTGGTTCGGGACAGCTCTGGACGCCGTGCTCAGCTTCCCGCCCCTCGTCACGGTCGGCCGCAATTCCCTGTTCGTCTATAGTGGTCATGTCGTGGCCGTCTTCCTGGCCAGCTATTTCATCGTGTCCAGCGGTCTGGAGGGCAATCGCCCGGCGATCCTTCTGGTCCAGTTCGTCACGCTGGGTGCCCTGATGGGGGCGGCCGCCTTGAAACAAAGATACCTTCCAGCCCTGCCGTGACCCTGCGAGCCCGAAACGGGCTTGCCTTCCCGTGGGGAGGGCTCAGCAGAATGGCCCGATAAAATCCTCGGGAGGGAATACATGTCAGGAAGCATTGGCGGGGCGTGCGAGTCGAAATTCGCCGCCGTGAAAGAAGAGTTCGAGCGAAATTTCGCAGAGCGCGGCGAAGTTGGCGCGTCGGTCTGCCTGTCGGTGAATGGCGAGACGCAGGTCGATCTCTGGGGCGGCATGGCCAATCCCGAAACTAATGACCCGTGGCGCGAGGACACAATCTCCATCGTCTTTTCCTGTTCCAAGGCGGCGACCGCGCTGTGCGCCCATATCCTGATCGACCGGGGCGAGTTGAACCCCGAGGCATTGGTGGCAGACTACTGGCCGGAATTTGCGAAGAACGGGAAAGAGAAGACAACCGTCCGCATGATGCTGAACCATGAGAGCGCGCTGCCGACGCTGCGCGATCCGGTTCGGCCTGGCGGGTTCGAGGACTGGGACTACATGATCAAGCGGCTGGAAGATGAGGAAGCCTTCTGGGAGCCGGGCACCCGCAATGGCTACCACATGATCAATTTCGGCTGGACGGTCGGCGAACTGGTCCGCCGCGTGTCCGGCAAGTCGCTCGGCACCTTCTTTCGCGAGGAAGTCGCCGACAAGACCGGCGCACGCTTCTGGCTGGGCCTGCCGGAAACGGAAGACGTGCACATCGCGCCGATCATACCGTATGCGCCGAAGCCGGACGATGTGCCGACCGAGTTCGCCATCAAGCTGATGACCGATCCGGACTCCCTCCAGCACAAGAGCTTCATGAACAATGGCGGCTGGGACTTCAATAATCGCGTCTCGCAAGCCGCCGAGATCGGTGGCGGGGGCGGCCTGTCGAATGCGCGCGGGCAGGTGGCGATGTACACGCCGCTGGCAACAGATGACGGCACGCTCGTCTCGTCTGATCGCCTGAAGGCCATGAGCATGGTGACGACGGCGACGCAACGCGATGCCACTCTCCTGGTCCCGACCCGGTTCGGCCCGGGCTTCATGAAATCCATGGACAATCGCGCGCTGAACCTCGGCCCGGGAACCAGCGTCATCATGGGCGAGCAGGCCTTCGGCCATGTCGGCGCAGGCGGCTCCATCGGCTTTGCCGACCCGGAGATCGGCCTGGCGTTCAGCTACACAATGAACCAGATGGGCAGCGGCATTCTCGTGAACGACCGCGCGCAAAGCCTGATCGATGCAGCCTACCGCGCGCTCGGCTATCGCACCAATGCACCGGGCGTGTGGGTGACCTAGGCGCGGCCTGATCAGCCGTCGTCGCTGGCTTCGCCAATCCCGCCGACCTGGAGCGTGCCTTCCTTGGCGGCCTGCGCGCGGGCAACGCCTTCGCTGCGCGCCGGCGGGGCCATGATCTCCGGCGGGTCGGTTTCCTGCAGGTAGATCGTCCGGCTGGGGAACGCAAAGCCGGTGCCAGCGGTCTCGATAATGTCCATCACGGCGACGGCAAACTCTTCCTTGATCGCCAGCCATTCTCCCCAATTCTTGGTGTGGGTGAAGGTGTAGATCAGGAAGTCGATGGAGCTGGCATTGAAGCTGTCCACGCGGACGAATAGTGCGGCTTCGGGCGGTTTGGCGAACCGGTCATCATTCCAGAGCCAGGCCTCGATTTCGTCGCGGATATATTTCAATTGATCCACGGTCGTGCGGTATTCCACGCCGACTACCCATTTGATGCGCCGGTGTGTCATGCGGGAGAAATTGGTCACGGCCGCATCTGACAGTGCGCTGTTGGGAACATAGACCGGGCTCTTGTCGAACCGGCGGATCAATGTCGAACGGAAATTGATTTTCTCCACCGTGCCCTCGACCACACCGTCCGCCTTGACCCACTCGCCGGGAACGAAGCGCTTTTCGGATATGATCAGCAGGCCGGAGATGAGGTTCTTGAACAAATCCTGCGCGCCGAGGCCGACGGCGATGCCGAGCACGCCAAGACCAGCCAGCAAGGGCGCGATCTGAATACCCCATTGCTCTGCGACAGCGCCGAGGCCCAACACGATGAGGATGATCTGCAACGCCTTGACCATCCAGTCGACGGCGGCGGGCGACAGGGCGTCTCTCAGACCCGCGAACAG
>DHZF01000036.1 GCA_002414505.1 Hyphomonas sp. UBA5111 | reverse complement strand
GGTGCCTCCCCATAAACTACTATCCGCAGCGCGTTATCCTGACTTGGCGCCTGTGACAACAGGGCGCTTGCAAGTGTCGCAGTCCAAGCGCCATGTGTCGCGCCATGATGGATGGTGATCTCGAAACGAAGAAGACCCGCGCCCGCGACTGGTTCCGCGCGCTGCAGGAAGACATCTGCGCCCGCTTGGAGGCGCTGGAAGACGCCGCCGAACGGCCTTTGTATTCCGGCGAGCCCGGCCGGTTCGAGCTGACCGAGTGGAAACGCGGCGACGGCAGCGAAGACCTTGGCGGCGGCCGCATGGGCCTGATGCGCGGCAAGGTGTTTGAAAAGGTCGGGGTTCACTTCTCGGAAGTCCACGGCACCTTCTCCGAAGCCTTTGCGGCGCAGATTCCCGGCGCGGACAAGTCAGATGGCCGCTTTTGGGCCTCCGGCATTTCGCTGATCGCGCATCCCCGCAATCCGAAAGTGCCTGCCGCGCACATGAATACCCGCATGCTGGTGACCAGCCAGTCCTGGTTCGGGGGCGGCGGAGACCTCAATCCCCTGCTCGACTATCAGCGCGATCAGGACTTTGAAGACACGGTCGATTTCCACGCCGCCATGAAGGCTGCCTGCGACACGCATTCGGGCGCCGACTACGCGCAGATGAAAGAGACCTGCGACACCTATTTCCATCTCGCCCACCGGGACGAGCCGCGTGGTACCGGCGGCATCTTCTATGATCGCTTCAATACCGGCGACTGGGAGGTCGATTTCGCCTTCACCCAGCAGGTCGGCATGCAGTTCGCGGAGATCTACCCGAAACTGGTTGCCCGGCGCATGAACAAGACCTGGAGCGAGGCCCAGCGCGAGGAACAACTGATCCAGCGCGGCCGCTATGTCGAGTTCAACCTGCTCTACGACCGTGGCACGACCTTCGGCCTGAAAACCGGCGGTAATGTAACGAGCATTCTCTCCTCCATGCCCCCTGTCGTGAAATGGCCATAGGCAGGCATTCTGCCGGGACGATTCCCGTCCGGAATTTGGGCAGAGGATCGAAAAATCGATGACGTTCAGGGCATTGAGGGCCGAATTAACGTTTCGGAAATGACGAAAACTTCATTCGGAGGTATAAGCGTGGTCGATGGTGACCAGCGCGAAAGCCTTTCCCTGGGGGGCAGGGATACTGCTCCTGCTAGCGACGGTGACAGCCGCCGCGGCAGGAGCAGTGATTTCGGGCGGCAGTTCCGACCCTTGGTACGACGCGCTGAACAAGCCGGTCCTCACCCCACCCGATATCCTTTTCGTGCTCGTCTGGCCGGCTCTGTTCGTGCTGATGGCGGCGGGCGCCCTGCTGGTGCTGGAGCGGGCCGGCTCGTTCGACCGCGCGGTCAGCCCGCTTGGGCTCTACTACACGATGCTGGCCTTCAATGCGGGCTGGAGCCTCGCCTTTTTCGGGATGAATGAGGTTGCCCTGGCGCTCGGCGTTCTCGTGGCGCTCTGGTTGCTGATCGTGGCGATGATGCAAGATTTCTGGCGGTATTCGCACCTCGCCGCGCTGTTGCAGCTGCCCTATCTCGCCTGGGTCAGTTTTGCCAGTTATCTGAACGCGTTCATCCTGTTTGCGAACTGAGGCGCGCCAGCAGGACGCTGCGCGACAGGCTGAAATCCGAGGCGATCCAGTCTTCCTCCAGCGCGCGGAGAGTTTCGCCCACAGCCGGGCCGCTGAGCCCTGCGGCCAGCGCGTCCGCGCCGCCGAGCGGGAAGTCCGGTTTCTGCCAATCGGACGCGGCCGTGTGGAGGGCCTGATAGGCCTCAGTCCCGGAGATTTGCGCTGCCTCGATCAGGGCGCGGTCCAGCACGGTGCGCGTCCCGAAGCGATAGAACAGGCGCCGCAGCGCCTCCGGCTGCGCGCCCAGCACATGGGACAGCGCCGGGTCGGCCCAGCCGGTCAGGCGCTGGGCTTCGGCATTCGACAGTCGGAGATGTGAGGTGACCGCCGCCACATCGCGCGCGCGGCGGGTCATCATGGCCATCAGGCGCTGCAGCGGGTCTGGCGTGAGGCTGGCCCCCTGCTCCACCGAGACCAGGGACGGCAATTCCGACGCGCTCGCGCCGGGCAGCACGGCTTCCAGCACGCCCGTCTCTTCCATGGCCAGCATGGCTTCGGACGGGTCCGGCGCTTCCATCAGGCGTTTCAATTCCTTCCATATCCGCTCGGAGGCAATCTTTGCGAGCCCATCCTTTTGCCGTTCACAGGCAGAAAGTCCGTCGGCATCCATGCCCGCGCCATACCAGGCATTGAACCGGAAGAAGCGCAGGATGCGCAGATAGTCCTCACGCAGGCGCTGGTCGGCGTCGCCAATGAAGATCACCCGGCCATCAATGGCATCCTGCACCGAGTTCGGCACCACCTCATGCAGGTTGCCATCGGCGGCGGCGTAGATGGCGTTGAGCCGGAAATCGCGGCGCTCGGCATCCTCAGCCCACTCCTCTGTGAAGGCGACCACGGCGCGGCGGCCATCGGTCTCGACATCGCGGCGCAAACTGGTGATCTCGTAGGGGCGGCCCTCATAGATGGCGGTGATGGTGCCATGCTCCAGCCCGGTCGGAATGGCGCGAATGCCCGCCGCTTCCAGCGCCGCCAGGGTTTCCTCCGGTTTCAATTGGGTGGCGATGTCGATGTCATCGACCGGCACGCCGCGTAATTCATTGCGCACACAGCCGCCGACGAAGCGCGCGCCATCGGCCCGCGCGGCTTCCAGCGCTGCCATCACGGCGCGCGTGCCCGGCCAATCCAGCCAAGGCGCGGTCGTCAGGTCAGTCCGTGTCATCGTCCGGCCGCACGATCTCCGGTGTGTCGGCATCGGGGTCCGGGGCCAGGATCACAGGCTCTTCCTCCCGGCGCGCGGCATCTTCGGTATCCGGCGCCGTTGCGCGGATCTCGCCGGCATCATGGGTATCCGTGCCGGGCCCGGTCGCGCCCCGCGCAGAACGGACACTGTCGCGTTCACGGGGAACGCCGACATTGGTCACATCATGCTCGCAAGGATAGTCGCGGGCCGGGATCAGCTTGCCATTCTCCATACGGGCCGGCTCGTGGCAGATGTCACGCTCCTTCGGCTCCATCAGGATCAGAATGAACCAAGCTACCGTGGCGAGGCCGATGCCGCACAGGAACAGGATGTTGATGGGCCATTTCCGCTTGCCCTCCTGTTCGGCATTCGTCGTCGCCAACAGGTAGAGCCCGAACACGAGGAACGGGATCGAGAAGATGAACAGCTCGAAGACGATACGTCCGGCCAATGTGTCTTTCCCTCCAATTGCTACACCCTAGATAAGGGGTGGATGGATTGAGCAAACCCCTAAAACCGGCCCGGATCAATCGTCGTACAGTGTATGATACAGTTTCCGGATGATCCCGGCAGTCACGCCCCAGATGCGAAACCCGCCATGTGGCATCTCGTAGAATTTCCGTTCCTGGCCATTATAGACCGCACTGCCGACCTTGTGATTGGCAATGTTCATCAGGAAATCGAGCGGGGTCTCGAACACGTCTGCGACCTCGGTCGGGTCGGGCTTCGGCTCGAAATCCGCCGGCAGCAGACCAACGACCGGGGTGATGCGAAACATGGTGCCTGTGACATAGGGCGCGCTGCGGCCCAGCACGTCCACGTCTGACGGGTTCACGCCGACCTCTTCCTCGGCCTCGCGCAGGGCGGCGGCGACCTCGTCCACATCGATGGGATCGATCTTGCCGCCCGGAAAGGCGACCTGGCCGGCATGATTGGCCATTGTGTCGGGGCGCAGGGTCAGCAGCGCCGTCGGGCCGGATTTGCGCGGGATCACGCCGACCAGCACGGCCGCCGGGCGGACCACCGCCAATTCTTCGGGCGTCAGGAAGTCGAGATCGCCATATTCGGTCAGCCGCCCTTCCCCATGCGGCGGGTCCAGCCGGTCCGAAACCCGCGACAGGAAATCATCAAGTCCCTCCCACCTCATGCCAGGTCAGCCTGCCGGGCCGAGGGGGAAGAAGGCGCCCTGACTCCAGACGCCCAGCGTGTCGGAGCCATCCGGCGCCGGCTCCGCCATATTGGCAAGCTCGTAAAAGACGGGCCGGGCAAGTTTGGCTTCGAGTTGGCCGCGCACCAATACATAGGGGGAAGGCTCTCCGGTCTCGGAATCGGTCTCGACGCGCAGCGGCGCGTCTGGCCCTGCCAGCGTCACATCGCCCAGATTGGTCACGAAGGCCAGTGTCTGGTGCGGCCCTTCCTCCCCTGCCCGCTCCACGCGCACGGCGATGAAGGGCGCGTCGGCGACATGGACGATCACTTTTTCGTAGGGCGTGACCAGCCAGATCGAACCGTCTTCTTCCTTGCGCAGGATACGCGAGAACAGCTTCACCAACCGCTCGCGGTTTATCCGGTCGCCATCATGCCACCAGCTGCCATCGGCGCGGATTTCCATGCCGATATCGGCCGAGCGGTCAGGATTCCACAAATGAACCGGCGGCAGCTTGCCCTCCACCTTGCCATCGGGAAGGATCGC
>DHZF01000160.1 GCA_002414505.1 Hyphomonas sp. UBA5111 | reverse complement strand
TCTGCACCGGGCGGCCTCTCGAAAACGCTTGGCTCGGAACGGCTGGCGCTGGCTGCCCAGAGCACAGGCGCGCCAGGTTTTGGGAACTCGCCGGACCAGAATCTTCAGGCGGAGAAGATCGCGTTCGCGGCGGAGAAGCGGGATGGCGACATCTACAACCCGCATGATGTCGAGACCCCGGTCTCACCCTATCAGGTGATGGCAGGTACACTGATCCCGGCCTCGCTTGTCACAGGGCTGAACTCCGATCTGCCCGGCAATGTCATCGCGCAGGTAACCCAGCCGGTCTATGACACGGTGAGCGGTGCGCATCTGCTCATCCCCCAGGGGGCGCGCCTGATCGGGCGCTACCAGTCCGACGTCTCGTTCGGTCAGGAACGCGCGCTGCTGGTCTGGGACCGGATCATCCTGCCGGATGGCAGCTCGCTACAGATTTCCGAACCGGCGGCCGATGCGCAGGGATATGCGGGCGTGTCTGACCGGACGGACCATCACTGGGACCGCGTGTTTGCTGCCGCAGGACTGGCGACCCTGCTCGGCATCGGGTCGGAACTCGGTTCCGATGCCGATGATATCGAGCGGGCGATCCGGCGCGGGTTCGGGGATAGCGTCTCCGAGGCCGGTCAGCGCGTCGTAGACCGAAACCTTGGCATTCAGCCGACGATCCGTATCCGGCCCGGCTGGCCCGTTCGGGTGATCGTGACGCGTGATCTGGTGCTATGGCCCTATTCCGAAGGAGGCCGGCCATGAGTCTTCGCATAGGACAACTTCCGGACAGGACGCCTGTGAAACTTAGCGTGTCCGTCGAGCCAGACCTCGCTTGCGCACTCGCCGATTATGCCGCGATCTATGCCGAAACCTATGGCGCGCAAGAGAAACCCGAAACCCTGGTGCCCGTCATGCTGGAGATGTTCCTCAGTTCGGATGCCGGGTTCAAGCGGGCCCGCAAGGCCCTTCATGCCAGAGCCAGCAAAGGAGATACATGATGGCGACGATTGGCACATTCCGCCAGAAGGATGGCAAATGGACCGGAACGATCCGGACCATGACGATCAATGTGAAGGCCCAGATGGTCCCGGTGACCGACAAGGCAGAGGCCGGTCCGGACTACCGCATCTTCGCAGGAGGCGCAGAACTCGGCGCGGCCTGGCGCGAGGAGAGCAAGGATGGCGAGACGCCTTATCTCGCCGTCAAGCTTGACGATCCGGGATTCGACAAGCCCCTGCGGGCTGCGTTCTTTGAAAAGGAAGAAGATGGCAGCGGCGTGCTGGTCTGGAACCGGCAGAAACTGAACTGAGCCGGGAGCGGCAGCAGCGGATCAGGATTGGATATGATCGAACTGAACCGGATTGAACGGGCCATTCAGACGGTCGCGCTCCTGATCCAGGAAACAGGGGAGATGTATTGGCCCATCCTCGAACGCCTCGAGTTAGAGCGGGATCTGCGTCAGTCCCGCCAGATCCGGTTGTCCAATTATCTCGCATCGAGCCAGAAGACCTTGCCCCCTAGAGGGCGAGGTCTTTCACGACCCGGCCCAAATGTTCAAGGGACGCGCCCTTCCCATAGCGTTCGCGATCCAGGCGATGGCCGAACAGGTCCCGGCGGATACGGTCATCTACGCCAGCTGCGATCATGCGATCTTCGAACGCATGACGGATAGAATAGAAAGAATGCTCCGGTGTTTCCAAGAGGGCATTCTCTCTCAGGAATTTGTTGACGGCCCCAGACAGGGTGGCACTGCTGTTGCGGTAGCGCGGAAAACCATTCGGGAAGGCTCTGAATGCCTCCAGGGACACACCGGCCAGGGGGATGATCCTCCTGGAATAATGGGTCTTGAGCTGCCGGCCCGCCGGTTCGATCGAGACATGCGGCACGTCATGATCCAGCCGGATCGTGTCGGAGGTCAGAGCTGCACCTTCCGAGGGCCTGTATCCGGTATTGATCATGCCGAGCAGCAAGGCTCTGGCTTCCTCATTCAGGCCGTCCAGCGCATGCGGGGCCAGCAATTTCTCACGAATCCATTTTGTACTGAATGGTGGACGAGTCCGCTTCTCACCTTCCCGGAAGGACAATTCCCCGAGCGGCAGCGTAATCCCGAGCCGCTTCATCCTGTTCACCGTTTTCAGGATATCACCGAGATGGATCAGGTCCTTGTTTGCGGTATTGGGCGTAACCTCGCCTGCCTCGATCCGTTCGAGCCAGTGCTGCCTGAAATCCAGCATGTCATCGCGTGTGATGGCTGCAATCGGCTTGTTGCCGATCACGGACACGAAATTGCGCACTGCTTTGATACGGGGATTTCGCCAGCGCCTGATCTGGTCCTCACTCTTACCGATTACCTTTTCCCGGGCCAGGGACCAATAAAGGTCGAGCGCTGCTTCAAGCGTCGGCTCCGGCTTCTCGACACCTCCCAGCAAAGAGGCAGCCTCGACCGCATCCGGCACGTCGCCCCCACCTTGTATGGCTTCGATACGCTCAACCAGTTCTTCTAGCGGCAATTGCGAAACCCTGTCCGCCTGCAGATAGCGATATCCCCGCAGGCTGGCGAGTTCCTGAACAGCGGCATAGCGTTCGTCAGCATCGCTTGACCTGCCTGCCAGACGCGCCTCCCACGCCTCGATGAGCTGTTCCCAAGCATGGATTGCCTTGCTCTGCGCAAGGCTTTCGGAATCTGTATGCAGGCTGATCCAGACGGTGCGTCTTGTCTCAACGCCATGATACCGGCGGGGAACACGCCGACGCAGCTGGTAGGTCGTCCCACGCTTGAATACGGGCATGTCCGAATCCCTTTTGTGCAGCAAATTGTGCAGCAAAATGTGCAGCAAATCAAGATTCCCAGAAGCGCGGATATTCCGAAATACCGAATAGTTTCAGTATATTCAGGGATGTATCAGGATGTTGAGGGAGGCGGGCTGGCGGAGAGGAAGGGATTCGAACCCTCGATACGCGTTAACGTATACGCCCTTAGCAGGGGCGCGCCTTCAGCCACTCGGCCACCTCTCCAGCGCGGAATATGGGGTCTAGAGAAACCCAATCCTGATCGCAAGCCCCTGAGTTCGGTGGAGCGGTCAAAATCTCTTGTCCTGGACCCCGCTGGGCACGCCCCGCACCGCACTGCGTCCTATGTGGGGTTACGTATGGCCCGCACCGCGCTCTGTGCTAATCTAGGGATCGTATCCTGCCAGAGACCCCGACCATGATGACCGATTATTTCAAACCCGTTCCATTTGATCTCTTCAAGTCCGATAAGAAGGCATTCGGCGACGCCCTGTGCCAATCCTTCCGGGAAACCGGCTTTGCGGTGGTGTCGGGACATACGGTCGATCAGGGCGTCATTGATCGCAATCTTGAGGCAACCAAGGGCTTTTTTGCTCTGCCGGACGCGACAAAGCTGAAATATGACGGACGCGAAGGCGGCGGCCAGCGCGGATACACCGCCTTTGGCACGGAGAACGCCAAGGCCAATGCCCATGCCGATCTGAAAGAATTCTGGCACACCGGCCGCGCCCTGCCGGAGGACAGCCCCTATCGCGACACCATGGCGGATACGCCGAGCGTTTCGGAAGTCGCGACCTTTGACGCAGCAACGCGGGCATTGTTCGACGCGCTGGACGAGATGGGCCGGGAAATCCTGGAGGGCGTCGCGCTCCATCTCGGTCTCTCCGAGAGCTGGTTCGATGACAAGGTCAATTTCGGCAATTCCATCCTGCGCCTGCTTCACTATCCGCCGCAGCAGACCCCGCCACCCCAAGGCACGGTCCGTGCTGGGGCGCATGAAGACATTAATGTGATCACGCTGCTGCTTGGCGCCGAAGAAGCCGGACTTCAGGTCCTCCACAAGTCTGGCGAATGGCTGGATGTCAATCCGCCTGCCGGCGCGCTGGTGATCAATTGCGGGGATATGCTGCAGCGCCTGACCGGCGGGGTCTTGCCATCGACCACGCACCGCGTGCTGAACCCATCGCCTGAACGCGCAAAATTCCCGCGCTATTCCACCCCCTTCTTCCTGCATTTCAATCAGGATTACCTGATCGAGGCCCTGCCCGGTTGCGTGGCTGAAGGGGGCAAGGCCGAGACGCCAATCACCGCTCAAGACTACCTGATGGAGCGCCTGCGCGAGATTGGCCTCGTCAAAGCCTAGCCTTCACGCTGACCCACACGACTGCGTCAGCCTCAGACCGGCGTGGCGGTTTGCAGACGCCAAAATGTTAGCGTTGACATAAATCTCCACTCCCCCAATGATTGCCCTAAGGAAAACGCGTCTGACGCGGCACTCATGGGGAGGAAATCATGACCGATGCTCACACGGGCACGAGGGGTGCCGTTGCGGCCAGCTTCTTGTCAGCCACACTGCTGGCATCCGCCTGCGCCACACCGACACAATATGCTGCCGAAACGCCTGCGACCACGCCGGCCAGTTCCGAAACGCCAGCCTGCTCAGCGAATGTGAGCCTGACCAGCGCCTCGGAACGGGTGCAGTCGATGGTCTCGCACATGACGATTGACGAGAAGCTGGGTCAGCTCAATCAGGCCGCTGGCGGTCGCAGCAAATCGCTCAATTCCAAACTGACCCCGGAAGAGCTCGACAAGGTCCGGAGCGGGCAGATCGGCTCCTACCTGCATGTCGCGGGCGCCGAGCCCCTCGGGGAACTTCAAAAAGTGGCAGTTGAAGAAGGCCGGCTCGGCATTCCGCTCCTGTTTGCGATGGATGTGGTCCACGGCTACCGCACGATCTTCCCTGTCCCGCTGGCCATGGCCGCGTCATGGGATCCGTCCGTGTGGAAGGATGCCGCCGCAATTTCCGCCGATGAAGCGTCTGCGTCAGGCCTGCACTGGACCTTCGCGCCCATGGTGGATGTCGCCCGAGACCCCCGCTGGGGACGGATTGTCGAGGGCGCGGGCGCTGACCCGTATCTCGGCTCCCGCATGGCCGTGGCCCAGGTCGAAGGATACCAGGGCGACAGCCTTGCCGCACCGAACACGATCCTCGCCGCCACGAAGCATTTCGGGGCCTATGGTGTACCCACCGGCGGACGGGACTATGGATCTGCTGACATCAGCGAACAGAGCCTGATGGAAACCTATCTACCGGCCTTCTACGCGGCGACTAAAGCCGGCACAGGCTCCATGATGACCGCCTTCAATGACGTGGCAGGTGTTCCGTCGACGGCCAATGAATATCTCATAGACGATGTCCTTCGCGGCGAATGGGGCTTTGACGGCATGATCGTGTCCGACTGGAACGCGGTGGCCGAACTGATCAATCATGGCGTCGCCGAAACCGAGGAAGAGGCAGGCGTCCTCGCCTTGCGCGCCGGGGTCGACATGGACATGACCAGCATGGTCCTGCCAACCCGCATCAAGAACGCCGTGCAGCAGGATGACTGTCTGGCGCACGATCTTGACGCAGCCGTGGCTCGCATCCTGACGACAAAGGAACGCCTTGGCCTCTTTGACAATCCGATGGCCTATCACGACACTGAGCGGGAGACGGCCACCCTGCTCAGCGATGCCCACCGCCAGGCTGCGCACGACGCCGCAGTCCGGTCGATGGTGCTGCTCAAGAATGATGACCAGACCCTGCCCTTCTCAAAGGCGCCACAAAGCGTAGCCGTGATTGGCGGCCTCGCAGAGGACAAGCTGACCCAGCTCGGTTCCTGGCGCGCGCAGGGAAAGACGGAAGACGTCGTCTCCCTGCTTGAAGGCTTGCAGCAGAACGCGCCGGACGGCACGACCGTCACCTATGCGGCCGGCGCGCATCCCTCAATAGATGTGGAGTCTTCAATTGAAGAGGCTGTGGATGCAGCCATGGCCGCCGACCAGGTCTTGCTGGTGATCGGAGAGGATTTCGATCTCTCCGGTGAAGCGCGCAGCCGGTCCGACATTTCCCTGCCGAAGAACCAGACCGATTTGGCCAATGCCATCTTCGAGACCGGAAAGCCTGTGACGATCATTCTCGTGACAGGACGGCCGCTCGCGATCGAGCAGGAGGCCGAAGCCGCCGATGCCGTGCTCAATGCGTGGATGCTGGGCGTGGAAGCAGGGAACGCACTGGCAGACGTGATCTGGGGTGACGTCTCACCAGCAGGTCGCTTGCCCATCGAGTTCCCGCGTCGCACCGGCGCAGTGCCACACACCTATTCCGAATATCCGGGCGGGCGCCCCGCTGACGCGGACCTGTCGAAAGACACAAACCGGTTCATCGATATTCCGATCACCCCGCTTTTTCCTTTCGGACATGGGCTCAGCTATTCCAGCTTTGACTATGGTGACCTTACCAGCGCCGTCCAAAGCAATGGCGACATCGTCCTCAGTGTCCGCGTGACCAATTCCGGTGATGTCGATGCGGACGAGGTGGTCCAGCTCTACATGCGGGACCCGCTGGCGAGCATTGCCCGACCGAAGCGGGAACTCAGAGGCTTCACGCGGACGCGCATTCCGGCAGGAGACTTCCGTACGGTGACCTTCACCCTCTCACCTGACCAGACGGCGCTGTATGGCGCGCGAACCGGCTGGGTGGTCGAACCTGGGAAGATTGAATTCATGGTGGGCGCCTCTGCGGACGATATACGCAGCCGCGCCGACATCGAGATCACCGAGGGACGCGAGACAGGCGTACCAGCCAGTGCCATCGCAACAAGGATTTCCGTAGAATGATCCAGACACGACGCGGCTTCATGGGGTCTGCCGCCGCAGCCACCCTGCTCTCAGCCTGTGCGACACGCACGGACCCAGCGCCTTCGGTATCGCATATCGAGATTTTTGACCCGGCCGCCACGAGCCTGATCGATGCCTCGGCGCCGATTGAGACCCTCTCCTCCGGCTATACATGGAGCGAAGGGCCGGTATGGGACCGGGCCCGCAATTGTCTCTATTTCACGGACGTGCCGGGCAATATCGCCTGGAAATGGTCTGAGGGCGGCGGCGCGACGGAGTTCCTGAACCCATCGGGTGTCGCGCTCGGGGAAACGACGGGGTTCCGTGAGCCCGGCGCCAATGGACTTGCCATCGCGCAGGATGGCTCGCTGCTTATCTGCAATCATGGACGACGCGCCATCGAAAAGATGGATTTCACGACCGGTCAGCGAGAAACCCTCGCCGCGACCTTCAATGGCAAGAAATTCAACAGCCCCAACGACATCGTTGAAGGACCTGACGGCAGCCTGTTCTTCACCGACCCGCCCTATGGGTTGGAGGGTATGAATGACTCGCCTCTGAAGGAGCAGGATGCCAATGGCGTCTATCGTCTGTTGCCGGATGGCACCCTCACACGTCTCATCGACACGATGACCTTCCCGAATGGCGTGGCCCTGTCGCCCGACAGCCAGACCCTCTATGTCAGCCAGTCTGACCCGGACCAGCCGGTCATCCTGCGCATGTCTCCGGATGGCACGTCCAGTTCTGTCCTGTTCGACGCCAAACCGTTCATGTCAGAGTTTGCGCCGGGCCTACCCGACGGCATGGCAGTCGCCAGTTCCGGGCATATTTTCGCAACCGGTCCCGGCGGCGTTTTCCTCCTCTCCCCGGAGGGCAAACCCCTCGCGCGGATCAATACCGGCAAGGCCACGGCCAATTGCTGCTTCGGCGACGCGGATGGCCAGACGCTCTACATGACAGCTCACGATACTTTGGTGCGTATCCGGACGAAGGCAACCGGTCTCGCATGGAGCTGAGCGAAGCCCTCACCGTTTACCGGCCGCTGCTCGCAACCGGATTCGGTATTGCCGCCTTGCTCGTGCTCATCCTGCGCGCGCGGCTGAATGCATTCGCCGCATTGCTGCTGGTCAGCATATTCAGCGCGCTGGCCGCTGGAATGGCGCCGGAGCAAGCCTACGCCACCCTGGCCAGCGGCATGGGAGGAACGCTCGGCTTCATCGCCACCGTGATTGGCCTCGGCGCTCTGTTTGGCGCCATCCTTCAGGCTTCGGGCGCCCTCGATGCGCTTGCCTCGAAGCTGTCCAACACATCCAGCTTCAAGACCAATCAATGGAAGATTGCCGGCATCGGACTTCTGGCCTCGACACCCGTCTTCTTTGATGTCGCCCTCATCATTCTTGCGCCGCTGATCCTGACCATGGCCCATGAGCGGCTCAAGCCGGCCATGTCGCTCGGCCTGCCCCTGATGGCGGGCCTCGCTGTCGGCCACGCCTTCCTGCCGCCAACACCGGGGCCTATCGCCATCGCGGAACTGATCGGCGCCGATCTGGGCTGGGTCATCCTGTTCGGCGCGATTACCGGGGGCATGGCGCTCGCCGTGTCTGGGCCGCTCTTCGCGATCTTCCTGGATAATCGCAGCCGGATGCCAATCGGCAATCCCGCCTTCGAACTGGACGATATTGACACCCAAGCCGACCGCCCAGCCCCACAGCCGGAGCGGGCGATCTTCCTCATTACGCTGCCGCTCATCCTGATCCTGCTGGGCACGCTCGCCGATATCCTGCCATCAGGCCCAATCAGATATGTCCTGGAAATTGTCGGGCACCCGTTCAGCGCACTCCTGATTGCGTGCGGCGCGTCCTGGCTGCTGCTTTATCCAAAGACCGTGCATAGCCGCAAACTGATGTCGGATGCGATGGCCCGCGCCTTTGAGCCGACCGGCGCTGTCATCCTTGTCACCGGCGCGGGCGGCGCGTTCAAGCAAGTACTGGTCGACACAGGCGCGGGGGAGCAGATCGCAAATGCTGCGCTCGGCATGGGCTTTGGCCCCCTGCTCGCGGGCTATGTGCTGGCCGTCATCCTGCGCCTCGCGCAGGGCAGTTCGACGGTCGCCATGATCACATCCGCCGGGCTCACAGCCCCCATCGTGGCCCTGGCTGGTCTCTCTGCCCCACAGCTTGGTATCGTCGCCATCGCCATCGCCGCGGGGGCCACGACCGGCAGTCATGTGAATGATAGCGGCTTCTGGCTCGTGGGGCGCATCTTCGGCATAACGCCTGGCGAGACGCTGCGCACCTGGACCGTCTCCACCACGCTGATCAGCGTGGTCGGATTCCTGATGTGCCTGGTTCTGTATGCGGGGCTCGCCCTGTTCTGATCAGATCAGGCCGGCGAGCGGGGAACTCGGATCGGCATACATCTTCTTGGGCATCCGGCCGGCGAGATAGGATTCGCGGCCTGCGATCACGGCATGTTTCATGGCCTTGGCCATGCGGATGGGATCTTTTGCGGCGGCAATGGCCGTGTTCATCAGTACGCCGTCGCAGCCAAGCTCCATCGCGATGGCGGCGTCAGAGGCCGTACCCACGCCCGCATCCACGATCACCGGCACGCGCGTCTGTTCGACGATCAGGCGAATATTTACCGGGTTCATGATGCCAAGTCCGGACCCGATCAGGCTGCCAAGCGGCATGATCGCGCAACACCCGGCATCTTCCAGCATCTTCGCGTAGACCGGGTCATCGGAACAATAGACCATGACCTCGAACCCGTCGGCGATCAGGGCTTTGGCCGCCTCAAGCGTTTCCGGCATGTTCGGATAGAGGGTTTTCTGGTCCGCCAGCACTTCCAGCTTCACCAGATTCCAGCCCCCGGCTTCCCGCGCCAACCGCAGGGTGCGGACCGCTTCGTCCGCCGTGTAACAGCCGGCAGTGTTGGGCAAATAGGTGAATTCATCCGGCTTCACGAAGTCGGTCAGCCGCTCTTCATCGGGATTGGACAGGTTCACTCGCCGCAGGGCGACCGTAACGATCTCCGCCCCCGCTGCCCGCGCCGCTTCTGCGTTCTGCTGGTAGGACTGGTACTTTCCCGTGCCCACGATCAGGCGGGAATTATAGGATTTGCCGGCGATGATGAGGGGATCTGTCAAAATTCTGGCCTGTCTGGTCGTCAAAAGAATAGGAGGGGTACCGGATTGAGGTAGAAGGCGGTCAGCCGCCCCCCACGAACTGGACCAGTTCTATACGGTCACCCGCTTCAATCACAGTGCTGGCATGTTCCGATTTCGGGACAATCTCCAGATTGCGTTCGATCGCAATCCCCCGCTGATCGCGGCCCGACTCGCCTGCCAGTTGAAGCGCCAGCATGGCAAGCGTCGTGCCAGGTTCGACTTCGCGAGACTCGCCATTGACTGTAATCAACATTCGGGTTTTCTCCGTTCACCGGCCCCCTTGCCTTGCCGGGCGTTACAGAGCAAGACGGAACACTATGTCCAAGCCCGTATATGTCCTCGGAGGCCCGAACCTCAACCTTCTCGGCTCACGTGAGCCGGAGATTTACGGGAAAGACACGCTGGCCGACATCCATGCGCGCCTTGAATCTCTGGCAGACGGAACCGCTCTGGAGCTGCGCCAGACGAATCATGAAGGCGAACTGGTCGGCTGGATCCAGGAGGCATCCGAACAAGGGTCCGCAATCATTCTGAACGCGGCCGCCTACACACATACCTCCATTGCTCTTCACGATGCGCTGAAAGCGTGCAAGATCCCTGTAATTGAAGTGCATTTGTCGAATCCTGCGGCGCGCGAGGCGTTCCGCCAGGTGAATTATGTTTCCCCCGCCGTGAAGGCCACGATTGCAGGCCTTGGTGCCTATGGTTATGAGCTGGCGCTAATGGCGGCAAAGACCCTGACGGGCAAATAAGAGACCTGACATCCCATGAGCACCACCAAGAACAAGCTGGATACCGGACTTGTCCGGGAACTCGCAGCCATTCTGCGGGAAGCAGACCTCGGCGAGGTTGAAGTTGAACATGAAGGCCTGCGCATCCGCGTAAGCAAGCCTGCTGCGCCTGTCGTTCAGGCCGCCATGGCCGCCCCGGCAGCGGCCCCTGTCGCAGCCGCCCCTGCTGCAGCACCGATCGCCGACGCGGTCGCTGCGCCTGCGGCGTCTGACAAGGCAATCAAGTCTCCCATGGTCGGCACAGTCTATCTGTCGCCCGAACCCGGCGCGAAACAATTCGTGGCTGTTGGCGACAAGGTGAAGAAGGGCGATACAGTCCTTCTCGTCGAAGCGATGAAGACGTTCAATCCGGTCGAGGCCGACAAGGCGGGCATCGTGAAGGAAATATACGTTTCGGATTCCCAGCCAGTCGAATATGGCGAAGCTCTCATACTGATCGAGTAATATGGCTGACCAACCTGTCATCAAGAAGGTTCTCATCGCAAACCGCGGTGAGATCGCGCTGCGGATTCACCGCGCCTGCAAGGAAATGGGCCTGTCCACAGTCGTGGTCCATTCCGAAGCGGACAGTGACGCCATGGCTGTGCGCCTCGCAGACGAAAGCGTCTGCATCGGGCCTGCGCCATCCTCCGAAAGCTATCTGAAGAAGTCGCAGATCCTGGCTGCCGCCGAGATCACCGGCGCCGACGCGATCCATCCTGGCTATGGCTTCCTGTCCGAGAATGCCCAATTCGCCGAAATGGTCGAAGCGCATGGGCTGGCCTTCATTGGCCCCACGGCCGAGCATATCCGCATCATGGGCGACAAGATCGCGGCCAAGGCCGCGATGATCGAAGCTGGCGTGCCCTGTGTCCCCGGCTCGGAAGGCGCCCTGTCTTCGATTGCCGAGGCCAAGAAGGCCGCCAAGAAGATCGGCTTCCCTGTCCTGGTGAAAGCCTCTGCTGGCGGCGGCGGTCGCGGCATGAAACTCGCCAAGACCGAAGCCGATCTCGAAAACGCGGTCCGCACCGCCAAGACCGAAGCCAAGGCTGCGTTTGGCGATGACGCCGTGTACCTGGAGAAATACCTTCAGGGCCCACGCCATATCGAAGTCCAGATCATTGCTGACACGCATGGCAATGTCGCGCACCTCTGGGAGCGCGATTGCTCCCTCCAGCGCCGCAACCAGAAGGTCTTCGAAGAGGCGCCCTCACCGGCCCTCAACCAGGCCCAGCGCGAAGAGATCGGCGGCATCTGTGCCCGCGCCATGGAAAAGCTCGGCTATCGCGGCGCCGGGACGATCGAATTCCTCTACGAAGACGGCAAGTTCTACTTCATTGAAATGAACACGCGTCTTCAAGTCGAACATCCTGTGACCGAGATGATCACCGGCATCGACCTCGTCCGCGAGCAGATCCGGATTGCCGAAGGCAAGCAACTCTCCTTCCGTCAGGAAGATGTCATGCTGGTCGGCCACGCCATCGAATGCCGGATCAATGCCGAGCACCCGCAAACCTTCGTTCCCTCTCCGGGCCTGATCACGGATTTCCACGCACCGGGCGGCCCCGACGTCCGTCTCGATAGCGCGGCCTATTCCGGATACCGGATTCCGCCGCACTACGACTCGCTGATCGGCAAGCTGATCGTGCATGGACGCACGCGGCGGGAATGCATCATGCGCCTTCGAAGAGCGCTGCAGGAAATGGTCATTGGCGGGGTCTTCACGACCCTCGACCTGCATCGCCGGCTCGTCGAGAATGATGAAGTGCTCGCGGGTGAATACAATATTCACTGGCTCGAAAAGTTTCTTGAGAATCAACCCGATACCGAGAGCTAGGCAATTTTTCGCCTTTGGCGGGCCGAGAGGCTCGACAAAGGGTAGACATCACTTTGTGCGCTTGTTCATATAAAAGCTATGTCGCAGCGATTCAGCTCATCTGACTTGCTCGCCTGCTATCGTCGCGGGATTTTTCCGATGGGCGATGCACGCAACGATCCGAATCTGTTTCTGGTCGATCCGGACATGCGGGGGATCATTCCGCTCAAAGGATTTCATGTGCCCAGGCGCCTGCTTCGCAAAGTGAAGCAGGACCCTTTTCGCGTGACAGTCGATCAGGCGTTCACACGGGTGATGGAGATGTGCGCCGAAAGCGCAGAGGGCCGCGAAAGCACCTGGATCAATTCGCCGATCCTGAATCTTTACAGCACGCTTCATCGCGAAGGATACGCGCACTCGATAGAATGCTGGGAGGGCGATGAGCTCGTGGGCGGCCTGTATGGCGTCGCCCTGGGCGGTGCCTTCTTCGGTGAAAGCATGTTTTCGCGCGCGACCGACGCGTCCAAAATTGCGCTCGTCCATCTGGTGGCACATTTGCTGGAAGACAAGTTCGTCCTGCTGGATGCACAATTTCACAATCCGCACCTGGAACAGTTCGGACTAGTGGAAATCCCGCGTCAGGATTTCAAGAAACTGCTCAAGGAAGCCCTGAACGTCGAGACGAAATTCTATTCGAATTCCGGATCGTCTTCTGAGGGCCGAGGCGCGAGTTTTACCGGATCAGGCGCCGCGCAACGGATCACCCAGATGTCATAGACAGGATGCTCCAGAGCGCTGAGCCCGGGTGATGACGCATACATCCAGCCGGAAAAGAGCTCCGGATTGTCTTCACTGACCGTTTCGACGTCTTCTGCATCTACGGCCGCTTCCATCGTCTCGACGGCAACAGGCTGGGTGGAGGCAATCTTCAGGAAGGCGGCGCTTTCAGGCGCCTCTTCCGGGGGTGTCTGGTAGCAGACCTGCAATTCCACCTTGAGCGATCCGAACACGACCGGCTCGCCGACCTTCACATTGATGTCGGTGGAGCGGCCCGTGATCTTGTCGAGCGCGCGGAGAGTTGCCGTATCCTTCTTCACGAAGGTGGCCGCATGGGCGGCGCCTGCCACAAGGGCGGTCAGCGCAAGAGCAGAAACCAGCGTTCGCATTACTGGTAGTCCTCATCCGGATAGCCGTCATCAGTCGTTGCAGCCGGCTCGGTCGCAGGATCGGATGATCCTTCGCCGCTGCCGGACGCGAACGACGCAAACAGGGTCAGTAGGTCAACACTGCCGCGGGTATACTTGATCTCGCCCGTCCCATCCTGAGGGATATTGTCAAAACTGCCGCCGGGCTCCAGCGCGACATAGGCGCCGCCGAGCAGGCCGTCTGTTGAAACGCGTGCATCGGTATCTTCCGGCAGCGCCCATTTCTCATCCAGGCTGATGGTCACGACCGCTTCGAATCGCTCCGGGTCACCCTCGATGCTTTTGACGATCCCAGCCTTTACACCGGCAATGCGCACATCAGACCCACGCGAGATGCCGGAGACATTATTGAACCGCGCCTCGACCTCATACTGGTCGCCCTGGGACTGGGTCTCTCCGCCCCGGTCGATGGCGAACCAGAGGAAAGTGCCTGCCACGGCAACAACCGCGCCGCCGATCAGGGTTTCAAAGAGTGATTCACGCATCCGGAGTCCATGCCTCGTAATCGCCCGTGGCCTTCTGGCGGGCCATGCCGGTCGACAGGCTGCCCTTCGGCTTGGTGGCGTAAGGTGTGCCCGTCATGTTGGGCTTGTGATCGGTTTCCCAGTCACGGCGCGTAAGCGGCGACTTGGTCGGCGGCTCGTCGATCGTGTGGTGCAGCCAGCCATGCCAGTCGGCTGGCACCTTGGACGGTTCGGCCAGGCCCTTGTACATCACATAGCGGCGCTTGCGCCCTTCCAGCGAAGGCTTGCGCTCCTCGAAGTAGCGGTTGCCGTACTCATCGGTCCCGACATAGCCAGAGCGCCGCTTGATATCAAAAGCCGCACCGATGGTATTGCCGCTCCACCAGGTAAAAATCTGTTTCAGCATCGTAAGGATGTCCTGACCTGTCTTGTTGGCCGTAATATGGCGTCTTCCGGGCAGTTAATCCATACGGCAGCCGCAGGCAATGCGACGCACGATTTTATGATCGCACAGCTAATTTTGAAGCCGAAATGGTTGATACCTCTGGCGGGAACCGTCACGCTTTATCCAGTGATTCGCTGATGATTCGCGGGGAGGGTTTGATGAAAACTGCTGAGATTGAGTCCATATTGGAGGCCGCCGAGGCCGACAGCCTGCTCTCTCCGGAGATGGAATTTGGCACAGCCTTCCGCGCCGCCGGGCGGCGACGTCGGCCGGTGACTGACGAATCCCTGCGAAACGTCGCGTCTGCCTACGCCTCTGCCGGATTGCTGGGCGCTTCGCAGATCGCCACCGCCGAGATGCTGGAGCGCCTCGGCAATGCGCCGCGTAATGCCGAACTCGCCGAAGCCATCGCCTCCGGCCTGCCCCAGGACATTCTCGAGGAAGCCCTGCGCCAACCGGACGGGTTCGTACGCACGGCGGATGCCTTGCGAATCGCCGCCGCCAACAACCAGCCGCCGCCCACCGCGGTCTTCAGCGCCGAATCCGCCAGCAAGGAATTCGACGCGCTGCTCCTGGGGGCGCTCAAGGAGGGCGCGGAAATCCTGCTTGCCCAGGAAGACCTCGCCCCGGCGCGACTCGCCTGCCGACTGCTGGATGTGTCTCTGGCGATCAGTCCGGATGGCCTCGAAGCAGATCTCCTTTGCTCGGTGGCTGAAGCCGCCGGCAGAAGCCTCGGAGACGGGCTGCTTGTCATTCACGGTCTTGGCGCGGCAGTGCTGTCACTGGGCCTTGCCTATGACAGCGACGATGGCCGAGCTGTGGCGGCCGCACTCTGTGCCCTGGTGAAGTCCTGCGCTGCCGGTACATCGCTGACAGCGGCCCATGCTGGGGTGCTCGGCCTTGAAGCCCGCAGAGCATCGTCCCGGAAGTCATGCGCGGTCGCGATCCTGCCTTCCGCCGATCTTTCAGACCTGATGCCGGATTGCGAGAGCGAGGGCGCTGCACCTGTGCGCACCGTTCTGGCCTATTCCGATGAAGGCCCCACGCTCGCCCGGTGCGCCCGGTTGGCCATCTCCCGCACTGCCCCGGAATCCCTGCCCACCATCCTGGGCAGTGTCGCCAATTGTGGTGGGGATGATCTGGAATCCGCCCTCGGCGCGGATCGCCTGCGGGATCGCGGCTTCTCGGAAGCGGCGCTGGACCGTGTTTCGCGCGCTCTCAGTGAAGGCCTGCCGCTGAATGCCGCCTTCTCGCGCTGGGTGCTAGGCGACGAGATCATCAGCGAAGATCTGAAGCTGGCACCGGAGAATTTCGATTCGGACGGTCTCGCTCTGCTCTCGGCCATGGGATTCTCCCGAAAGGACATCGCGAACGCCGAAGCCTCCGTGAACGGCACCGCAGAAGACGTGGCCGCAAATGCCTTCCGTCAATGCGGACTCGATCTGTCTGTCAGTGCCGAGGCTGAAATCGCTTTTGCCACCGCCTGCTCGGATGCGCTTGGAGGTCAGACGACCATTCGGGTCAGCGGCCGCAACGGCCTCGACATGGCCGACACAGCCATCGCGGCAGGCCTCTCTGCCCTACTCGTTGGTATCCGGGCCCCTGCGAATGAGGAAGTGGCCGAACGGATGGACCGCATTCTTGAACTTGCAGACGAGTTGGCGACTGAAGCGGAGGTGCCTTACGAATCCTCCCACGGTGTCGGGCCCTCCGGCCAAGGCCAGAATGCCCGCACACGCCTGCCCGATCGCCGAAAGGGTTACATCCAGAAGGCCTCCGTTGGCGGCCACAAGGTCTACCTTCACACTGGTGAGTTCGATGATGGCGCGCTCGGTGAGATCTTCATCGACATGCACAAGGAAGGCGCCGCCTTCCGGAGCCTGATGAACAATTTCGCCATCGCGACATCGATCGGGCTGCAATATGGCGTGCCACTGGAAGAATTCGTAGATGCCTTCGTGTTCACGCGGTTCGAGCCTGCCGGGGCCGTGACCGGGAATGACCGGATCACCAAGGCCACCTCGATCCTGGACTACATCTTCCGCGAATTGGCCGTGTCCTATCTGGGACGGGACGACCTGGCCGAAGTGGACGTCACCCATGACGGCCTTGGCCGGGGCGCCGGCGACGGGACGCGCGAGCCGGCCGAATTCACGGAAGAGGCCGCGCAGTTGATCTCGCGGGGCTTCTCGCGCGGGCAGCTGCCCGACAATATCGTCATCCTCGACAAGAAACGCGAAGAAAAGCTGTCAGAGGACGAGAGCGAATCGGATTCGTTGAACGCACCGGAATATCTCAGCGATGCCTGCCCGAATTGTGGCAGCTTTACTGTGTTCCAGATCAGCGAAGACGGTGAGGCCGAGTGCGACACGTGCGGACAGGAATTGCAGGATACGAGTGAAATTCCGTCCTGATTACTGTGCCGGTTTCAATAAACAGGGACGGTCTTCTGCGCCTGATTTCGGTTAATAGCCGTTTTCCAAGGCATGGCGGAATTGCAACACTTCTGCTGATTTAGACACTCCTTACTGTTTGTTCAGTTTGGAGCAACAAAATCAGGCGCTATCCATAATGCATGACCCGTTTGGTATATGCATTACTTGTCGCATCCGCCATGTCCTTTGCCCCCCTGTCGGCAAAGGCGCAGAGCCAGCCCGTGGCATGGTCCCCCGGCTATGCAGGTGCCTGCGGCGAGTGCGACCTGTCCGGGAAGAATTTGACAGGCTGGTCCCTCGCAGGCGGAAACTATTCCAGCGCAAAGATGGAATATGCCTTCATGCGCGGCGTGCAGGCCAGCAATGCCAATTTCGAGAATGCCGACGCGACCAGCGCCGACATGCGCGGCGCTATCCTGACCTCGGCCCGCTTTTCCGGCGCGAGCCTGTCTGACGCACGCCTGCAGGGCATCCAGGCGACCGGCGCAGACTTCCGCAGCGCCAATGTTCGCGGGGCCAACCTTCAGGGCGCCCTGCTCGTGGGCGCCAATTTCGCCTCGGCGGACCTGACTGCCTCCCGCATGGAAGCCGCGGATCTGTCAGGAGCAAACATGACAGGCGCCTGGCTCAATGAGTCCATTCTGACCGGGGCGATCTTCAATGGCGCGAACATGACCGGCGCCCAACTCCGCAATGCGATGATCCAGAACGCCTCCTTCAAGGATGTGCGGTTCATCGATGCCGACCTGACCGGTATGCAGGGCGCCGAATTTGCTGACTTCGAGGGCGCGTGCGTCTCGCTCAGCACCAGCCTGCCGGCCACGTTCACCCTGCCTCTCTGCGGCACGGCGACAGCGCCTGCGGCCATCGCCAGCAAGTAAACTCAACCAACAGGTCAAAGAAATAGGCGGAGAGCTTAGCCCTCCGCCTTTTGAAGTCATTGATGACTATCTGATCTGTTTAAGACTTGATTTGTGGGGCCAGCCGGATGTGCAGCTCTTTGAGTTGCTTCTCATCCACCGGGCTTGGCGCCTGCATCATCAGGTCCCGCGCCTGCTGGTTCATCGGGAACAGCGTCACATCGCGAATATTCTCGGCGTCTGCCAGCAACATCACGATCCGGTCGACACCCGGTGCAATCCCGCCATGTGGCGGCGCGCCATAACGGAACGCGTTCAGCATGCCGCCGAACTCCGCTTCCACGACGTTGGGGCCATAGCCTGCCAGCTCAAATGCCTTCAGCATCAGTTGCGGGCTGTGGTTCCGGATCGCGCCGGATGACAGCTCCACACCGTTGCAGACGATGTCATACTGATAGGCCTTCAGGTCGAGCTGTTTCTCTTCCGTGTCAGCCGCCAGCAACGCATCCATCCCGCCTTGGGGCATCGAGAACGGGTTGTGGCTGAAATCGACCTTCTTGTTGTCTTCGTCATACTCGTACATCGGGAAATCGATGATCCAACAGAGCCGGAAGACGCCATCTTCGATCAGGCCCAGCTCTTCGCCGACCTTGGTGCGGGCCGCGCCAGCGAGCTTGTAGGCGTCACTTTTCTTCCCGGCAGAGAAGAAGATGCCATCCCCGGCGCCAAGGCCGAGCTTCTCCAGAAGCGCTGCCAGATGGGCAGGCTCGAAATTCTTCAGGACCGGATCCTGGCTGTCGACACCGCCGCCATCGGCCTCCTTGAGGCGGGCATAGCCGAGGCCCGGCGCCTGCATCTCTTTCTTTGCCCACTTATCAAGTTCGTCGAAGAATTTGCGGGATTTCTCCGCAGCGGCCTTCGGCGCCGGAATCGCGATCACACGTCCACCGCCGCCAATGATCTTGGCGAAGATACCGAAGCTCGTCTTGCTGTCGTCCTCGAAGAATTCGGACACATCCGCCAGTTCGATCGGGTTGCGCAGGTCCGGCTTGTCGGAACCGTACTTCGCCATCGCTTCAGCATAAGGAATCCGCGGGAACGCGCCGTCCGGCACTTTGCGGCCCTTGCCTTCCCAGTCAGCAAACTCGCTGAACACGCCCGCCATGACCGGCTCGATCGCGTTGAACACATCCTCCTGCGTGACAAAGCTCATTTCGATATCAAGCTGGTAGAACTCACCTGGCGAGCGATCTGCGCGGGCGTCTTCATCGCGGAAGCACGGCGCAATCTGGAAGTAACGGTCAAAACCCGACACCATCAGCAGCTGCTTGAACTGCTGTGGCGCCTGCGGCAGCGCATAGAACTCGCCTGGATGGATCCGGCTCGGCACGAGGAAGTCGCGCGCGCCTTCCGGGCTCGAAGCCGTCAGGATCGGCGTCTGGTACTCGGTAAAGCCCTGCTCGAGCATGCGCCGACGCAGGCTGGCGATCACCTGGCTACGCAGGATCATGTTCTTGTGCAGCGTCTCACGGCGCAGATCGAGATAGCGATGCGTCAGGCGGATCTCTTCCGGATAGTCCGGCTCGCCAAACACCGGCAGCGGCAGCTCGGCGGCTTCCGACTGGACCGTGACTTCGCCGGCCACGACCTCGATCTCACCCGTGGCGAGGTTCGGATTCACGAGGCTCTCATCGCGGGCCACGACCTTGCCTTCAAGCGTGATCACGCTCTCCGCACGCAGGCGCTCAACCGTGCCGAATCCGGGTGAGCCCGGATTGAACACGATCTGCGTCAGGCCGTAATGATCCCGCAGGTCAATGAACATCACCCCGCCATGATCGCGGCGACGGTGAAGCCAGCCAGACAGTTTTACGGTTTCACCGACATGGGACTTGCGAAGTTCCCCACAGGTGTGGGAGCGATAGGCGTGCATCGGAAACTTTCTCCGGAAATACGGTCCAACAGAAATAAAAGCGCGAAAGGCATTCAAGCTCTCGCAATTGTCAAGGCGATGCGATACGCAAGCGCGCGATGACTGACAACACCCTGACTCCCATTACTGAGCAGTCGGCACTGGAAGACCTGTGCGGAAAGCTCTCTGAATCCGACTTTATCTGTGTCGATACCGAGTTTCATCGGGAGACCACATACTGGCCGGAACTCTGTCTCGTCCAGGCCTCCGCGCCCGGCGTGGAAGGCCTTATCGACCCCTTGGCAGAGGATCTGGACATTGGTCCCTTCCTCGACCTGATCGCCGCGGACAATCGGGTGAAGGTGTTCCATGCGGCCCGTCAGGACCTTGAAATCTTCAATCGCCTGATCGGCCATCCGCCCGGCCCGATCTTCGACACGCAAGTTGCCGCCATGGCGCTCGGCCTTGGCGATTCGATCTCTTATGACAATCTGGTCCAGCGCCTACTGAAGCGGCAGATCGACAAATCCAGCCAGTTCACCGACTGGACACGCCGCCCGCTGAGCCAGAAACAGCTCGTCTATGCCCTCGGCGATGTGACCCATCTGCGCGATGCGTATCTCAAGATGCGCGACCAGCTCGAGACCCGTGGCCGCCTCGGCTGGGTGCGCGAGGAGATGGCAGACCTCGAAGATCCCGCAAAATACGATACCGACCCGGCCAATGCCTGGCAGCGCCTGAAGCTGCGCAAACCCAAGAAGGATTATGCGGCCATCGTCGTAGCTGTCGCGGCTTGGCGAGAATCGCTTGCCCAGGAACTCGACAAGCCGCGCCGCCGCATCCTGAAGGATGACGCCATTCAGGAGATCGCAAGCCAGAAGCCTCGCTCCGAAGGCGAGTTTGGCCAGCTGCGCGCGGTCCCCAACGGGTTCATCCGGTCGAAATTTGGCCAGGGCCTGCTCGAAGCGGTTACCGATGCAATCGACAATCCGGACAAGTTCGCCCCCGAACTCGGTCCGCGTGTACAGAATGCCCAGATCCCGGCTGGCGCCCCGGAACTCCTCAAAGTGCTACTCAAGCATGTCAGCGAGGAGAATGACGTGGTTCCGCGCCTGATCGCCAATGCCGCCGACATCGACCGGATTGCCCGCGGCGAGACCGGCGACGAGATCGCGGCCATGTCAGGCTGGCGGTATGACATGTTCGGACAGCGGGCAGAGGCCCTGCTGAATGGTAAGCTGGCCGTTTCCTTCGAAGGGGGGCAGGTCCGTCTGTTTGACGTCTAGCGTCAGCTGATGACCACATCCGGATTCAGCCGGAGCTGGCTGGCCGTCTGTGAGAGGCGGCGCTCCACAGTATCAGACACCATGGCCGCATCAGCTTTGGAAACCCGCAATTCCAGCGCGTCATGTGTGCGCACGAGCCGCGCGCGCTGAAGAATAGGCCCGGACCGTCCGGAGAACACCGCTCCGAGACGCATGGCGCTGCCAATCTGTCGGGCCCGCTCATCCTGCTCCGGCGTGGTCAGGCCGACATATTCGTCAGGCCGCTTGAAATCCTTTTCGTACCGACAGCCAATCGCATACGCGATCAGCGCGCGCTCACTATGCGAGACCCCGACATAGGGCGCTCTTAACGCTTGGTCATACGCCATGATGGAGCGGTGATCCGGATGGAACCGCCCGGCGCTGTCTGCCATCATACAGGCAGCTTTCTCAATTCTCGTGTCGGCTGCGGGGGATCCGAACAGGTCCGGCTCCGGCGCCAGAGCTGGTGCGATGAATTCGTGCAGCGCCTCTCCGAACAGGATCTGGTTCTTGTCGAGCCGTGCAAACGCGATCGCGCCATCCATCAAGGGGTCATGCGCGGGCGCGCCGAGCGCATCTCGCAGGACACCTTCACGAAGCCCGGCGGAAGAGATCGTCACGCCCTCAAGCCGGCCCGTGGCCAGAATCTCCTGGAGAAGCATCGCCGCGACAGGCAAATGCTTGGCGCGGCGCTTGTCGATGGATTCCAGCATGGCGCGCGCGGTCGAATTGGTCAGGCTGTCGAAACAAAGCTTGGCGACCTTGTCGACCTGCGTTTTCGACAACTGATAACCCTGCAGCACCTGGAGAGCATAATTCTCCAATTGCATGTTCAGCTTGGCGATCGTCCGCCACGCGCCGCCGACCGCATAGAAGCGGCCGGATGACCGCGCCAGGACGTCTGATGTCTTGAGTTCGGCCCGGATAGTCTTGCGAAGAGTTTTCAGATCAATGTCACCCTCGACCAGCGAGAGCGGGCCAAGCATCAGGCTTTCGCCGCGTTCGGCCTTGCCGCCGATCTGTTTGAATTCGAGACTGGAGCCGCCGAGATCCCCAATCAGGCCATGCGGCGCGTGGAAGCTCGCTTCCACGCCCACAGCTGACAAGCGGGCCTCATCTTCGCCGGACAGGACAGTCACGCGCCGTCCCAATGCCTTTGAGGCCAGATTTATGAATACCGGACCATTCTCCGCCGACCGGACAGCGGCGGTGGCCACGGCCGTGTAGTGTCTCAAATTCAGGGCTCTCAGGATCGCGCGATACCGGCCAAGCGCCTTGAGCGCCGAGTCGAACCCAGTGGGCGACAGCCTGCCGGTCTGCATGAGACCTTGTCCCAGGCCCGCCATGACCTTTTCGTTGAAGGTCGGAAGGATCGACGTGCCGAGCACATCATAGATCACGAGACGCACCGAGTTTGACCCGATGTCGATGATGGCGGCGCGCTCGGACTTCGGAAACATCAAGTCTAGACGCCTTCCCGCGGTTTGAGGCGCGGCGGCAGACTGACTTCCAGCGCGCTCCCGCGTCCGGACAGGCTGGGATTATCCATGAAATAGGTGTGGGCCGAGAAGGATTCGGCGCCCGCTCTCAGCTCCATGCGTTCATAGACGCCGTCCTCGCGCATGATCCAGCTCTGCTGCTCATCATTCAGGTTTGCCACCATGATCTGGTTCAGGACCTGACGATGGACCGTCGGGTTCTCGACCGGCACCAAGGCTTCCACGCGCCGGTTCAGATTGCGCGGCATCCAGTCCGCTGACGAAATGAACACTTTGGCTTTGGGCGATGGCAGGACTTCACCATTTGCAAAGCAGACGATGCGGGAATGTTCGAGGAACCGGCCCACAATGCTCTTGACGGAAATGTTGTCCGACAATCCGGGGACACCAGGGCGCAGGCAGCAGATGCCGCGCACAACCAGAATGATCGGGACACCGCACTGGCTTGCGGCGTAGAGCGCGTCAATGACTTCGCCATCGACCAGCGAGTTCATCTTGGCCCAGATGCCGCAGGGTTCTCCCTTGCGCGCCGCATCCGCCTCCGCCTCGATCATCCCGATCAGCTTTTCCTTCAGGTCGAGCGGAGACATCGAGACCTTTTCCATGACGGGGCCAACAGACGGCGGCTCGCGATAGGCGGTGACGAAGTTGAACAATCGGTTGGCATCGCGCCCCAGGGCAGCATCGGCCGTAAACAGCGACAAATCCGTATAGATACGGGCATTGATTGGGTGATAATTTCCCGTGCCGAAATGGGTATAGGTGCGCAACTCGTCGCCTTCACGCCGAACCACGAGAGAGACCTTGGCGTGCGTCTTGTACTCGATAAATCCGTACACAACCTGCACGCCGGCACGTTCAAGGTCACGTGCGAGACGGAGATTGGCCTCCTCATCAAAGCGCGCCTTGATCTCGACCAGCGCCGTGACGTTTTTGCCGGCTTCAGCCGCCTCGATCAGCGCGGCAACAATGGGTGAATTTGCTGTGGTCCGGTAAAGTGTCTGCTTGATGGCCACTACTTGCGGATCGGCCGCAGCCTGGCGGATGAACTGCACCACGACATCAAATGTCTCGAATGGGTGGTGGACCAAAATGTCCTTGGCCCGGATCGCCGCAAAACAGTCGCCGCCCATTTCGCGAATACGTTCCGGATAGCGCGGCTCATAAGACGGAAATTGCAAATCCGGACGATCACTGACGATCAGTTCCGAGAGCTGCGCCATGCCGAGGATGCCGTCATAGAGAACGATGTCGGCTTCTTCAGCGCCGATCTCATGCGTGATCAGCCGCCGCAAATCCTCGGGCGCACTCGACTGCATCCGGATGCGGACGATACGGCCACGTCGGCGCTGCTTCAGCAGAACCTCGAATTCGCGGATCAGGTCTTCGGCTTCTTCCTCGATCTCGATATCGCTGTCCCGGATGACCCGGAACAGGCAGCGATCCTTTTCCTCAAAGCCGGGGAACAGCTCGTCAATGAACATGCCGATGACATCTTCAAGGGCGATGAAGCGCAGATTGCCCTTCGTTCCCTTTGGCAGCCGGATGAACCGGCGGACAAAGGCCGGCAGCGGTATGATGCCGACATGATCCTCGCCATTGCCTTTCGCGACCAGATTGATCGCGATCGAGAAGCCGAGATTGGGGATGAACGGAAAGGGGTGCGCCGGATCGACCGCAAGCGGCGTCAGGACGGGGAAGATATTGGACCGGAAATACTTGTCGAGCTCAGTGCGATCCTTCTTGTTCAGATCCTTCACGCCGAGCACGTCAACGCCTTCGGCATGCAGCTCCTGTTTCAGGCTGCGCCAGCGTTCCTGCTGCTCGGCAATCAGTTTGAGCGAGGCTTCCTCGATCCGGTCGACCTGTTCGCCGGGGGTGAGGCCGTCCTGGCTGGCTTTCACCACGCCCGCCCGGACCTGTTCGCGCAGGCCCGCATAGCGGACCATTTCGAATTCATCGAGATTGCTCGCAGAGATCGACAGGAAGCGCAGGCGTTCCAACAGCGGATGGTCCTGATTGGAGGCTTCTTCCAGAACACGCTGGTTGAATTCGAGCCAGGACAATTCCCGATTCAGGAAGCGCTCCGGAGCGCTCATCAACTGCTTCTGGGTACCAGACTGTCCATCGGCCATGATGCCAACTCCACAATTCATTTCAGGTCTAGAGCATGGACCTCTGATCGGGATCGGCCCAGCCCAGCTCTTCGACGACTTCCCTGGCCAGCGGCACCGAAGGCGCCCTGCCCGCTTCGGTCACCTTATCATTTAATTTCTCTATAAATATTTCGATTGCCTCATAGGAAAGTTCCAGACGGGGCACCAGATACTTAATGACCTCCGGGTCCAGCTTTAGGAAATAGCGCTCTGCCGCCGATTCCAGTCGCGCCATCAGCATTTTTTCGTCCGGCTCCCCGATCTCAATCACCGGCAGGGCCATCAGCCGCGATTTCAGGTCAGCCGATTGCGTCTGCCACTGGCTCGGATGGCGTTTGGACGTCAGCAGCACATGCCCGCCCTCGGCCGTCGCCGAATTGATCAGCGTCAACAAATTCTCGGACTTCCTGACCAGATCAGCATCATCCACCGCCACAAAGCCGGACGCCAGTGCGGCGAGGCCGCGCGATTTCAGCCGGGAAAACTCCTTGGCGACATGATAGCTGCCGCCGAATTCCTGGCACCAGGCCCGCGCCAGCACCGACAGCCCGCAGCGCGGCGGCCCCAACAGGCAGATCACCGGGAACGGCCAGCTCTGCGGCGCCCCCAGCACGGCCAACGCACTCTCATTCGCTTCCGTGACCAGAAGCGCGTCGAGCGTGGGTTCTTTTGCAGGAAAGCCGAGACTCAGCTGGCTCGGCTTTTGGGGCCTGTGAGGGGGTGCCGGGCTCACGGTTCCCCCGAGGATGAAACGGCAGACCGCACGATCCAGCCATAATCATTTTCGGACAGGGACACACCGCGTTGGAGCAGGTCATTCTGCAGGCGCGGCGGATCCCCGGCATAGGAGAACGCGACCAATGCGCCGTCGCGTGCGATGGCTTCGATCCGGAATTCCGAAATCAGCGGTGAGCGCGCCAGCGCACCGCGCAGCGTGTTCCATTCGGCGAGCGAGGTATAGCGCACGCTTGCGGTGGCGGGCGTGCGTTCACCGCTGCGAATAACCGAGGTCCGCTTCCAGTTCTCATCAAGCAGGCTGAGCATCGCCTCGACCGCGCCCTCAAGCGTCTGGGCGTAGGAGGTCGTTCCGACCGGTTCGGTCCCGGCAGCAGTCACCGTCGAGACCGTCACGCGCCAGGCGCCATCGCTGCCTGACAAATCTGCGAGAATGCCACGCCGTGCGCCCATGGCGGAGGCTTCCGGCGACAATTCCATCCAGTCGCTGAACGCGCTGTAACCGGGGCTGTTGGAGGTCACGAAAGGCGACAAGGTCTCATCGCGGCCAGTGCCGAGCGCTTCGCGCCAGGCCGCTTCCAGACCGGCAGAGGCGGCGAGCGGCACCAGCAGGCCCTTGGGGCCTTGCGTATCGACATAGGGCACCGACAGCGAGTCGAGGTGCGCGCGGACCATGCGCGGATTGTAGACCATCGCCAGCGTGCCCTTGTAACGCCCGTTCCCGGCCGTCTCTTCCTGCACATCGACAGCTGCCGACAGGCGGTTGGCAAGTGCGGCGTCAATCGGGATTCCGCCTGCCGCCATGCGGTCATCCGCCAGGGTGATCCGGTCGATCAGGACGCGTGCGCCCTTGATCCGGGCCGAAGCCATCGCCCGTTCGCGCGCTTCAATCAGCGTGCTCGCGGATTCATCCACTTCGATATTCGAGATCGTGTAGACATCCCGCGTATCTGCGGAGGCGCCCAGCCCGAGGGCAACGAGGGCGAAAAGGGACGCAATAAGGATACGAATCATGGTCAACGGCCTCCGTGTAGACCTCTTGTAGCAAGCCAGAGCTGGGGCTGGAACCGCAAGCGGCACTGGCAGAGACGTTTTCCCCATGCTAACGCGCGAGTCATCATGAGCGATACATCCAAAACTCCCCTTTCCTACCGTGATGCCGGTGTCGACATTGAGGCAGGAGAAAGGCTGGTTGAGGCCATTGGCCCGCTGGCAAAGGCAACCGCACGCGCAGGCGTCATGGGCGGGCTCGGCGGCTTCGGCGCCCTCTTCGACCTGAAAGCCGCTGGCTATGAGGATCCTGTCCTCGTCTCCGGCACCGATGGCGTCGGCACCAAGCTGATGCTGGCCTTCGAGACCGGCATCCACAATACGGTCGGCATCGACCTCGTCGCCATGTGCGCCAATGACGTGCTCGCCCAAGGGGCTGAGCCGCTGTTTTTCCTGGATTATTTCGCGACCGGAAAACTCGAAGCCGGCATCGCCGAAGCAGTCGTCGCGGGCATCGCTGAAGGCTGCCGCCAGTCCGGCTGCGCCCTTGTGGGCGGCGAAACGGCTGAAATGCCCGGCATGTACCCGCCCGGCCATTACGACCTCGCTGGCTTCGTTGTCGGCGCCGTCGACCGCGCCAAGGTCCTGCCGCGCATGGGCGACATGGCCGCTGGCGACGTGCTGATCGGCATCGCCTCGTCCGGCCCGCATTCGAATGGCTATTCCCTGATCCGCCGTATTGTCGAGCGCGAGGGCCTCTCCTATGACGCCGCTTCGCCCTTCTCCGACGGCACGCTCGGCGAAGCGCTGCTGACCCCGACACGGCTTTATTCCGCGGCCGCTCTGCCGCTCATCAAGGGCAGCCTGATCAATGGCCTTGCCCACATTACCGGCGGCGGCCTGACGGAAAATACCCCGCGCATGTGCCCCGACCATCTCGTGCCCCGTATTGATAGAGACAGCTGGACTCCCGGCCCGGTCTTCCAGTGGCTGCAGGAGGCCGGCGGTGTCGAACTCGACGAGATGCACCGCACCTTCAACATGGGCATTGGCATGGTCTTCTCCGTCGAGCCGGACATGGCAGAAATCGTGATGAACCAGCTTAGCCTGATGGGGGAACAGCCGGTCATCCTTGGCGACCTCGCCCCGGCATGACCCGCCTGAGACTGGCCATCCTGATTTCCGGGCGCGGCTCCAATATGGAAGCCATCCTGGATGCGGCGCAGGACCCGGCCTATCCGGCCAAGCCCGTCCTTGTCCTGTCCAACCGGCCGGACGCCAAAGGGCTGGAAACGGCTGCCCGTGCAGGCATCCCAACCGCCGCCATCGATCACACAACCTTTGGCAAGGACCGTGAAGCCTTTGAACGCGCCATGCAGGACCAGCTCAAAGAGGCAGACGTCGAAATCATCGCCTTGGCCGGGTTCATGCGCGTCCTGACGCCCTGGTTCGTCAACAAATGGCAGGGCCGGATGGTCAACATCCACCCCTCTCTGCTGCCGAAATACAAGGGCCTCGACACGCACCAGCGCGCCCTCGACGCAGGCGACACTGAAGCCGGCTGTACCGTCCACTGGGTCAGCCCCGGCGTCGATGATGGCGAAATCATCCAGCAGGCCAGCCTGCCCATCCTGCCGGGCGACACCGCCGACAGCCTCGCCGCCCGCCTCCTGCCGGTCGAGCACCAGCTCTATCCGGAAGCACTGGCCAAGGCCTGTGCGGACATCCAGGCGCGGGCTTAGGCGCCGCCACCCACCTCACCGTCTTTCGAATTCGTCGGACACGCAGCGCCAATATGCTGAACTGACGATGCCAGCCTTTTCCCTCTTCCAGCCTCTGCCGGGCCTGCCCTGGCATCTCCTGCTCATCTGGCCCCTGATCTTCTGGCGCATCCAGCGTCTGAGAGCATGGTTCCGCGCCAATGGTGGCCTCGGCGCCCAAATGCTCTGGGCCGTCACCCCGACAGGGCAGGTCGTCATCGTTCAGTTATCGGATGATCTCTCCGGACGCACACCTGCGCGTCCCGGTTTCGATTACCAGCCCTCGCGCCGATTCCGCGAAGCGGTTCATGGCGAGTTGATCATCCTCACCCCCGATCCGTGTCCCCGGCGAATGCCGGGGCCTCCTGCAGCAAGAGATCCCGGTTTCCACTACGAATTCCGGCTCTTTCACCTGCCACTCCCCGATACATGACGCTTCCCCACTGAAAACGAAGCTCGAAACTACCGGAAGGCCTCGCCTGCCCGGCCGTTTGTGCTGCGCGCAACAAAAAGGGCCCAACCTTGCGGCGGGCCCTCTGTGAATTCTCATTGCCCGAAGGCAACGCCTTAGCCAGCAATGTCAGCTTCGGAGAAGAATTGCGCGATTTCGATTGCGGCATTCTCTTCGGAGTCCGAACCGTGCACGGTGTTTTCCCCGATGGATTTGGCGAACAGTTTGCGGATCGTGCCGTCAGCGGCTTCGGCCGGGTTCGTGGCGCCCATCACTTCGCGGTAGGCTGCGACAGCGTTTTCACCTTCGAGGACCTGAACAACGACCGGACCGGACGTCATGAACTCGACCAGTTCACCGAAGAAAGGACGCTCGCTGTGGACGCCGTAGAAACGCTCGGCCTGGGCCTGCGTCATCTGGATGCGGCGCTGGCCGATGATGCGGAGGCCGGCTTTCTCGATGACGGCGTTGACGGCGCCGGTCAGGTTACGCTCGGTGGCGTCTGGCTTGATGATGGAAAAAGTGCGCTGAACAGCCATGATGACATCCTGCTTGAAAGGGAAAAAAGGGTTCTGGCGCGGCCTATAGCGGGGCGGGCCCAGCGGGGCAAGCATCGAAGGCCGCTATTGCGCATCGGCCGCGACGGGCCTAGGGGCTGGGACCTGAATTTCGACAAGGACCCGACCCCAAGGACCCCATCCATGAGCGCGCTGCCTCCCTGCCCCAATTGCAATTCCGAATACACTTACGAAGACGGCGCACTGCTGATCTGTCCGGAATGCGCCCATGAATGGAGCCTGGAGGATACCAAAGCCGCCGAAGCGCCAGCCATCGTGGACTCCAACGGCACCCCGCTCGCAGACGGCGACACCGTCACCGTGATCAAGGACTTGAAGGTCAAGGGCTCGTCCTCGGTCGTCAAACGCGGCACCAAGGTAAAGAACATCCGCCTCGTCGACGGCGATCACGACATCGACTGCAAGATTGAGGGTATCGGCCAGATGGGCCTGAAATCGGAATTCGTGAAGAAGGCCTGACGCCTATTTGCCCGCTTCCTGCCAGCCGCCATTCGGCGTCTGCTGGAAATAGCGCGTCACAAGCCCGGCATCCTTCGCCGCCTTGAATTGCTGGCGAGCGAGCGATCGTGTGTCGTGATCGCCATCATCGAACATGACCATGCAGCGCGTATAGGGCGCATCAACCGGCGCCGTGGTTCCGTCCATCAGGAACAGCGCCTCAGCTGAATTCACATTGTCCGGCGTGCCCGTCAGCAGGATCGGCTGGCGCGACGGATCGAGCCCCGGCGCCTCGGCCTGGCCATGCGGCAGGAATGTCTTCTCGTCGAACGTCCAGAGGCTCGCATCCAGCGCCGCCCGGCGCTCAACACTCGGGCTGACCGCAAGAACGCGCCACCCCGCATCGAGGCATTTCTGCATCAGCGGCGCCGCAGCCTGCTCCAGCGTGGTGCGGGAGAGATGGTAGAACCACCATTCAGGCTTCGGCGCCTCTGACATCACCTAGTTCTCGTAATTGTCTGCGATCCAGCGATCGAGCAGGCGCGGACCGAAGCCGGACGCCCAGCTGACATCGAAGGCGGCTTTCTCGCCCTCGACCCAGGCGACGCCAGCGATGTCGAGGTGCGCCCATTTCACGCCCTCTTTCACGAAGCGCTTCAGGAATTGCGCCGCCGTGATTGAGCCAGCGGCCCGGCCACCAATATTGCGCATGTCGGCAAATTTGGACTTCAACAGCGAGTCATATTCCGGCCCGAGCGGCAGGCGCCAGACGCGCTCGCCTTCGGTCTGGCCTGCCTTGGACAGCTCGTTCGCCAGATCGTCGCTCTCGGTGAACAGGCCGGCATGATGATGGCCCAGCGAGATCACGATCGCGCCGGTCAGCGTAGCCAGGTCCACCATCGCCTTCGGTTTGAAATGCTCTTGCGCATACCAGAGCACATCACACAGGACGAGCCGGCCTTCGGCATCCGTGTTCTGCACTTCGATGGTCTGGCCGGAAGCCGACTTCAGGATATCGCCCGGACGGATCGCATCACCATCCGGCATGTTCTCGACGAGGCCGACCAGGCCGATCACATTGACCTTGGCCTTGCGTTCAGCGAGCGCCCGGATCGTACCGGTCACAGCGGCCGCGCCGCCCATGTCCCCGCGCATGTCTTCCATGCCTGGTCCCGGTTTCAGCGAGATGCCGCCGGTGTCGAAGCAGACGCCCTTGCCGATCAGGATCACCGGATCCTCGCCCTCGGCGCCGCCCATCCATTTCATGATGCCGAGTTGGCTTTCCTTTACGCTGCCCTGGCCGACGCCGAGCATCGAATTCATGCCTAGTTTGGCAAGCTCCGCTTCACCCAGCACGTCGACCTGAACGCCATATTGGCCCAGTTCGCGGCACTTCTCTGCAAAGCTGGCCGGATAGAGATCGTTCGGCGGCATGTTGACGAGGTCACGCGCAAGCTTGGTGCCCTCACCGCCCGCATTCAGCGGAACGAATGCAGTTTCTGCGCCCGGAACATCTTCAACAATGAACGTCACGCTCTCAAGGCTCGGCTTCTGGTCGTCCTTCAGCTTGGTGAAATAATTATCAAACCGGTAGCTGGCGAGCTTTGCGCCGAGCGCCATCCGGGCAGCGTCATCAGCCGAGGCGGCATGAATGGCCAGGGATTTGAACCCGCTCGTGGCGTGTGACTTGAAGAGGTTTGCGCCCACGCCTTCAAGAACCCGCGCATCGCGCTTGTCGGTCTTGCCGGCGCCGATTAGCACCACGCGGCGGGCTTCGCTGCCCTTGGGCAGGACGATAAAGGCCTGCTGGTCTTTCTTGCCATTGAACCGACCGCCCTGCATGGCTTCGGACAGCAAACCGCCCGCGCTCTCGTCCAGCCCGGCTGCGGCCTTTGGAAGATCGCCGTCTTCATCGACCAGAAAGGCAATGATGTCAGCCTTGGCACTCTCAGCGAATGTGATTTTCATGTGTGGATTCTCCATTTGCAGCGGAAACTAAACGTCGACGCGCGTTGCGCAACTCGTTAGCTAGGGAAATATCACCCCTTTCTGAAGGATTCTGCGAAAAGCCTGCTGATCGCCTTATGACCAAAGTCCAGACATACCTCTTTTTCGAAGTCCTGAGGGCTGTGGTCATCATCATTGGCGGTCTCGCCATGCTGGCCCTGCTGGCCCAGGGCCTGTCGCGCACAGATTTGATCCTCGAAAATCGCCAGTCTGCGATCACTTATTTCTATATTGTCATGTTGGGCGCGCCACAGATCATCGCGCTGCTGACGCCGCTCGCCCTGTTTGTCGCAAGCGTCTGGTCCCTCAACCGCATCCACAAGGACAGCGAGATTGTCGTGGCGCAGGCCGCCGGCATGACCCGCTGGCAGATCGCCTCGCCCATCATGCGGCTCGCGGTGCTTTGCCTGGTCGCGCATCTGGCTGTGAACCTCTGGGTCCAGCCCATGGCCCAGCGCGCCATGCGGGAGACCGTGGCAACCGCCCGCGCCGATCTTGCCGCCGCCCTCATCCGGCCGGGACAGTTCACGTCCAATGGGGACCGGCTGACATTCTATGCGCGCGAACAGGCTGGCGGCGAACTGCGCGGTGTCCTGATCTCGGACATGACCGATCCGGAGAACCCCACAGACATTCTCGCGCGCAGCGCTGCACTGATCGAGGTTGAAGGCAGCCCGACCCTGCTGTTGCGGGATGCCACCAGCCAGCAGCTCGACGCCAACAACCAATTGTCGATCCTTGAATTCGACCAATACCTTTTCGATCTGACCGACTTCATGAAAGAAGACTCCGATCTCGTCCTGAAGGCATCGGACAAGTATCTGTATGAATTGTTCTTCGTCGACCGAACCAATTATTTTGAATTGAAAGACGCCGACTCCCTGCTTGCCGAAGCCCACAGCCGCCTGACGACCCCCTTGCTGAACATTGTCATGACCTTGCTTGCCATCTTCGCTGTTCTGGGCGGGGATTTCAGCCGCAAGGGCTACAGCAAGCGGATCGCCTGGGCGACGGGCGGCGCGATTGGCGTCCTGATCGTCCAGCTGGTGCTTCAGTCTGCCGCCGCCAATGACCCGGCGCTGAACCTTCTCCAATGGCTCGCGCCCCTCAGCGTCATTGGTATCCTCAGCTATATCTACTTCGCCCGGGGGCGCCATCTCGGCAAGGTTGAGCGGCCACCGCTTGAGCTGTTCCGCAACCCGACCGGAGCGGCCAGCTGATGCCCCTGTTTTCAAAGATCCAGCGATACATCCTGAAAGAGTGCCTGCAGGGCCTCGCCTTGGTGCTCGGCATTCTCCTGCTTGCCATTCTGATGATTGATGTCGTCGAACAACTCCGGACCGTCGGCGGCGACGTGCGCCTCAGCATTCTCGGCGCACTCAACCTGTCCCTGATGAAGCTGCCCCAGATTGTCGAGCAGACCCTGCCCTTCGCGCTGCTGATCGCCTCCATGATGGCCTTCACCCGCCTCAATCGCCGGTCTGAACTCTCCATCATCCGGGCAAGCGGCATTTCCGCCTGGCGCTTCCTCACGCCCGTCATGGTGTTGGGTGTGGTCCTCGGCCTGTTCACCATGATGGTCCTGAACCCGTTCGCGGCGAAGTTGACGGAATCCTTTGAACAAACCCGAGACCAACTGCTGAATGAAGGCCGCCCGACCCTCTCCGTCTCGGATACCGGCATCTGGCTGCGCCAGGGCGACGAGACCAACCAGATCGTCATCCACGCCAAGCGCGTTGGCGAAGGCGGGGTGAACCTCCAGGATGTGAAGATGATCCAGGAAGAGCGCCTCTACGCAGATGGCCGCCCGACCAATGATTATGCCTTTGCGCGTCGGATCGATGCGGAGAGCGCGATCCTCCGCGACGGCTTCTGGCAGCTGGAAGGCGTCATCGAGAACGTCCCGAACCAGCCCCCGGAATTCAAGGACAATCTCGCCATCCCCACCACGCTGGATGCGGTCACCCTGCTCGACAAGTTCGCCTCGCCGAATACGATCGGCTTCTGGCGCCTGCCACATTTCGTCAATCAGACACAGGCGGCTGGGCTGGATGCGTCCCGCTACAAGATGCGTCTGAATGCCCTGATGGCCCTGCCTGCGCTCTTCGTGGCGATGGCACTGATCGGCGCGGTGGTCTGCCTGCGCCTCCAGCGCATGGGCGGAAATTCACAGCTTCTCGCCATCGGATCGCTGGCGGCTGTCGGACTCTATTTCTTTACCCAGTTCTCCTCCAGCCTCGGTGCAACGGGCGCTGCGCCCCCCGCCATCGCAGCATGGAGCCCACCTCTGTTCGTGCTGTTCTGCACGCTCACCTTCATCGCCTATCGGGAAGACGGCTAATCACACCCCGGCCTTGACACGGCCCGTCTCCCGAGCCCATCTCTCGCCGCCTTAAAGAGGTAAGCGCATGAAACTTGTCGTCGTCGAGTCGCCCGCCAAGGCAAAAACCATCAATAAGTATCTGGGCAAGGACTATAAGGTCCTGGCGTCCTACGGCCATATTCGCGACCTGCCCTCGAAGAATGGTTCGGTCGACCCTGACAATGATTTCGAAATGGTCTGGGAGGCGGATTCCAAATCCTCCAAGCGCATCTCGGAAATCGCGGCTGCCTTGAAAGAGGCCGACACGCTGATCCTCGCAACCGACCCTGATCGCGAAGGCGAAGCCATCAGCTGGCACCTCGTCGAAGCCCTGCGCAAGCGCCGCGCCCTGAAGAAGGACACGCCGGTTGAGCGGGTCGTCTTCAACGCAATCACCAAGAACGCCGTGACCACCGCGATGGAACATCCGCGCCAGATCGATGGCGAACTGGTCGATGCCTATCTCGCCCGCCGCGCGCTCGACTATCTGGTCGGCTTCAACCTGTCGCCAGTCCTGTGGCGCAAGCTGCCCGGCAGCCGCTCGGCGGGCCGCGTCCAGTCTGTGGCGCTGCGCATAGTCTGCGACCGCGAGAACGAAATCGAACTCTTCCGGCCGCAGGAATACTGGAATGTTGCCGCGAATCTCCGGGCCCCGGACGGCACGGATTTCGAAGCGCGTCTCTACAGCCTTGATGGCGAGACGCTGAAGAAGTTCACGCTCGGCAACAAGGGCGACGCCGACAAGGCGCTCGCAATCGTCCAGGGCGGCGGCTATTCCGTCACCTCGGTCGAGGCCAAGCCGGTCAAGCGCAACCCGCCCCCGCCCTTCATTACCTCCACGCTGCAGCAGGAAGCGTCCCGCAAGCTCGGCTTCAACGCCAAGCGGACCATGCAGGCCGCCCAGAAGCTCTACGAGGAAGGCCGCATCACCTATATGCGGACCGACGGCGTGAACATGGCCGAAGAAGCCTATGTGGCCGCTCGGTCGATGATCCAGTCGAATTATGGCGCGCGCTACCTGCCGGAAAAGACCCGCCGCTATTCTTCCAAGGCCAAGAACGCCCAGGAAGCGCACGAAGCCATCCGGCCGACCAATTTCGACCTGCGCCCGGAAGACTATCATGGCGATGGCGACCTGAAGAAACTCTACACACTGGTCTGGCGCCGCGCGGTCGCGTCCCAGATGGAAACCGCCCGCTTCGAGCGCACGACCATCGACATGACCTCGAAAGACAAGCGTGCCGTCCTGCGCTCGACCGGTCAGGTCCTGGTGTTTGATGGCTATATCAAACTCTACACCGAAGGCCGCGACGAAGGCGATGATGGCGATGATGACGAGAACCGCCTGCCCAAGATGGAAGAAGGCCAGCATGCCGACCTGCTGAAGGCCGAAGCCAGCCAGCACTTCACGACGCCTCCGCCGCGCTTCACCGAAGCCTCGCTGGTCAAGAAGCTCGAAGAGCTCGGCATTGGCCGCCCGTCCACCTATGCCTCGACCCTCTCGACGCTGGAAGACCGCGACTATGTCCGCATCGAGAAGAAACAGCTGATCCCGGAAGACAAGGGCCGCCTTGTGACGGCGTTCCTCGAAAACTTCTTCCGGCGCTATGTCGAATATGATTTCACGGCGGGCCTCGAAGAGAAGCTCGACATCATTTCTGACGGCAAGCTCGACTGGAAAGCCTTCCTGAAGGAATTCTGGCAGCAATTCGCCGCCGACATTGATGAGACGAAAGACCTTCGCGTCTCGGCCGTGCTGGACGTTCTCAACGAGGAACTCGGCGCCTATGTGTTCCCGCGCCAGGATGCCGACGGCAATCCGATCGAGAACCCGCGCCAATGCCCGCTCTGCAAGGAAGGCGAGCTGTCGATGAAGCTCGGCCGCTATGGCGCCTTTGTCGGATGCTCGCGCCACCCTGAGTGCAAATTCACCCGTCAGTTCAGCGCCGATGGCGACGCTGCCGCGGCGATCAATCCGGACGGCAACGAGTTGGGCCTGCACCCCGACACAGGCGAGATGATCTATCTCAAGACCGGCCGGTTCGGCCCCTATGTCGAGATGGCGAATGGCGAGAAGCCCAAGCGCGCCTCCCTGACCAAGGCCGAGAAGGAAAACCCGCAGGACATCACGCTCGACCGCGCTGTCGAACTGCTGATGCTGCCACGCGAAGTCGGCAGGCACCCGGAAGACAACGAACCGATCCTGGCAAATTTCGGTCGCTTCGGCCCTTATGTTCAGCATGGCAAGACCTATGCGAACCTCAAGGATCCCAACGACGTCTTCACCATCGGCCTGAACCACGCCGTCACACTGATCGCCGACAAGCGCGCCAAACAGGGGGCCCGAGGAGGCGCTGCCGCGCTGAAATCCCTTGGCGATCATCCGGATGGCGGCGCCATCGAGGTCTTCGAAGGCCGCTACGGGCCGTATGTGAAGCATGGCAAGACCAATGCGACCCTGCCCAAGGATGTGACACCGGATGCGGTCACGCTGGAACAGGCCATCCAACTGATCAACGCCAAGGCATCCAAGGGCGGCAAGAAGGCTCCAGCCAAGAAAAAAGCCCCCGCCAAGAAGAAGGCGCCAGCGAAGAAGAAAGCACCTGCCGCCAAAAAGGACTGATCTGGAATTCAGCCAGGGACTGCGCGCGAGCGCGGCAAACCCTCGGTTGATCCAATCCCTATCGAGTGGTTTACTGTTAACGTATCGTTGGGTGCCGGTTTTTGGCCATGTCCACCATTGAGAAATTCGCCTTTCTCGGAGCGGTGACGCTCGCTTCAGTCCTGATCGCACAGGAACTGGACAAGGCCGTTACGCCTTCCGATACGGCCCTCACCGTCATTGAGGTCGTCGAAACGGAGCCGCCCGCCTCCGAGCCGGTTGTTCCGCCGACCATCCTGTCGCTGGCGCCCAGCCCGGCAGGATTTCTCGACAGGCTGACAGCCTGCAAGGGGCTTTCGCCCAGCTTCGGTTCCAATGTCGACAGCGACCTCGTCGTGACCGACTACAAACCCTTTGTGCTGGCAGAAGGCACGGTCCGGCTGGCCACCGCCCCCGTCGGCGGCGGATGCCTGTCATCGGTGTTCGGGCCAAGGAATGGCGGCCTGCACAAGGGCCTCGACTATTACAGCAACGAGGCGGTGCCCGTCTTCGCGGCTGCAGACGGGGAAATACGCCGGCGGCGCTATCGCAGTGATTATGGCAACATGATCGTGCTGGATCATGGCCGCGGTGTCTTCACACGCTATGCCCATCTCGAAACCTTCGCAGACCCGGACGAAGGCGAACGCGTCAGTGCCGGGCAATATCTCGGCATGATGGGCAATACGGCGGGCTACCAGATCCCGCGCCACCTTCACTATGAAGTGCTGACCGGGAAATGGGGTGCGCAAGCCGGATCATTCGCCCTTACACCCGTAGACGTGATGTCCCTGCCGGAAGCTGTCGACTGACCGCGAAATCGCGCGCTGCATAAAACCCCCGCGCATTTTTCTGCGAGTCCCCCTATATAGGCGGTATGAGTTTCCCAGATAAGAAAACGGTGCTCGATTTCATTCGAGACAATCCGAACGCAACGACCAAACAGGACATTGCCCGCGGCCTGCACGTAAAAGGCCGCGAGCGCGCCATGCTGCGCGAAATCCTGAAGAAGTTGGAGGCTGATGGCACGCTGGAGCGGACAGGCAAACGTGCCTGGTCCCAAGCGGATCGCCCCCCTTCGACCGGCGTTGTCCAATTCACCCATACCGACGAAAATGGCGACCTGATCGGCAAGGCCCTCGGCGACAATGGCCCGTTTGGGCCGGACATCATCTATTCCGGCCTGTCCGGTAAGCAGAAAGGCGAAGCCACCGAGCCCGGCGAAGGCGACCGCGCGCTCTGCAAGATCACCCAGGTCGATGGTGACTGGCAGGCCCGCGCGCTGACCGTGCTGGAAAAACAGCTGACCAATTCGCTCGTCGGCATGTATTCGCAAGGCCCGCGCGGCGGCAAGGTCACCCCGGCCAATCGCAAGGAACGCCGCGAATTCCTGATCCAGGAAGCCGACCGCAATGGCGCCGAGGATGGTGATCTCGTCATCACGACGCCCAAACCGCAGGGCCGCAGGCAATATGGTCCCAATCTCGGCGTGATCCGCGAAGTGATCGGCCATATCAGCGATCCCCGCTCGGCCAGCCTGCTGGCCATCCATGCCCACGGCATTCCGGTCGAGTTTCCGGAAGCCGCGCTGGAACAGGCCCGCAATCCGAAGCCTGCCCCCGCCGAGCGCGAGGATCTGACCCAGATCCCGCTGATCACCATCGACCCGCATGATGCGCGCGACCATGATGACGCCGTGTATGCCGAACAACTCGACGATGGCTGGCGCGTGATCGTCGCCATTGCGGATGTCGCCGCCTTCGTCACGCCGGATTCGCCGCTCGACCGCGAAGCGCTGAAGCGCGGCAACTCCACCTATTTCCCGGACCGCGTGGTGCCGATGCTGCCGTTTGAATTGTCGGCAGATGAATGCTCCCTGCGCGAGGGCGAATTACGCCGCTGCATGGCGGTGGAGATGATCTTCGACAAGTCGGGCTCCAAGCGCTCGCACCGCTTCATTCGCGGCATGATGAAATCCGCCGCCAAGCTCTCCTATGAGGAGGCTCAGGCGGCGATTGACGGCAAGCCGGGCGGCAAGGCCGGTGAGATGCTGGAAACCGTCCTGAAGCCACTCTGGGGCGCCTATGCGGCACTCTCGAAGGCACGGGACGACCGCTCGCCGCTGGACCTCGACTTGCCCGAGCGCCGCATCCTGTTTTCCAAGGATGGCGAAATCGAAGGCATCATTACCAAGGAACGCCTCGACGCGCACCGCCTGATCGAAGAATTCATGATTCAGGCAAACGTTGCCGCAGCCGAAACGTTGGAAAAGCAGAAAAGCCCGCTGATCTATCGTGTCCACGACACGCCCACGGATGCCAAGATCGCAGCCTTTGCGGAATTCCTGCAGACCATCGACATGAAATGGAATATTGGCCAGCGCCCGCAGACCGAGAATTTCAACCGCCTGCTCGGAGAGATCAAGACGGGCGACTATGACCAGATGGTCACACAAATGGTGCTGCGCACGCAGGCCCAGGCAATCTATTCGGAAGAGAATCTCGGCCATTTCGGCCTGAACCTCGTCCGATATGCGCACTTTACGTCGCCCATCCGGCGGTATGCCGATCTGATCGTGCACCGCGCGCTGATCGCCTCGCTCGGGCTTGGCCCGGACGGCCTGTCCAAGGACATGTCGGTACGGCTGGAAGAGATGGCGCAGCACATTTCCGATACCGAGCGCCGCTCCATGGCCGCCGAGCGTGAAGCGACCGACCGCTACCTCGCCATCTTCCTCGCAGACCGTGTCGGCAGCGAGTTCGAGGGACGGATTACCGGCGTCACGGGCGCGGGCCTGTTCATCGCCCTTGCGGGCTCCGGCGCGGATGGGTTTGTCCCGATCTCGTCCATCTCGGATGATTATTGGGTATTGGATGATGCCGCGATGCAGATCTATGCGCGCGGGTCCGGCAAGACCTATGGCCTCGGCCAGATCGTCCGCGTGAAGCTGAAAGAGGTCACGCCCTTGCAGGGCGGCCTCCTGCTGGAAATGTTGTCCGAACCCATGCCAGCCCCGGAGGGCCGCCGGGAGGCCCGTCAGAGCCACAATACGGGCGGTGGTCGACCGCCTCGCCGGAAAACCGGTCCTGGCAAGCCTACCGGCAAAGGGAAGTTCAGCAAGAAGACACTGCCCAAGCACAAGCGCAAAAGCCGGAAATAGCGTGGACATGAATTCGAATCCGCATTCAGATACGCTGATGGGCTCTGCGTTTGACAAGGAAGACGATGGCGATGTCATCGAGACTCGCAAGCGCAGCCCCCGCCCGAAAGACGCTGCCACGCTGATCCTGGTGCGGCGGGATACGACCCAGCCTCGCGTCCTGATGGGCAAGCGGTCAGCGGGCCACGCCTTCATGCCCGAAAAGTACGTCTTCCCCGGTGGGCGTGTGGACCCGCAGGACGGCAAGGCCGTCTCCTATTGCGAGTTTGCGCCCCAGCAGGAGCGCCTGTTGCGCATCCAGACCCGCCGAAAGCCGCGTGCCTTCGGCCTGACGGCCATCCGTGAGACATTTGAGGAAACTGGCCTACTGGTCGCGCGGGAAGCCGAGATGCCTGAGCGCTATGTGGAGGGCTGGAAACGCTTCCACGCCCTTGATGCCGCGCCGCATCTTTCGCCACTGACCTTCATTGGCCGCGCCATTACGCCCCCCTATAGGCCGAAGCGATTCGATGCCCGATTCTTCATGGCGAATGCCGAAGAAGCCCTCATCGACGAGCGTCCACCTGTCGACGGCGCGGAATTGTCAGACCTGCAATGGGTGACACTGAAAGATGCGCTCGCGCTCGATCTGCCCAATGTTACCCGCTTCATGCTGGGGGAAATCGAGGAAAGACTGGACAAGCCGTCACTGAACCGCGGCCCGCCCTTCCTGCGCTGGACCCGTAGCGGACATTCGACCGACCGCCTCTAGCAGCAATGGCGCTTGACTTCCGACGCGCACATCGCCATTAAGCCGCTTTCCAGTTTCAGACGCTAACACAAGCGAGCATTCGTCATGGCCAAACCAGCCACCATCAAGATCCGCCTCAATTCGACGGCCGACACCGGTTTCTTCTACGTGACGAAGAAAAACCCACGCAACATGACCGAAAAAATGGTCAAGCGTAAGTACGACCCGGTTGCCAAGAAGCACGTCGAGTTCAAAGAAGGCAAGATCAAGTAAGATCCTTGTTTTCATGCATTGTTTCGAAAAGCCCGCTCCATAAGAGCGGGTTTTTTGTTGCCTAATCCTCCGGCATGCCATGATGCAGGTCACGCGTCTTGCGGATGCCGGGGAACAGGACTGACCACGCGGCTGCGACGCCCACCGCCGCATAGCCGCCCGCCACGACCGTGAAGACGGCTCCCCATTTGGCGGCCATGAAGCCGGCTCGCGCCTCACCCAGTTCATTGGAGGCCCCGAGGAAAATCGAATTCACTGCATTCACCCGTCCCCGTACCTGGTCGGGTGTCCAGAGCTGCAGCAGGATTTCGCGGATATAGACGGACACCATGTCGAAGGCCCCGACAAAGATGAGCGCGACAATCGAGAGCCAGACAACATTCGAATAGCCGAACACCACGGTCGAAATGCCGAACAACGCGACGGATATGAAAAGAATCAGGCCGGCATGATCCTTGATCGGAAACGCCGTGATGATCGCCAGCATGATCAGCGCGCCAATGCCGGGGGCTGCCCGCAACAAGCCAAGCCCCTCTTCACCGATCTCCAGAATATCCCGCGCATAGATCGGCAGCAGAGCGACCGCACCGCCGAGCAGTACAGCGAACAGGTCGAGGGAAATCGCCCCCAGCACGACTTTCTGGTTGAAGACGTATTTGAAGCCACCCAGCAGAACACCGAGCGTTGTCGGTTCACGTTCAATACGCTGGGGAGGCTTCGGTATGGAGAAAATGAGGATTGCCGAAATAGCGAACAGGCTGACAGCCGTGCCATAGGCAACCCCCGCCCCCACGCCATAAAGCAATCCGCCCGCCACCGGCCCCAGGATCGACGCTGCCTGCCAAGATGACGCCAACCAGCCGACGGCATTCGCGAAGTCCTCACGCGGCACCAAATTGACGGCAAGGCTGGACGAAGCAGGCGTGTAAAATGCCCGGGCAATGCCAAACACCGTGAGCGTCGCGAGCACCACCAGAGGATCAAACCGGCCCGTCAGCGCCAGCCCAAGGATCACCCCGGCGCACAGCAACTCCACACTGACCGACGCGCCCATGACGTTCCGGCGCCCCAGCCGGTCCGATGCAACACCCGTGACAACGACCAGCAGCAAGGCCGGCAGGAACTGGACGAGGCCGATCCAGCCGAGCAACGCGGCATTCTGGGTGAGATCATACATTTGCCACGCCACGGCGACCGACACGATCTGCGCCGCAAGGGACGTCATGAAGCGAGACAGGAAATATCTGCGATAGGAGGAATGGCGAAATGCCGAGAACCGGTCAGTCATGTGCAGCGCATTGCGGCGCGCCGCCCGCCAAGTCAATCAGGCGGCGATACTTTCGACGCGGTTACGTCCGGCGGCCTTGGCCTGATAGAGAGCCGTGTCAGCGCGCTTGATCAGGTCTGCAATCGTATCGCTGGCACCTCTAATAGTCGAGACCCCGGCGCTCAGCGTGATCGAAATCTCGCGCGCGCCGCCACTCACCACAAAGGGTTCTGCGGCGACCGACCGGCGGATCCGCTCCGCCGCGGCGCAGGCCAGATCCCCCGGCGTATCCGGCATGATGACCATGAATTCCTCGCCGCCCGGACGGCAGACCACATCCATCACCCGGCTATTGGTCTTCAGGCGCTTGGCCATCTCCTGGAGCACCTCATCGCCCGCATCATGGCCATAGGTATCGTTCACCGCCTTGAAATGGTCGATGTCGGCCATGAGCACGGAGACGGGACGCCCGCCCATCAGGGAGCGCTGCATCAGCTGTTCCAGCTGGTTGTTCATGTAACGGCGGTTGTAGAGCCCTGTGAGCTGGTCAATGACGGACAATTCGAGACCGCGATCCACACGATCCCTCAGCATTTCGATATAGCGGGTTCGGCGCGCCTGCGTGCGCACGCGAGCCAGCAATTCCTGTTTCTCGATGGGTGCGAAGATCACATCGCTCGCACCGAGATCCAACCCCTTGCCGGCGCGCTGGCGATCATCCGGGTCGCAGATCAGCAGGATCGATATCGAGCGGGTCGCCTCATTCATCTTGAAGTGTGCGCAGAGCTTCAGCGCATCATACCGGTCGCTGAGCATGGACAGGACGAGAATGTCCACACCGAGCTCGTTCAATCCCTTCATCCCGCCGGCTTCCAGCAAGGTGATCGCGGTGTGGCCGCCAGCCCGCAATGTGTCGGCAATGCGCGTTGATGTTCTCGGATTGTCATCCACCACGAACAAGCGCGCAGGCTGGTCCTTCACATGAACGCCGTCATCCCCGTCGATGCCGGCGCGCAAACCGCTGGCCTGGCGCTGGCGCAGCTCCGAGGCAACTGCATTGTAGCGGATCAGCGCCCCCATGCGGGCCATCAGGGCAAAATCATCGACCGGCTTGGTCAGGAAGTCCTCTGCGCCGACCTCGAGGCCCCGGACACGGTCTTCCACATCATTCAGGGCCGTAACCATGACGACCGGGATATGATTTGTGGCCGGGTTTTCCTTCAGGCGGCGACAGACTTCATAGCCATCCATACCGGGCATCATGACGTCCAGCAGGATAATATCCGGCTCGCTCCGCTCGACCATGCTGAGCGCTTCGATGCCGTTTTCCGCCAACATCACTGTATAGTATTGCGCTTCCAGCTTGGCCTGGAGGAGGCGCCGGTTGGCTTCGATGTCATCTACGACAAGGACGCGCGCTGTCACGCTGCCTCCTTGGGCATCAGCGCCTCAACCGCCTTGATGAATGTTGCAATCTGGATGGGCTTGGAGAGGTATCCCTCACAGCCCGCCTCCCGCACGCGCTGTTCGTCTGCGCGCATTGCAAAAGCGGTTACCGCCAACACCGGAATATGAGCAACCTTGTCGTCATCCTTGAGCCAGCGCGTGATGTCGAGGCCCGAGACCTCCGGCAACTGGATATCCATGATGATCAGGTCAGGCAGTTCCTGACGCGCGATCTCGACGGCTTTCGCACCGTCCCGGCATTGAAAGGTTTCGAAGCCGAAGGCATCCAACAAGTCGCAGAAAAGGCGCATGTTGAGTTCGTTATCCTCAACAACCAGAACTTTCCTGGTGTGCGACTTCGTCATGATATGGTTGTTGCCTGTGATTCGGGCCGATTCTAAGAGCTCTTTTGCCAGCTACACCCCAAATCGTTAACACTGGTTTACGTCTTTACACGCCATTGATTGCGGCCAAGGACGGAACATGGCATGAACATGGGGCTATGTTCACGCTCTGTCGAGACTGCTTTCACCTTTCTGAAGACGACAGCGACGCCTGCCCTCGCTGCGGGCGGCATCGTGTAATCCGTAACAAACACATCACAACGCTGGCAATCGCTCATCTCGATTGCGATGCCTTCTTCGCAGCCATCGAAAAACGCGACGATCCCTCCCTGAAAGACCGGCCGGTCATTGTGGGCGGCGGAAAAAGGGGAGTCGTATCCACTTGTTGTTATATCGCCCGTCTCTATGGCGTGCGCTCGGCCATGCCGATGTTCAAGGCGCTCAAGGCATGCCCGGACGCCGTCGTGATCACGCCGAATGGCGAAAAGTACCGGCTCGCCGCACACCAGATGCGCGAGAAGATGCAGGCGCTGACCCCCATGATCCAGCCCGTCTCGGTGGACGAGGCCTATCTTGATCTCAGCGGCACGAATACCCTCCACAAGGCATCGCCGGCAGTCTCCCTCGCCCGGCTCGCCGCAGAGATAGAACGCGATATAGGGATCACGGTCTCGATTGGCCTGTCGATCAACAAATTCCTGGCCAAGACCGCAAGCGAACTGGACAAGCCGAGGGGGTTTGCCGTCATCGGCGCAGACGAAGTCGAAGCCCTGCTTGCCCCGAGACCCGTTGGGTTCATTCATGGCGTGGGCCCGAAACTGGCCCAGAAACTGACCCGCGATGGGTACGACACGATCGAAGACCTCCAGAAGGCGGAGCTCAAGCAATTGATCGGCCGCTATGGCGAGACCGGGATGTGGCTGAAGAACCGGGCGCATGGCATCGACAACCGGCCAGTCCGGAATGATGAGGAGCGCAAATCCGTCAGTTCCGAGACCACGTTCAATGACGACATGTCAGACCCGGCCTGGCTGGAAGACCAGCTCTGGCGCCTCTGTGTGAAGACGGCAGACCGCGCCAAGGCCACGGGGCTCGTCGGCAATGTCATCACGCTCAAACTCAAGACTGCCGAGTTCCGGACCCTTACGCGGCGCATGTCCCTGTCAGAGCCCACCCAGTTGGCCCAGACCCTGTTTCGGAATGCCAAAGTGCTGCTGGCCAAGGAAACCAATGGCCGAACTCGCTTCCGTCTCATCGGAGTCGGCATTTCCGACCTGTCAGAGCATCGCTCGGACGCTGTCGACCTGCTCGACCCCCTCGTCGCGAAGCGCGCGGCGGCAGAGCGCGCGTCGGACCTGGCCAGGCAGAAATTCGGCGCCGATGCCGTGATCACAGGCCGGTCGGCGCGGGTGAAGAACGCGCCCCGGTGAACGGCGTTTGCGCCCCGCCCCTTGGCGGTCTAGGGAAAACGCAACGCCATTTTCAAGGAGCGCGCCATGTCGACCCCCGAAACCCGTCTTGATGAACTCGGCATCGAACTGCCGGAACCCATGAAGCCGGTCGCCACTTATGTCCCCTATGTCATCAGCGGCAACATGCTGTTCGTGTCGGGTCAGGTCAGCGCGTCAGCTGATGGCCTCATCAAGGGACGCCTCGGCGAGAACATGGAACTCTCCGCAGGCCAGCAGGCCGCCCGCTTCTGTGGGATCAATCTGATCGCTCAGTGCAAAGCTGCCATTGGCGACCTGTCCCGCATCAAGCGCGTGGTGAAACTCGGCGGCTTCGTGAACGTCGCGCCCGGCTTCACCGACATTCCACAAGTCATCAATGGCTGTTCAGACCTGATGGTTGATGTGTTTGGGGAGGCCGGCCGACACGCCCGCTCGGCAGTCTCCTGTCCTGAACTGCCGCTCGGCGTGGCTGTGGAGGTGGACGGTATCTTCGAGATCGCCGACTAGATGGCCCGGCGCTTCGTCCTCACCAACTTCCTGTACGCCCATCGCGGCTGGTGGAGTGGCCGGGAAACGCCCGAGAACACGATGGCCGCTTTCGAGGCGGCGGCGAAGCTTGGCCTCGGCATGGAGTTCGACATCCGTCCGGCAGCGGATGGCGAACTCGTGGTTTTCCATGACCAGACGCTGGAGCGCATGGCGGGTCACCCGGACCGCGTCGAGGATCTTGGATCGAAGGATCTGCAGGACGTGGTGATTGCGGGGGAACATGGACTGCCCACTTTCGCGCAATTGCTCGCATCCTGGCCGCATGATCTGCCCCTGCTGACCGAAATGAAGCTGGACGGACGTACCGATCCGGCAGAGCTCGGCCGCCGGACCGGAGACATGTTGCTGGAATATACCGGCCTTGCCGCTGCCATGAGTTTCTCGGAAGAGGCCGTCCGCGCCCTGCCCCAGGACATGATGCGGGGCCAGCTGATTGACGCCTCTCGCAAGATTGGCGCGGCGGCATTCAATGACATCCTGCAACGCGCCCTGTCAGACGGCATGGACTATGTCGCGATCAACGTCTCGGACGTGGACGGCATCCGCAAGCATGTGCCCGAGGACTATCCCCTGGTGACATGGACGGTCCGCTCCCTGGAGGAAGTCCGCCATGCCGCGCATGAAAATGTGGCCATCATCTTCGAACATCTCGATCCGGGACTGGTTTCTGCTTACGCCATGCCCTAGATTCAGGGCATGGATGACACCGCGCTGAAATTGAGTTTTGCCTCAGCCATGGCGGAGGTCGATCCGGAGGAATGGAATGCGGTCGCCAATCCGACAGGCGTCCGGTTCGATCCGTTCCTCAAATGGGAATTTCTCGATGCACTGGAAACCTCCGGCGCCGCAACACCGAACACAGGCTGGATGCCGCGTCATGTCCTGATCCGTGACGGAACAGGACGGTTGAAGGCGGCCATGCCACTCTACGGCAAAAGCCATTCGCGCGGCGAGTTCGTCTTCGACCATTCCTGGGCCGATGCCTTCGAGCGCGCGGGTGGCACCTATTACCCCAAACTGCTTGCGGCCGTGCCCTTCACACCCGTTACGGGCCGGCGCCTGCTTGTACGGCCTGGACCCGACCAAATTCGCCTGCAAACCGCACTCCTGTCCGGCGCGATCCAGCTGGCAGAACAGAACGAGCTTTCATCCCTGCACATCAATTTCGCCTCACCGGAAGAGGCCACCATGCTGTCGGAGACGGGCCTGTTGCTGCGCGCCGACCAGCAATTCCACTGGCAGAATCGCAACTATGAATCGTTCGATGACTTCCTCGCCGATCTCTCCTCATCCAAGCGAAAGAATCTTCGGAAGGAACGCGCGAAGGCGCAGGAAGGATTGGAGTTCGTCCACTTGCGGGGCGAGCAGATCACCGAAGCCCATCTGGATGCATTCTATATTTTTTACATGGACACCGGCGCACGCAAATGGGGCTCGCCCTATCTGACCCGGGACACTTTCTCGCTCTTGCGAGAACGGATGGCCGACGACCTCCTCTTCATCCTTGCCATGTCGGATGGAGCGCCGATTGCCGGGGCCATGAATCTGATTGGCTCCGACACACTCTACGGCCGCTACTGGGGGTGTACCGAGCACAGATCAATGCTGCACTTCGAGACCTGCTACTATCAGGCCATCGACTACGCCATCGAACACAATCTCACCTTTGTGGAGGCAGGCGCACAGGGCGGCCACAAGCTGGCCCGTGGCTATACGCCCGTCACCACCTACTCCACCCACTGGATAGCCCATCCCGGCCTGCGCCACGCCATCGCCGACTATCTCGAACGCGAGCGCGAAGCGGTAGAATCCGACAT
>DHZF01000009.1:269-10125 GCA_002414505.1 Hyphomonas sp. UBA5111 | reverse complement strand
GTGCCGCGCGGCTTGTCAACAGGAAGGGGATGTCGGGCTAACCTGGATTACAGGGCAGCTTCGCTGGTCGTGACACCCCAAAGGGCGGTCACAGGGACGAAGCCCTTATAGTTGCCAGCCTCGATGCGGCACCAATTGTCCGCGCATTTGCCAAGTTCCACCAGGACCGTGGCCTCAATGCGGGCGATTTCTTCGCTCTCGGCGTCGGGCGCGTGATGCATCACCGTGTCCGTCTGGACCATCGCCTTGGTGTCCGGCTCCAGCATCCGGGCATGGACCCAGACTTCGGCGCCGGACGGGTCGCGCACGCGGCGCCAGGTCTGGCTTTCCTTGATGACCAGAAGCGGCAGGCCCTTGCGTTCATAGCGCCAGAGAATCGGATGGTCGCGGCTGGGTCCGGCCCGGCCATTGACGGCATTGTATTTCAGCGTCTCGAAACGCGGCACTTCCTTGCCGGAAAATTTGCTCACGCGGACAGGGGTAACGCTCTGCGCGAACGCCGAGGCAACGGCGAACAGAAGGCCTGACAAAATAATGGCTGCCCGCTTCATGTGCAGTCTTTTCCCATGTCTGCGAAGGGCTAGAATTCCACGACCGAATGAATCTTGTGTAAAATATGAAGCGTTGGCGTGCTGTAATCCCTCTGCTAAGGCCCGAATGAGAATATTTGCAAAAAGAGTCCCTATGTCCGCGAAGAAGCTGAAAGTCGTCGTCACCCGCAAACTCCCGGCGCCTGTCGAATTGCGCCTCAAGGAATTGTTCGATGCGCGGCTGAATGATGACGATCATCCCTTCACCCAGGATGAACTGGCCGAGGCGATGCAGACCGCTGATGTGCTGGTGCCGACGGTAACGGACAAGCTGGATGGACGGATCATGGCGCGCGCGGGCGACCAGTTGCGCCTGATCGCCCAGTTTGGCGCGGGCGTCGACAATATCGACGTGCAGAGCGCCGTGCAGCGCGGCATCACCGTGACCAACACGCCGGGCGTTCTGACCGATGATACGGCCGACGTCGCGATGGCGCTGATCCTGTCTGTTCCGCGCCGCCTGTTCGAGGGCGCGCAGATCATGAATTCGGGCGGCTTCGATGGCTGGACGCCGACCTGGATGATGGGGCGACGGCTGGCAGGCAAGCGGCTGGGCATCATCGGCATGGGCCGTATCGGCCAGGCGGTCGCCCGCCGCGCCAAGGCGTTCGGCCTGCAGATTCATTATCACAACCGCAAGCCGGTCAGCCCGCGCATCGAGGAGCTGCTGGAGGCAACCTATTGGGACAGTCTCGACCAGATGCTGTCGCGCATGGACATCGTTTCGGTGAACTGCCCGCACACGCCGGCAACCTTCCATCTGATGAATGCGCGCCGGCTCGAACTGATGAAGCCGGAATCCTATATCGTGAACACCGCCCGCGGTGAGGTGATCGACGAAGCTGCACTGGCTCGCGCACTGAAGGCCGGAAAGATTGCCGGCGCCGGGCTCGACGTGTTCGAGCGCGAGCCGACGGTCAACGAGGAATTGTTCGGCCTGCCGAATGTCGTGCTGCTGCCGCATATGGGCTCGGCCACGATCGAGGGCCGCACCGAAATGGGCGAAAAGGTCATCATCAACATCAAGACCTTCGCCGACGGCCACCGCCCGCCAGACCGGGTTATTCCCGCGATTCTCTGAGCTATCAGTCCAGCGCGCCGATATAGGGCAGGCCGCGATACTTGCCCGCATCGTCCATGCCGTAACCGACGAGGTAGCGGCCCGGTGCGTCGATGGCGCAATAGTCGACGCCCTCGGCGCCGCGCGGGGCCCAGGGCTTTTGCGTCAGCGCGCAGGTGATGACTTCGCGGGCACCCTTGGCCTGCAAATGCGTCTTGGCGAAGGCCAGCGTCCGACCCGTATCGAACACATCATCCAGAATGATGACGCCCTTGTCCTTTACCGAGCGGGCAAGGTCGGCGCGCACGACCACGCGGCCGGAACTCTCCCGGGCATCGCGATAGGATTCCAGCCAGATCACGTCGAGCGTCGGATGGATATCGCGCCGGGCGAGGGCCTTCATCAGATCTGCCGTGAAGGGCGTGGCCCCGATCAGGATCGAGACAATGGTCCACTCCCCCGTCAGGCGCGGGGCCAGCGTCTCGGCCAGCTTGTCGATCTGGGCCAGCAGTTCGTCTTCCGGGACAATTACTTCGATCTTGGGCAAGTCGGTCATTCGGCAGGGGTTTCCGTTTCAGGGGCCATCAGGTCTTCGGCTGTGGGTGTTGGCGCTTCATCGCGGGGCGGCATGTCGGCGAGGTCAACGAATTTGAGTTCGATCTCGAAGCTTTCCATCGGCGCCTGTTCGACCACGACCTGGAATGTGCCGGAGTCTCCGGCGGCCAGCCGGTCGGGCCGGATGCGGCCATAGGTGGTGGCGACAATGATGCCGCGCTCATCCTTCAGGTCCACGCGCACAGCAGGCGTGTCGACCGTGGAGCGGGAAATGTTGAGCGCCTTGCCGGCCACCGTGACAACGGGAACCGTGTCATTGAAGGTGCGGCTGCGCTGGATGTCTTCGAAGTCGAGCCCGAACCGGTTCACATTGAAGCCGATCTGCTTGTAGATGCTGCCGGCCTCGGGCCAGAGCTTCACCACTTCATTGCGGTACATGATGGCGGCGACGCCGAGCGCAAAGAAGACACCCGCGGTAACCAGCCAAGAGACCAGGGCGGCGGTGCGGCTCTTGCGGCGGCGCTGTTCGCGGACTTTTTCGCGATAGATTTCATGCGCGGCAGCCGGGGTACGCCGGACAGTTTCGTCCAGATGTTTCGGCTCAACGAACCAGGATCCGCCACAGGCCGCGCACTTCACAGTGCGTCCGCTTTCACCGATTGTTGAGTCATCGGCGAAATACTGGGTTTCACAATTGGGACAGGTGAGGATCATGTCTTGGTGTTTCCCGCAATTCGCCCCAATAATCCATTCGCCCGCGCACAGGACAGGAGCCCATGACTCTTTCCCGCCACGACCTGTTTGACGATGTTGCCGTACGCCTCGATGGTGTGTCGCTGCGCTATGACACGTCAGAGGATATCCTTAGCGGGATTGATCTGGTCCTGAAACCCGGATCATTCAGCTTTCTGACGGGTGCCTCGGGCGCAGGCAAGACCAGCCTGCTGAAGCTGCTTTACCTGGCGCTGAAGCCCTCGCAGGGAGAAGTCTCCCTGTTCGGACGCCCGACCAGCCGCCTGACGCGCGACCAGCTGTCGGCGCTCCGCCGCCGGGTGGGCGTCGTATTCCAGGAATTCCGCCTGCTGGACCATCTCACAGCGTATGAGAATGTCGCCCTGCCGCTGCGCGTCCTGGGCCGGAAAGAGTCCACTTATCGCAGCGATGTCGAGGAATTGCTGGCATGGGTAGGCCTGGGCGAGCGGATGCATGCGCGCCCGCCGACCCTGTCGGGCGGGGAGCAGCAGCGCGTGGCGATTGCCCGCGCCGTGGTGACCCAGCCCGATATCCTGATTGCCGACGAGCCGACCGGTAACGTGGATCCGGAAATGGGGTCGCGCCTGATGCGGCTGTTCCTTGAGCTGAACAAGCGCCGCGCGACCACCGTCATCATCGCCACACATGACCTGGGCCTTGTGCGCCAGGTCGAGGCACCGGTCTTCCGCCTGCAGCACGGCCTGTTGGTGCAGGATGTGGAATATGGCCCGGTGGCGCGTCGCCGGACGGACATTGCGAAGGCGGCGGAATAGGCATGGCGAAGGAAACCCCGCTCCTGCCTGTTGAGGATGCGCGCGAAATGGCGCTGTTCTTTGTCGTGGGCGCGCTCTGCTTCCTGGCGGCGCTGGCAACCCTGTCGGCAAAATCCACCTATGGCGCCGCGCGAAGCTGGACGGCTGAGGTGGAGGGCGAGCTGACTGTATCCCTGCCGGATGCGGACCGACGCGGCGCGGAATCAGCGCGGAAACTGATCGAGAGTACCGAGGGCGTGAAAGAGGCGCGGCTTCTGTCCAAGGCAGAGATCGACGCCCTGCTGGAGCCGAATTTCGGCAGCCGGGGCCTGCCGGAAAGCCTGCCCCTGCCGCAGCTGATCGCGGTGACTGCTGAGCCGGACGCGCAGTTCGTGGGGCCGACGCTGGAGCGGCGGCTCACAGAGGCCGGATTTGCGAATGCCGTGGACGAACATGCTGACTGGGCGGGCGATGTGCGCCGGATGCTGTCGATTGCGCGGCTGGTCGCGTTGACGGCGGTGGCCCTGCTGGCTTCAACGGCTATCGCCGTGATTGCATTCGCAACACATGCAGCGCTTCTGGCGCGGCGGGATATTGTCGATGTGCTGCATCTGGCTGGCGCGCGGGATCGTTATATTGCCGGCCTGTTCGAGCGGCGCTTCTGGCTGCTGGGGCTGAGAGCTGGCGCCGTCGGAGCCTTGCTGGCACTCGGCGCCGCGGCTGCGATGATCTTTGCCGTACATTCCAGCGGTGCCCGTACCGGCCTGCTGCCCGAACTCAGCCTCGATTTCCAGGATTTGCTGATCCTCGTCCTGACCCCGGTAATCGCCGGGCTGGCGGCGCGGATTGCGGCGCGTATGACCGTCATCCGTTCCCTGAAGAGTGTCATGTGAGCGGTGAAAGACGGTTACGGAAGCGACGTTTCGGTGTGGTGCCGGCGATCGTATTGGCCGCGCTGCTTCTGGCGGCGGTGGATTTTGTCCTGTTCGCCAATCGCGCAGCCGGCGCAGATCATTCGCCGGACGTAAATGCCGATGCCATCGTCGCGCTGACCGGCGGGTCGGGCCTGCGCATCGCGGCAGGCGTGGAACTGGCCACGGAAGGGCGGGGCCGGCGTTTGCTGATCTCCGGCGTCAATCCGGATGTGCCGGTGGAGGACCTGATCGCGCTGGCGGGCGGCTCGGAAGAGGTCTGGGCGTGCTGCGTCGATATCGGCTATGTCGCGGAGACGACGCGGGGCAATGCGGACGAGACGGCGGTCTGGGCCTATGAGCAGGGCTATAAGAGCCTGATCATCGTCACGTCGGACTATCACATGCCGCGCAGCCTGATCGTGCTGGAGACGGCGATGCCGGATATCGAGCTGATTGCGTGGCCCGTGCGCACGGTGAACGACCCCGCTTCGATCTGGACCGATCCGGATTCCTTCCGGGGGGTTGTCCTTGAATGGGCGAAGTGGCGGGTGACGACCTTCGAATGATGACCTATCTGGTAGCGATATGATGATGTTTCGTTCGATCCTGTTCGTGATCTGGATGTATGGCCTGATGGCTGTGCTGGGGATCCTGTTCCTGCCGACCCTGATCCTGCCCAAGCCGGTGATCTTCTGGGGCATCCGCCAGTATGCAAGGGGCCTGATCTGGGGCCTGAAAGTGATCTGCGGGATCGAGGTGGAGATTCGCGGGCGCCAGAACATGCCGCGCGGCACGATCATCTATGCCGGCAAGCATCATTGCATGCTGGACGTGTTCATTCCGACTCTTGTGACGCCGCAGCCGGCCATCATCCTGAAACAGGAATTGCTCTGGTATCCTTTCCTGGGCTGGTATGCCTTGAAAGCGGCGATGATCCCGATTGACCGGGCGGGGAACACGAAGACGCTGAAGAAGATGGTCACCGAGGCGAAGGACCGCGCGGAGGATGGCCGCCAGATCGTGATCTTCCCGGAAGGCACGCGCACGGCGCCTGGCGCAGAACCGGCATATTTTGCGGCGGGAATCTCTGCGCTGGCAAAGGGGATCGAAGCGCCCATCGTGCCAGTCGCGACCAATGCGGGCCTGTGCTGGCCGGGCCGGGGCCTGAAACGCAGCAAGGGCAAGATTGTCTACGAAATCCTGCCGCCGATCCCGGCGGGCCTGACACGCAAGCAATTGATGGCCCGGCTGCAATCGGAACTGGAGTCCGCCACAGACGCTCTTGTCGCTGAGGGGCGCACCGTGCAGGGTCGCCTCGCCCGATAACCCCTCCTGTCAGGACATCTCAATGGTCGAACCCTCCACCACCCGGAAAAAATCCCGTTTCTGGCTGTACCTGCCCTTTGTCCTGCTGCTGATCCTTGTCGGCGCATGGACAGGCTATTGGCTCTTTGCAAAGGCGCAGATCGACAAGGGCATCGACCAGTGGATCGCAGGCGAGCAGGCGCAAGGTGCGGTGGTTGAATATTCCGCGAAGTCGCTGGGCGGGTTTCCCTATCGGTTTGAACTCGTCGTGGATGATCCGGTCTACCAGCCCGCTGGCGCGTCGCGCTGGGAAGGCGAGCAACTGCGCCTCGTGATGCAGCCCTGGAACTGGCAACATGTGATCGCCTATTCGCCGGGCCGCAATCTCGTGACCGAGCCGGGCGGTCTGCGCCAGACGGTGACGGTGGACAAGACATCGGCGGCGAGCTTTTCCTGGAATTCGGAGACCATTGAGCGGATCGGGCTCCAATTGGGCAATGCCACGGCGCTGATTGATGGAGAGACCTATGCGGCCACTGGCTTTTCCCTGAATCTGAAACCCCGCGACGGCGCCGAAGACGATCTCATGATCGCCGTACAATGGGACAGGTTGACCATCAATGCGGCGCCGCAAGGGGCCGAATTCCTGGGTGACACGATCGGCCCGTCGCGCCTGATTGGGGAAGTACGGAGTTTCTTCCCGGCCTGGATGCGCAGCGGCGGCGATACGAGCCGGTTCCACCGCGCGCTGATACAGGAAGACGGCGCCGTCGAGATTGCGCAGGCCCTGCTGGATTGGGGCCCGCTGGACCTTGGGGTGAAGGGCGAGATTGCATTTGATGATGGCCGGGCCAATGGCTCGTTTGGCGTGCGTATCGAGGATGCAGACGAATTGCGCGACGCGCTGGAAGTGTCCGGTCGACTGGGGCAGCAGGAGAACGCCATGCTGACCATGTTGGAAACCTCCTCCGCCGATGGGGGCTTCCTGACCTTCACCATCAAGGACAATGAGGTGAAGATGGGCCTGATCCCGCTCGGCACGCTGCCGGAGCCGGGCTATTGACCGCGCCCTCGCGGCGGAAGCTGACAGCGGCGTGCAAGACGCTCGCTGCGGCAGATCCCGCGCTGGGGCGAGCCTATGAGGAATTGGGCGTGCCGGAATGGCGGGTGGGCGACCCCTGCTATGCGGCGCTGTGCCGGCTGATTGCCTATCAGCAGCTTTCCACCAAGGCGGCGGGCACGATCTGGGGCCGGACCGAAGCGATGTTCGGCGAGGTGACGCCGGAGGCCGTGCTGGCCGCAGATCCTGAGGAAATCCGCGCCTGCGGCATGTCGCGGCCGAAGGTGCGCCACATGGTATCCATTGCCGAGGCGATGACGACCGGCCTGCTCGATCTGGAGCGGGTGTGTGCGTCAGACCTCGATCTGGCCCGCAAGGAACTCGTGTCCGTGAAGGGAATCGGGCCCTGGACTGCAGAATTGTTCCTGCTCTATTCAGTGGGCGCGATGGACGCCTTTCCGGTCGGCGATGTCGGCCTGATGGAGGCGCACAAGCTGCTCTCCGAGGCTGAAACCCGTATGGAAATCAAGGAATTCACGGCGCACGCAGCCTGCTGGCAACCTTATCGCGGCGTCGCGGCCCATTTGCTCTGGGGCTGGATCAATGACCGGCGCGCCAAGGCGGCCCAGCCGAGCCCCCAGCCCTGACAGTCCGGAAAGCGTTGCAAAACGCCGGAACTGTCATAATCTCATTATGTGAATCACCTAAAGCAGGGGCGAGACGAAAAGGAGCTACGCCTTCAGTCGGTTCGAGCAAGCATATTATCTCAGGCTTATGGAGGCGCTCCATGGCTGAGATCATTTCGGCCCCCCCGAGCGGCCGGCCCGCTCTGGTATTGAATGCCGATTTCAGGCCGCTTTCCTATTATCCGCTATCGCTCTGGCCTTGGCAGGAAGTGGTGAAGGCCGTCTTCCTTGATCGTGTCGATATCATTGCAGAATATGATTATGTCGTGCGCAGCCCGAGCACGGAATTCCGTTTGCCGAGCGTCATTGCGCTGAGGGATTTCGTCCGGCAGGACCGCCCGCCGGCCTTTACCCGCTTTAATGTCTTCCTGCGCGACGGGTTTGAATGTGCTTATTGCGGCACGTCGGAGAATCTGACCTTCGATCATGTCATCCCGCGCTCCAAGGGCGGTCGGACGACATGGGAAAACATCGTTGCAGCGTGCAGCCCGTGCAATCTCCGCAAGGGCGGCAAACTGCTCAAGCAGACGGACATGCACCTGATGCGGCGCCCGGCGCGGCCGAACAATTACCAGCTTCAGGAAATCGGCCGGAAATTCCCGCCGAACCACCTGCATGAGACATGGATGGATTATCTCTACTGGGATATCGAACTGGAAGGCTGATCCGCGTGTTCAGCTCCAGTCATAGGCGCGGCGCGCCTGCTCGATATGGGCGACCTTTCTTTCAAGGGCTGACCAGTCATCCGAGTCCGCAATCGGCGCCCAGACCGCCTCGACCTCCTCGATCAAAAGGCTGACCGGGGCAAGGGCCTGAAAATAGGCGTGCTCCAGCCGTTCAGGCCGGACCGGCGTACGGGCCAGAAGGCCTTCGCGTACCGGGGTGAAGCGATCCTCCTTGTAGAGTGCAGCCTGGGGGGAAGCGGCGGCGCGCGATGCGCTCTCCCGGCCGCCGAACCAGTCGAAGAAGGTTTGCGGCCAGCTGGCGCCGGTTTCGGTCATCCAGGCATAGAAGACTTGCAGGAATTCGGTATCCGCCTGCGGATCGCCCAGCGGGGCGATGCCAAGGAGAGCGTGCGTGTGGGCGACAAAACTTTCCTGATAGGCGCGTTCATAGGGTTTCAGCCCTGAGGCGAGGTCTTCGGCTTCGGCCAGCGGTAGTAGCGCCGAGGCGAGTTGCTGCAGGGCCCAGCCGCCCTGAAGGGGCTGGCGGCCAAACCGGTAGAGACCCTGCTGGTCGAAATAGGCGGCGGTGAAGTTCGGGTCGGAGACGGGCAGGAAGCGCCACGGACCGAAATCGAAAGTCTCGCCGGTGACGTTGAAATTGTCCGTGTTCATGACGCCGTGCACGAAGCCGGCAGCCATCCATTGGCCGATCATGTGGCCGGTCGCATGGGAAATGGCAGAGAGCATATTCACGGCCTGCTGGCCTATGTCTGCATCCTCTGCCTCCGGATGGAAATTCTTCACAACATAGTTGACCAGCCGGGCGAGGTCCTTGTCCTGTTCAAGATAGGCGAGGCGCTGGAAGCTGCCGAACCGGATATGGCTGTAGGAGAGGCGGGTGAGCACGGCGGAGCGGGTGGGGGACGGCTCATCATTGCGGGCCAGCTGTTCGCCGGTCTCGATCAGCGCGAAGGGCTTGGACGTATTTACGCCGAGCGCTTCGAGATAATTGGCAGCGAGGATTTCGCGGACGCCGCCCTTGAGCGTCAGCCGGCCATCGCCTTGCCGGCTCCACGGGGTCTGGCCGGAGCCTTTCGTGCCGAGGTCCAGCAGGCGGGCGCGATCGTCACGCATTTGCGCGAACAGGAAGCCGCGGCCGTCGCCGAGCTGTGGGTTGTAGGTGCCGAACTGGTGGCCGTGATAGCGCAGGGCCAGCGGGCGTTCGAGATTGCCGGGCAGGGGATCAAACCGGCCGAAATGCGCGGCTTGGCGCTCCGCATCGAGATCACCCAGCCCGATGTCGGCGGCCCAGCGTGCATTCCAATAGCGCACAGTGCGTTCAGGGAAGTCAGCGGGATCGACCGGGTCTGCAATGAAATCGGCAATGTCGAGAATTGGGGGGGAAGAGATCATGCTTCTCACATAGGGGCTGAATGCAGAAAGGGCGACCCGCGGGGCCGCCCTTTCCAGGAAATCGCTGTTGAAGCTGGTCCTAGTATTCGTAGGTCAGCTCGAG
>DHZF01000009.1:0-202 GCA_002414505.1 Hyphomonas sp. UBA5111 | reverse complement strand
TAGTATTCGTAGGTCAGCTCGAGACCGACAAGGCGGCCTTTCTTGAGCGGCGAGAACGTGCCACCGGCTGGAAGCGCCGGGTAGGAGTAGTTCACACCGGTCGAGAGCGGGCCCGGGAATGGCAGCTGGGTGTCGTTACCCGCCTGAACTTCGTCGAGGAGGTTCTTGCCGTAGATCAAGGCAGCGAGGCCGTCGATCGGGG
>DHZF01000037.1:1243-2837 GCA_002414505.1 Hyphomonas sp. UBA5111 | reverse complement strand
CGTAAGCATTCGGCGTAGGCCACAGCGAGGTCAACGTGCGTGTTGACGGTCCATTTCGATGAGCTCGCGCAGGTTTTCGATCCCGAACGGAGTGAATGCGATGACGCTGTCGTTGCCGGGACCGTAGACCCAGATCACGCCATCTTCGGTTTCCATATCGATGGCGAGATCGAAGATCCGATCGACGGTTTCGCCCAGTTCGGCTGCAACGCGGTCGATGGTCTTGACGGAATGGATCTTGTTCAACTGCATGGTCATGCCGCCTCAGCGAGGGGTCGGGTTTTCCAGTTCCATGGTAGAAGTTCATGGATGCGCGAGACGGGCATGTCGGGCAGCCGGGCGAGGACATCGGCAAGCCAGGCCTGTGGGTCGATGTCGTTCATTTTGGCCGTGACGATGAGGGTATACATGGCGGCGGCCCGCTCACCGCCGCGCTCGGAACCCGCGAAGAGCCACGACTTTCTGCCCAAGGCTATCCCGCGCAGCGCGCGTTCGGCTGCATTGTTCGTCAGGCAGATGCGCCCGTCATCAAGGAATGCCGTGAAGGCCCGCCAACGGCCATCTTTCTCGAACATGTAGTTGATCGCCTTGGCCACCTTGTTGTGCCTGGATAGTTTCGCGCGCTCTGCCAGCAACCAGTCATGGAGGCTGTCCACCAGGGGGCGGGAGAGGTCCTGGCGGGCGACGAGCCGGGCATCGGCATCCAGCCCATTGATCTCGCGCTCGATGTCGAAGATGGCGTCGATCCGTTTCACCGCTTCCAGGGCAACCGGCGAGATCTGATGGGCGGGCTTGCCCTTGCGGACGTTACCAGCGATGTCGGCCAGCTCGAAGAACTTACGGCGCGCATGCGACCAGCACAACGCACTGGTCACGGCCCCCACATCACGGCCAGCGCGATAGAGGTCGTTGTATCCGCCATAGGCGTCCGCTTGCAGCACGCCTTGCCATCCGGCCAGATGCTGATTGGGATTGGTTGCCGAACGGTCGCGGGAGAAGTGGAAGACCGCGGCCGGCGGCGCTCCACCATTCCAGGGCCGGTCATCACGCACATAGGTCCAGAGCCGGGCTTTCTTCGCGCCACCTCGCGCCAGAAGCGGCACGGTCGTGTCATCGCCATGCAGGCGGTGACCAGCACGCACATGGTCCTCGATCAGGGCATGGATCGGCTGCAACGCGACAGCGGCATGCCCGACCAGGTCTGCCAGGGTCGACAGGCTCAGATCAACGCCTTCACGAGCAAAGCGCTCGGCCTGCCGGTTCAAGGGCTGGTGCTGACCATACTTCTCAAAGACAAGCATGGCGATCAGGCTTGGCCCGGCCCATCCACGCGGGATCGCATGGAAGGGGGCTGGCGGCTGGCTGATCTTCTCGCAGGCCCGGCAGGTGAACTTCTCGCGCACGGTCTGGATCACTTTCCACTGACGGGGGATCACCTCCAGCGTTTCGGTGATGTCTTCGCCCATCTTAACGATCCGGTCCGAGCCGCAGCAGGTGCAGGCTGCAGGGGCCTCGACAACAACCCGCTCGCGCGGCAGGTGCTCGGGGAACGGCTTGCGCACCGGGTGGCGACGCGTGAAGGCGCGCACCGTGC
>DHZF01000037.1:0-1048 GCA_002414505.1 Hyphomonas sp. UBA5111 | reverse complement strand
TTGGCGATCTCAAGCTTGAGTTCCTGGATCATCGCTTCCGAGCAGGAGACAACCGCTCGGGTCTGTGCCAGTTCGCTTTCCGCAAGCTCTGCCCGGGCCTCGGCGGCGGCCAGGGCGGCGCGTAATCTGGCGAGTTCGGAAGCAGTGTTCGACATGGCCGATGTCTACCATCCGGGCTCGTGAGACACCAACAAAAACAGGCCCGTCGGCGCAATTTACCCAGCCTTTGCAGGGCGTTGCGTCCAACGTGGGTTGCGCCAGTCGATCCCTTCCAAGAGATATCCGAGTTGCGCCGCCGAGATCTGCACCGCTTCGCCCGACCGGCTCACCGGCCAGATAAACTTGCCCGCTTCCAGGCGCTTCAGATAAAGCGACATGCCCACGCCATCATGCCACAGGATCTTGACCAGATCACCCTTACGGCCTCGGAAGCAGAAGATCTCGCCCGCATGGGGATCGCGGCCGAGACCCTCCTGCACCTGCAGCGCCAGCGTGTTCATGCCCCGCCTCATATCGGTGACGCCGCCCGCAATCCAAACCTTCACGCCCGCCGGAAACGCGATCATTGCCGGTCCACCACGGCCAGAATCCGGGCAAGCCCTTCAGGGTCCACGCCCACCGGCACGATGACCCGGCGCCCATTCGGCAGGGCTATCTCAACCTGACAGCCCGGAGGCGGACAGGGATCGACTGAATTGGTCTGCGGCGCGGGCGCTTTCGTCACGGTCACCGGCGCGAACGATACCGGGCGAGAAGACCCAAGCTCACCGTTTCGATACTGCCGCCGCCAGGTTGTCAGCAGCGACCGGCAAATGCCATGCCGCCGCGCTGTGGCTGCCGCCTGGCGGTGGCCGACAAAGCTTTCCTCCACAATGCGCAGTTTGTCATCATCCGACCAATACCGGCGGCGTTCACCATCGGCGGCGGAAAGAACTTCAATTTGAGGGCGGTTGATAAAGTCGGACATAAGGTCGGACTTACCATCGGATCAAACCCAAGATCAGACGGCCGCCCCCGGAGGCTTACAGACCGGATCACCTTGCGCACG
>DHZF01000077.1 GCA_002414505.1 Hyphomonas sp. UBA5111 | reverse complement strand
CCCATCGAGACCACTGCCGGACGTGAGAGCCAGGGATTGTCGATCGGTCCGACTTTCACATCAACGCCGCGAACGTCCATTTTCTCGGAAAGCGGAATGTCCTCCCATCCCATCAGGGGCGAGCCCATATCCACGGTGATCTGGCCATCTTCGGCGGCGAACGCCTTCAGCACATCCGCCTCGGTCTGAATCGAGACCTGATCCTTGCCGGTTTCGGCCAGTAACAGCTTGCCGACACACCGCGAGGCGTTCCCGCAAGCGGACACTTCGCTGCCGTCGGCGTTCCAGATGCGCATGAACACGTCCCGCGCCACGTCGCGTTCAAGCGCAATGATCTGGTCGGCTTTCAAATCCTCGGCAATCTGGCGCACCTGCTCGGTGCTCGGCACAAACGAGGTCGACCGGGCATCAAAAATAGCAAACGCGTTGCCGGCCCCATTCATTTTCCAGACTTTCATTCGCTTGCCCTTAGATGGTTTCCCGCGCCCAGAAAAGCGGAACTTCGTCTGTAGCCGGGCTCGTCACTCGGCCTGTCACTGGGCCCCTCACTTGGGAAGCCCGAAGGACACGATCCATCCCGCCACCTGAATCACCAGGGCCGTGATCAACGCGCCGCCGACCAGAGGATGTGAAACGAATATAGCAAGGGCTACAGCGCCAAGGCAGGCATAGTCGACCAGATCACTCGACATCAACCACCCCTCGGGTTGCCTGTGCCGCCGTACGTCGAAGAGCGTGACGGTTCGCCAGATGCGCCCCATATCGGGCGGGCCGAAGGCTTCCTGCAGCTTCTTGGGATCGCGGATGCCGGTCATCTCTGCAAGATCACCGACGGTGGCTTCGCCCAGCGCGACATTGCGCTTGCGCGCCGACGTGCCGATCAGGCTGACAATTGCCGACAACACCACCGCGATCGCGATGGCGAATAGGGTGAAATCGTCAAAGGGCCCATATCCGCTCATGCGGCATCATATAGGAAGCACGCGCCAAAACGGAAGCGGCTCAACGCTTGCGCGGAATGGCCGCCCAATAGTCGAAGTCGAGCAGAACGCCGTCGGCATACTTTCCATCTTCGCCCTTGTAAGCGAAGGCACCGGGGTCCTGGTCCTTCACCGCCACGAGGCGCAGGCGCAGCGCGCCGACCTTGTCGGACAGTTCCGCCGTCTCCAGCACTTCGCTCCAGGCATAGATCGTGTCACCGGCAAAGAGCGGGCTGACATGGCTGCCGGCATTGATGGCCAGCATGTGGCCTGCATTGGCAAGGCCGTTAAAGGACAGTGACCGCGCAATGGAAATCACCACGCCCCCATAGATCAGGCGCTTGCCGAACCGGCTCGATTTCTGGCCATGCGCATCGAAATGGACCTTGGCAGTGTTCTGGTAGAGGCGTGTCGCAATCTGGTGCTCGGCCTCTTCCACGGTCATGCCGTCGACATGATTGATCTTCTCGCCCACCGCATAGTCTTCGAACATGTATTCGCTGCCAGCGAGGGATGTGTCCCAAGTCTCCATGGAAGCAAATCCGGACAATTCGGCCCCGCGCACACTCTTCGGCAGGTCGGGGATCACAACGTCCGGCGCCGGAGCGCTGGCCTCCCGCTTGTTGACCATGACCCAGCGCACAAAGGACATGACCTCTTCGCCGCGCTGGTTGGTGCCGCGCGTGCGCACCCAGACGACGCCGGTCTTGCCATTCGAATTCTCTTTCACACCAATCACTTCGGAGACCGTGTTCAGCGTATCGCCCGGCAGGACGGGTTGGGAAAAGCGACCATCGGCATAGCCAAGGTTTGCCACCGCGTTCAGCGACACATCCGGCACGGACTTGCCGAACACGACATGGAAAGCGTGCAGCGGATCAATCGTGAGGCCCGGATAGCCGGCCGCCTTTGCGAATTCAGATGAGGAATACTGGACAAACCGGCCGCCCGTCAGCGCTCGATAAAAGGCGATATCGCCTTCGGTCAGCGTCTGGGGTGTCGCATGCACGAGGGGCATGCCCACGGAAAAATCTTCGAAGAAATGGCCGGGATTGGATTTCGATGTGCTGGTCATGCGCCCCTCAGGTGGAAAAGGGGCAAGACTTCCCGGCGTCAGGCCTGGATTTGCCCCATATACAGATCAGCCAGCACCTGACCGTCACTGGGCGAGGAAATCAAGGCGGGTGAGACGAAGGGCAGCAGGAAGAGCGCGATGATAGCGGTCCCAAGCAGGCCGGCCATCATTTGCTGTTCACGATTGTCCGCAAAGTCTTCCAGCATGCGGGGACCGGCCAGCATGTAGGACACACCAAAGGTGCAGAATGCGGAAAAGGCGATCAACAGCGCCGCAAGGGTCATGAACACGATCATGCCGTCTGTCTTGCCATGCAGATATTGAATCTTCGCGTGGGAGATCGATGAAATTTCATCGATCTCCCCGCAATATCAGCCGTGTAATGCTATTTCAGCTCGAGCAATTTCTCGATCGGTCGGCCCAGCACAGCCTTCTTGCCGACGATGCCGATGGGGCGCTGGATAATCTTTGGATTGGCGGCCATCGCTTGGAAGATCTCGTCATCTGTCGAAGACGCATCGATGCCGAATTCGGCAGCATTCTTCTCGCGCAGAAACTCACGCGGCGAACCGACCCCCATCTTTTTTGCGATGTCCTTCAGCTCATCCAGGCTGAGCTGTTCGGAAGCATTCATATATTTCCGGACCTCCGGCTCAATGCCGTTCTCCTGCAACAGGGCGAGCCCCTTGCGCGACGTGCTGCAGCCGGAATGGTGAAGAAGTGTGTAGGTCATGCGTATTCCTGAATGTGCCGGTTTACCATGCGAATGCCCGAGAGCATTGGGGATCAGCTCTCAAAAGCGCGGATTGCTTCATCCATGGCGACGGTCCGGCGGGCTTCGTCCAGATGGAGCAATTCGGTCATCTTGCCGTTCACTTTCAGCACGCCCTTGCCAGCGTTTTCCGGGTCGGCAAACGCCTCGATCACGGCCTGCGCATGTTCTACATCATGCGGGCTTGGCGCGAAGACGCGATTGGCCGTATCGAGCTGTGACGGATGGATCAGCGTCTTGCCGTCAAAGCCGAGATCGCGGCCCTGTTCGCACTCGTCGATCAGGCCCTGCTCATTCTTGATGTCATTGTAGACGCCATCAATCGCGACGATGTTGTAGGCGCGCGCCGCAGCCATGCTCATGCCCAGAGCGGTCTGGAAAGCCAGCCGATCCGGTGTCATCCGCGCCCGGTATTCCTTGGCGAGATCGTTCGTTCCCATCACGAACGTCGTCATGCGGGTGCGGCCAACGGCTTCGGCAATGTCCTGGATGTTCAGGATCGCCTTGGGCATCTCGATCATCACCCATAGCCCCATCTCGGCCGGGGCGCCAGCGCGGCTCATCGCGTCGTCGAGACGGTCAATGTCGCTGCCGTCGATCACTTTGGGCGCAAGCAGGGCATGTGCCCCGGCTTCCACGGCCATCTTCAAATCCGCCTGGCCCCATTCGGTATCCAGCCCGTTCATCCGGACCACGATTTCACGGTGGCCATAGCCCCCTGCGGTCACTGCGGCCCGGATCGTGTCACGCGCGGTTTCCTTGGCCTCTGGTGCCACGGCATCTTCCAGATCCATGATGACCGTATCGGCGGGCAGCGTCTTTGCCTTTTCCAGTGCGCGCTCATTGGCACCGGGCATGTAAAGGCAGGAACGGCGGGGACGGTGGAGCGATTCAGGCATGGACAGGCGGTTCCTCGATTGTTTGACTTGTTCGGCGAAAAGAGGTGAACCGTCACTCTTCAAAGATCAATAGTCCGAAAGGTCGCCCTCATGAGTGCTTTCCCATTTTCAGGCCATACCGAAGCGAAGTTCGAAGCCGTTCGCGGCGTGTTCGAGCAGAATTTCGCTGACGGCGAAGAGCTTGGGGCTGGGTTTGCGGTCATCAAGGATGGCCAAATCGTCGTGAATTTGATCGGCGGCTGGGCTGACCGGAAAAAGGAGACCGCTTGGTCGGACACCACCCTCGTACCGGTCTATTCGACCACCAAAGGTATCGCAGCCATCGTCCTGGCCCATCTGGTGGAGCGCCTGCCGGGCGGTTTCGAGACGCCCGTGGCCGATGTCTGGCCTGAATTTTCAGCCAATGGAAAAGGCACGATCACCATTGCCGAAGTTGCGAGTCATCAGGCCGGCCTGCCCGGCTTTCCGGATGAGATCGACCCTGAACTCTGGCTCGACCCGCCCGCCTGCGCCGCGGCACTGGCGGACCTCGCCCCCATGTGGTCGCCTGGCAGCGCGCATGGCTACCATCCCCTCAGCTGGGGCTATCTGGTCGGCGAGATCGCGCGGCGCATCAGCGGCGAAACCCTCGGCACCACGCTGAAATCCCTGTTTCCAAACGTCGACTTCATGATCGGTACGCCGGCCAGCGAGCATGATCGCTGCGCCGATATCCAGCGTCCGCGCGACCTCGCAGACCTCGGAGAAATCACCCCGCCCCGCCGCGCAGCATTCGTCAGCAAATGGTCAGCCCCGAACCGGGGGGGCGCGATCTGGCGTGAGATCGAAATCCCCTCGGCAAATGGCCACGGGACAGCCCTGTCGGTCGCCCAAATCTATGAGACCTATACGCAAGGTGGCGCAGGCATCATGGGGGAAACAATTTTCGACGCCCTGACCACCGCCCGCACACATGGGCCGGATCTCGTCCTGCCCATGATCACCAGTTTCGGCGCGGGCATCATGCACAACACGCATGGCCTGTTCGGGCCTGAACCCACGACACTCGGCCATTCCGGCTGGGGCGGGTCCATGGCAATCGCCGACCAGCGACATGGCCTGACCTGCGCCTATGTCATGAACAAGCAGTCCAACATCCTTGTCGGGGATCCACGGGCGGTGCGGCTCGTCGAAGCCGTCTATGACTGCTTCTGATCCATGTTCGATCATATTGACTGGATAGCTTTCCTGATCGCCATGGCGGCGGTCGAACTGACACCGGGCCCAAATATGGGATGGCTGGCAGCCCTGTCGGCCCAATATGGGCGCGCGGCCGGCTTGCGCGCTGTCGTGGGAATTACACTGGGCCTGACGGTCCAGCTGCTTGCAGCGGCCACAGGGCTCTCCACACTGCTTGCCGAACTGCCGGTGCTTTACGAAGCGCTGCGCTGGGGGGGGGTGGCCTTCATGGTCTATCTCGCCTTGGAGGCCTGGCGCGATACGGGATCCGTCTCACCGCTCAATCGCAACCGGGCGGCTGGCTTTTGGCGCGGACTGGTCGCCAATCTGCTGAATCCCAAGGCGCTCGTATTCTATCTCGTTGTTGTCGGGCAATTCGCGAGTGACCATGCCGGCCCAATCTGGGTGCAGATTGTTGCACTCGGCGTCATCCATCTCGCCTTGGCGACAACCATTCACACGACCATTGTGATGGCTGGGGACCGGTTCGGACAAAAACTGGAAGCCTACCGCACGGCGCCTGTCGTGCGCGCGACTTTCGCGCTCATGCTGTTCGGAATCGCCATCTGGATTGGCATTTCGACCGGGCGGCCGGCGACCTGAATGGCATGCGCCTTGCGAGGGCATGTGTGGAGGCAACTCCAATCATGCAAAACATCTTCCTGCTCCGGTGCTCACCAGCCCGGAGCATTTTTTTCAGCTGACACGCGCCGCGCGGGCCAGCCGCCGGGCCTTGGCGTCGCCCATGACACTGTCGGCGGTAAAGATCGCCAGCGCCGTCCAGATGAAGCCGAAAGCCGCCGCATGCGTCCAGCCGAACGGCTCCCGGAAGATCAGGACCGCGATGAGGAACTGAATCGTCGGCCCGATATATTGCATCATGCCGACCGTTGAGAGCTTCAACCGCCGCGCGGACAAGGCAAACAGGATCAATGGAATTGACGTGATCGGTCCCGCCGCCAACAGCAGCGCGATGTCCCATCCGCCCTCCCCGAAGACGTGTGCGTCCGCCTGGCGCGACACCCAGATGAGCCAGGCCAAAGCCAATGGCGCAAGCAGCAGCACTTCCATCAGGAAACCGGCTCGGCTGTCGATGGCGACCTGTTTCCGGATCAGGGAATAGACCGCAAACGTCATGCACAGGAAGAGCGCCACCCAGGGGATGTGACCAAAGGCGATCGTCATGATGCCGACGCCAATCGTGGCGATGCCGACCGCGATCCATTGAGCGATGCGCAACCGCTCTGAAAAGAAGATCATCCCGAACAGAACGTTGACCAGCGGGTTGATGTAATAGCCAAGCGACGCCTCAACGGTCCGGTCTGCGTTGACGGCCCAGATATAGCAGCCCCAGTTCGCGCCGATCAGCGCCCCTGACACAGCCAACCATTTCAGTTTGTCCCATTTCAGAGCGGTGCGCACGTCGCGCCAGTTCGCCGCCAGGGCAATGAAGATCAGCGCCGTCGGGATTGACCAGACCACGCGATGCGCCAGAAGGTCCGGCGCGCTGATATGCTTCATCAGCCGGATGTAGAGCGGCAAGCTCCCCCAGATGAAATAGGCCCCCAGGCCGGCAAAGAATCCCAGACGTGTTTCAGTATTCATGATGCCGGCCTGTAGCAGTGCGGGAAGTCGCTAGCCACCCGATTCAGACTGTAGACTTGCGGTCTGGCGTAGCAGGCAGGAAACGGCAAGATCGGTTGGCAAACAAATCAATTCCCGAAACCTGGCATCCGATATAGATTCAGAACCTGCCTGACCGGAAGCCCCCGGTCCCCGACCGGAATGACTGATCCATGCCTCATCGCCCGGAAAAGCATAAGGCTCCCTTTGGAATACATATACGTCTGAAGACGATCGAGGCCTTCTTCAATTCGCTTGATCCCTCACCGCTCGTCGAGCGCGACATCAATGATACCGTCGAGGATTACATCGTCGATTGCGTTCATGACGCCCCGCATGATGCGTCGCTGCAATTGGTCCTGCATGTTCCAGATGAAGCCGCAGCGCACGTCGGCGCCGAAGACGTCCGGCAATCCGTCGCAAACTATTTCTCCTTTCTGCGGGACAGGGAAACGAGACGCATTCGCCACCTCATGCGTGAGGGCCGCGAAGCGGCGCTGGTCGGCGTAGCCTTCCTCGCTGCCTGTACCGTCGGGGCCCAGGCCCTGAAGAGCGTGCATGGCGGCGCACTCTTCAGCCTGCTGGCAGAAGGCCTGCTGATCATCGGCTGGGTCGCCAACTGGCGAGCCGTTTCGATCTTTCTCTACGAATGGCGGCCAATGCGCCGGAAGATGAAAGACTATGACCGGCTGGCCAGTCTCGACGTCCAGATTCAGCCGGTCCCCATCTGAGAGATAGTTCAGCTCGTGACGACCGGCTTTTTCTCTGGCTTCAGGACGCCGCGATTGAGCAGTTCTTCAGCAATCTGGATCGCGTTCAGGGCTGCGCCCTTGCGGAGATTGTCGGAGACACACCAGAAGGCGATACCGTTTTCGACCGTCGGGTCCTTGCGGACGCGGGAGATATAGGTCGCCCACTCACCGACACATTCCTTCGGCGTGATGTAGAGCTCGTCTTCCGGATCATCGACCAGCATGATGCCGGGGCTCTCGCGCAGGATTTCCTTGGCCTTCTTGGCGCTCAATGGGCCGGCCAGTTCGACATTCACCGCTTCAGAGTGGCCAACAAAGACCGGCACGCGCACACAGGTGGCGACCAGTTCGATGGACGGATCGAGGATCTTCTTGGTCTCGACCCGCATCTTCCATTCTTCCTTGGTGAAGCCATCCTCCATGAAGACATCGATCTGCGGGATCACGTTGAAGGCGATTTCCTTCTGGAAGACTTCCGGAGTTGGCTCGTCATTGACGAATACGCCGCGCGTCTGGTTCCAGAGTTCGTCCATCGCATCCTTGCCGGCGCCGGACACGGACTGGTAGGTCGAACAGACGACGCGCGTGATGCCGACGGCATCATGCAGCGGCTTCAACGCCACGACGAGCTGCGCGGTCGAGCAGTTCGGGTTCGCGATGATCATCTTCTTCTTGTAGCCCAGCACTGCTTCGCCATTGCATTCCGGCACAACGAGCGGCACGTCCGGGTCCATCCGCCAGGCGGACGAGTTATCGATCGTGATCGCGCCGGCCTTGGCAATCTTCGGGGCCCATTCCTTCGCGGTCGCCCCACCGGCAGACATCAGGACGAGATCAACCTGCGAGAAGTCGAACTGTTCAATATCGTGGCATTTCAGGGTGCGGTCGCCATAGGAAACTTCCTTGCCCAGGGACCGCCGGGACGCTACCGCAAAGACTTCATCGGCTGGGAACATGCGTTCTTCCAGAATGTTCAGCAGTTCGCGTCCGACATTACCTGTTGCGCCGACGACTGCGATCCGAGTGGCCATGATATTCCTGCTCCTAAAAATGAACCGGGCTTATGGCGCATCTTTGAGGCATTTTAAAGCCTGTTGCCAATGGGTCGCTGCTGAGGCAGACCGGACACAACCCGGAATTGGGAGCTGACACCGTGCTTGATGACGTGATCAATCGCTACCTTGCCTGTTATAATGCCCGCGATATCGAGGGAATGCTCGATTGCGTGACGCAGGATGTTGTTTTCGAAAACATCTCGAACACGGGCCAATCCATGCGGCTCGACGGCAAGGACATGATGCGCCAGGTGGCCGAATTGTCCGGCAATGCCTTCTCCTATCGGCGCCAGAGACTGGTCAACATCGTCAGCGGCGGCGGCAAGGCGGCGGCCGAAATCGAGTTCGAAGGCAAGGCCGCCGTGGACCTGCCCAACGGCATCAAATCCGGCGAGACGGTGAAGGTACGCGGCGCAAGCTTTTTCGAATTCCGCGGCGACCTGCTCTGCCGGATCGCGGATTACAGCTGATCGCCATGCAGCAAGCGACCGATTTCCTGGACGAAACCCATGCGCTGGCCGAATTGATCGCGCCCTTGTCTGACGCGGACTATCTGCACGAAACCGCCTTCAAGCGCTGGACCATCGACATGGTGCTCCGCCATTTGCACTTCTGGAACACCGCCGCCCTGCTCTCGGTCAAGGACGAAGCCGCCTTCCAGGCGCTCGTCTCCGGCCTGACCGACGCGCTTCGCAAAGGCGCCCTGCCGGACCATGAGCGGGCACATTTCAATGGCCTGTCAGGTCGTGCCTTGCGGGAAGACTGGCTGGCCATGGCCCGCGAGACGGCCGATGTGTTCGCACAAACCGATCCATCCCAGCGCCTGAAATGGGTTGGGCCCAGCATGAGCGCGCGCTCCTCAATCACGGCCCGCCTGATGGAAACGTGGGCGCACGGACAGGAAGTCTATGACCAGCTGGGCGTGGTTCGCGAGAATGCCGACCGCATCCGGAATATCGTGGTGCTTGGCGTGAACACCTATGGCTGGACATTTGCCAATCGCAAATTGCCAATCCCGGAGCCCATGCCCCATCTGGTCCTGACGGCGCCCTCCGGCGAAATCTGGACCTATGGAGACGCGCAGGCCGACGAGCGCATCGAAGGCTCGGCAGAAGATTTCTGCCAAATTGTCACGCAAGTGCGCAATATTGCCGATACGGGTCTCTCCGTATCCGGCGCAAATGCAAGCGCATGGATGGAACACGCGCAATGTTTTGCCGGCCCGCCCCAGTCACCCCCCGCCCCCGGAACGCGCTGCATTCGCACCTAGGCGACCTGCCTATGCCGGCATCATCGCAGGATGACGGAGCTCCGGCGAAAGGCCATCACCCATCAGGTCAATGAAGTTCTCCGAGTAGAAGCGTTCCACACCGCGCGCGGACGTACCCTTCAGGCTTTCGTCGAACCGTTTCAGGGGATTGCGTCCGCCTTCGACATGCGGGTAATCGGACGAAAACATGCAGACCTCTTCGCCAGCATTGGCAATAATCCATCCAGCATCCTCGTGAGGATAAGGCGCGACACGCAATTGCCGCCGAACGATTTCCGAAGGCTTTGCCGACAGGTTCTGCAGGCGCTCCTCATTGCGCATGAAGGCATGAGCTGCCGAATCCAGAGATCGCATCCACCCCGGCAGCCAGGACGCTCCCAATTCGATGGCGCCCCATTTCAGGTTCGGGAACCGGTCGAACACGCCATCGAATATCAGTGTCGCGAGCGTCTGCATGGCAGCCTCGGGAATCGGCATGTAGCTGACGGAGGTAAAATTGTCGTCGCCCCCGTGGAAGTCAGGCACCGGCGGCAAGCCGTTCTTCTTATAGACGGGGTTCAACTTGGTCTCTCCCCCGACATGCAGCACGACCGGCAATCCGGCCTCCTCGGCCATCGCCCAGAGCGGGTCCAATGCTATGTGACTCGGCGCATGGTTCTGCGGGCATCGACTCGGCACCATCAGCGCCTTGGCGCCCAGTTCGATTGCCAGCTTCGCCGAAGCTAGCGTCCGGTGAAACTCTTCCAGCGGAATATAGGCGACGGGCAAGAGCCGCGGATCGACGCTGCAGAAATCGGTCATCATGCGATTATGGGCATCGGCGGCGGCGTAGCAGAGGTCCATATCGTCGCCCTGGTCGAGGCCGAAATTGCCCAGGCAGTGCGTCGTGAAGACAAGCTGGCTCGCAAATCCGAGGCCGTCCAGCGCATGGGGACGGTCATCCCGTAGCCAGGCTCCCTGAGCTTCGTAATTCTTACGCACCATCAATTCGCCATCGGCGTCTGCCCGGAATTCGGCATCGCTCTGGAGGTCGAGGCGCTCACGGATCCACTCGGCCCGTCCCGCCAGGAGTTCCCGCATCTGCGGCGTTTCCCGGAAGCGCGCCAGCAGGCGCTTGTCAAAATACGGATCCAGGCAATCCACCGGCTCCATCAGATGGCTGTCTGCATCATGAATCAGCCGACCACTCGCATACGTCATTACATTCCTCCCTTTTATTATTTTGGAGAAATGCTCTCATGCACGGCGCGGCAGGGCAAGAAGTACGCGCCCCCCTAAAGAGCGGAGATAATCGCGTCGGTCATCTGGCGCGTGGACAATTCGCCGCCCAGATCACGCGTGCGCGCGCCATTATCCAGCGCCTTGCCGACCGCTGCGAAGAGCGTGTCGGCAACCTTCTCCCGGCCGAGCGACCAGCGCAGCGCCATTTCAAATGACAGGATCGCTGCACAGGGATTGGCAATCCCCTGCCCGGCAATATCCGGGGCAGAGCCATGCACTGGTTCATACAGGCCCGGCGTGCCATCTGCCCCGAGGGAGGCCGATGGCAGCATGCCGATCGAGCCGGTCAGCATGGCCGCCTCATCAGACAGAATGTCCCCGAACAGATTGCCGGCCAGGATGACGTCGAACTGTTTCGGTGCGCGGACCAGCTCCATTGCGCAGGCATCGGCATACATGTGGCTGAGTTCCACGCCTCCGCCGAATTCCGCGTGGGCCAGCGTCACTTCCTGACGCCAGAACAGCCCGGTCTCCATCACGTTCGATTTCTCGACCGAACAGACACGTCCATTCCGGCCGCGCGCGATTTCGAAGGCGACCCGCGTCACGCGCTCGATTTCGGGGTGCGTGTAGATCGATGTGTCATAGCCGCGGCGCAGACCACCCTTCTCGTCGATCCCGCGGGGCGTGCCGAAATAGACTCCTCCCGTCAGCTCCCGGACGATCATGATGTCGAGGCCTTCCACCACTTCGGGCTTCAGGCTGGACGCGCTGACCAGCGCCGGGAAACAGAAAGCAGGCCGGAGGTTGGCGAACACATCCAGCCCCTTGCGCAAGGCGAGCAGGCCCGCTTCGGGGCGCTTGTCGCGCGCTGTGCCCGTCCATTTCGGTCCGCCCACGGCGCCGAGAAGGACGGCATCTGATTTGAGAGCACGCTCCAGGGTTTCATCTGTCAGCGGCGTGCCGTGCGCATCATAGGACGCGCCCCCGACAAGACCTTCTTCCAGTTTGAGATCAGGCGCGAGCACATCCACCAGCCGTCGGACTTCGGCCACCACTTCCGGGCCAATTCCATCGCCGGGCAACAGCAACAGGGTTTGTTTCACGTTCGCACTCCACTCATGTAATGGGTTTCATGCTCTACTAGACCCGACATTTCAGCGGCGCAATGCGATCACATGGCATCTTCCGCGACAGATAGGCTCAGCTATCAGGATTTTCCGACGTATCGCCCGGCTCCTCGTCAACCGGTTCGGCGGGTGTATCCGGCAGGGTGACATTCACTTCAGGCTTCACGCTGAACGGATCCGTGTGACATGCGGCAACGGTGGCGAGAAACATGCCGCCCACAAGCGTCAGACCCAATTTCTTCATGTCACACTCCTGTACGGATGGCTCAGCTGGCCTTTTCGAGCCAAGGCATGGATACGCGGCGCTGGGCCTCGAATGTGTCAATCTCATCGGCAGCGGTCAACGAACTGCCGATTTCATCGAGGCCTGCCATCAAATTGGTCTTCCGGCCTGCGTCCACCTCGAACGCATAGACCTCACCATCCGGGCCCGTCACGATTTGTGCCTCAAGGTCCACGGTGAAGACATGGTTGGAGCCTCCCGCCTGATCTGCCAATTTCTGGCATACATCTACTGGCAGGCGCACCGGCAGGAT
>DHZF01000083.1 GCA_002414505.1 Hyphomonas sp. UBA5111 | reverse complement strand
CTTCGGCATTTCATCTCTCCTGTAGTCGAGCTCACACCATATAGGCGGCCCAGGGTTCATGAGCTGGAGGGCATGCCGTTCGCCCAAACCGCTCGGAAGTGGCGGCTTATGACGGATCAGGGAGAGAGAATCAAGAGGCGGATATGCTGATACTGCAGGCGATTTCGCCGATGGCTTGCCCTCGCCTCTTCCCCTGATAAAGTCGCGAAGTGTTATAAAGTTTCAGGGGCTGTTTTCATGCGCACACTTATCCTCGCCGCCTGCATGGCGATTCTCGTCTTGCCCGGTCTTGCCGAAGACAATGGAAACGGCGCGAAAGAGACGCCCGACATTCCGGAGGCACAAAGCTTCACCTCCGATCACACGCTCCGCCTCGGCAGCAAGACGGTGAAGTACAAGACCGTCGCCGGGGAGACCTATCTGCGTGACAACAAGGACGAGCCGACCGCCTCGGTCTTCTCGGTCTCCTATGTCGATACCAGCACGAGCAGCGCCGCCCAGCGCCCGGTGACCTTCGTCTTCAATGGCGGACCGGGCTCCGCTTCGCTCTGGCTGCACATGGGCGCGTTTGGTCCGAAACAGGTCCTCACCCCGTCAGACGCCTCCGACGTTGGCGCGCCGCCCTACACGATGCGGGACAATCCAAACTCCCTGCTGGACGTCACGGACCTCGTCTTCATTGATCCTGTCGGCACAGGCTATTCCCGTCCGCTGGGTGAGACTGAAGGCAAGGAATTCTACGGCGTAAATGAAGATGCCGAGAGCATCGCCGAATTCATTCGTATCTGGCTGACCGAGAATGGCCGCTGGAACAGCCCGAAATACCTCGCCGGGGAAAGCTATGGCACGACCCGCGCGGCGGCCCTGACCGAAAAGCTGCAAGGCGGCTGGAACGGCATCGGCCTGAACGGCGTGATCCTGATTTCCGCCATCCTGGATTTCCAGACCGCCCGTTTCGCACCGGGCAATGACACCGCCCACCTCGCCTTCTTCCCCACCGAAGCCGCAACCGCCTGGCATCACGGCAAGGCCAACAAGGCGAAATGGAACAATGATTTCGACGCCTTCATCGAAGACGCACGCAACTACGCCACCGACACGCTGGCCCCTGCCCTGATCCGTGGCTCAACCCTGAGCGAAGCTGACGAGACCCGCATCGCACAGGAAATGAGCGATTTCATCGGCCTGTCGCCGGAATGGATTCGCCTCGCCAATCTGCGAGTTGATCCGCACCGCTTCCGCAAGGAACTCCTGCGCCGTGAAGGCTATACGGTTGGCCGGTTCGACAGCCGCTATAAAGGCGTCGACAGCGAGGGTACGGGCGAGACGCCAGAGAATGATCCGTCCGGTTATGGCATGGACGTCGCCTATGTCGCCGCCATCAATGACTATCTCACCCGCGAACTCGAAGTGGACTTCACCCGCCCCTACAAGGTTCTGACTGGCGAGCCGGGATCTCAGTGGAACTGGAGCACGAGCCAGCAGGGCTGGCCGGCCTATGTCAACGTCACGCCCTGGCTCGGCAAGGGCATGCGCGAGAATACCGAGTTGCGTGTGCTGCTGGCGTCCGGCTGGTATGACCTCGCCACGCCCTTCTTCGGGGCCGAGATGGCGCTCCGCAAGAATGGCGTCGTGCTCGACCGTGTCCAGTTCGACTATTACGATGCGGGCCACATGATGTACCTCGCCGAAAGCGACGGGAAGAAACTGTCCGACGACGTGCGAGATTTCATCAAGGCGGGTCAATAAAGCCTGAATGGCCGGGGGAGCCGACACTGCTCTCCCCGGCCAGTTTCATCTGCCTGTTACAGATATGACGTCCTGAATCCAACAGGGCCCCGCAGGGGGCATTCTGTTCAGGTCATCCCGGTGAGTAACCTTGCCGGGATGGGGGCCTGACACGTCCCGGCAGGCGGTAGAGGCAGGGTCGCAACCTGCTCTCCTCCTCGATGAGCTTTACCTGCGGCCTTGTCTCTCCGCATGCCACATACGAAAAAACCGGAGGGCTTGTGGCCCGTCCGGCTTATCGTGCTGGATCAGCTGGCGCCGAAATCAGCGCGGTGCGAGCACCATCGTCATCTGGCGGCCTTCGAGTTTCGGCTCGAGTTCGACCTTGGCCGTCTCGTCGAAATCATCGCGTACCCGCTTCAGCAATTCCATGCCGAGATGCTGGTGCGCCATTTCGCGGCCCCGGAAGCGCAGGGTGACCTTCACCTTGTCGCCCGCCTCGAAGAAGCGCGCCATCGCCTTTGCCTTCACGCCATAATCATGCGTGTCGATGTTCGGGCGCATCTTGATTTCTTTGAGTTCGGAAGACTTCTGCTTCTTCTTCGCAGCCGCCTTCTTCTTGCGTTCTTCGAACCGGAGCTTGCCATAGTCGAGAATCTTGACGACCGGCACTTCCTGGTTCGGTGAAACTTCAACCAGGTCCATGCCCGCTTCACGGGCTGCATCCATTGCGGCCATCAGGGGCATAATGCCCTGCTTTTCGCCGTTCTCATCAATCAAGAGAACCTTGGCGGCGCGGATGTCATCATTGATACGTGGGCCAGTGGATTTCTGTGGTCCACCGGTGTCTGGTCTGCGAGCTATGGCGAATCTCCTTTTTCGCTATTTCAAGAATGCCTGAATATGCCCGTTAATGCAGGCATCTTCAAGGCGGACGGGCATTCTATACTTCCGGCGGCCCGTCAAGATGGCAGCACACCCAGCGCTCTGACCGATTGCCAGACATCATCGACGCTGAGTTCGGCGAGCGTGGGCGCGGAATTGATGATGATGGTCTTGTCGCCGCGCGGGGCGGCATGGTCCGGATTGCTCTCTGTCAGGGCAAACAGAGCCACCCCCGGCGCGCCGGCAATCGCCGCCATATGCATCGGGCCGGTATCGTTTCCGACCACGAACAGGGCTTTCTCGGCCAAGCCCACGATCTGGAACAGGTCCGTGCGGGTGGTCAGGCTTTTGGTGCGCGGCTCCTTGCGCACGATCTCGTGCGCCAGCGGCCCTTCCGCCTTTCCGCCAATGATGACGGGCGTCACGCCCGCATCGGCCACGCGCTTTGCGAGTTCGGCATAGTTTTCAACCGGCCAGCGCTTGGCTTCGCGGTGAGCCGAGGCCCCCGGAATCAGCAGCATGTAAGGCTCTTCAATGCTGAAATAGGCCGGCTGCAGGCGCGGGGCATCGCGTAATTTCGGCCGCACCCATGACAGGTCCGGCTTCGGCGCCGTATTGCCAAGCCACCGCCCGCCCGGTGCCACGCCTGCCACTTCCAGCTGCTCGGCCAGACGGTCGATGGAATGCATCGTCCCCCGCTCGCCATTATCATGGAAGAAGGCCGCTTTTTCGTGATGGCCTGACCAGAGCGGTGCCTTGCCGGTCTTGCTGAGCGCGGTGAAATAATTTTTCGTGCGCCCGCTGGTCTGGAAATCATAGATGATGTCGTATTTCGCCTTGCGGATACGGGTAATCAGCGCCGCCGTGGCCTTCATGCCGTCCGGCCGGCCATCGGTCTCGACCGCGTCCACATAAGGGCACAATTCGGCGAATTCCTTGAAGAAGGGCGTCGTCAGCAGCGTGATGCGCGCTTTCGGGTGCATTTCCCGCACGGCCTTCATTGCGCCCAATGCCAGCACAAAATCGCCCAGCGCGCTGAGCTTGATCACCAGCACATTCAGGGCTTTTGCGCCCGGATTGACGGGACTTGCCGGTTTCACCGGTTTTGCCATACGACCCTCGATTTCCCCTACTCCAGCAAGGTCTTATAGACTCCGAGTGTCGCCGCCTGAAGCCCCTGCTTGGAGAAATGCTGTCGAACATGCGCCTGGCCCGCCCGGCCCATGCCGTCCCGCGCCAGGGGACCGACGGACAGCAGGGCCCGGATTGCCCCGGCCAGCGCCTGGGCATTGCCCGGCTCGACCCGCGCACCGGTCTCGCCCTCGATCACGGTTTCCCGCCCGCCGCCATGATCGGTGACAATCACCGGACGGGCCATCGCCGAGGCTTCGGCTGCTACCCGCCCAAAGGCTTCCGGCCGCACCGAGGGCGCCAGCACGATGTCGCTCGCCAGATAGGCTGCCGGCATGTCGGTGATGTGCTCGGACATGATCACGCCCCGGTCGAGCCCGTGCGAAACCACGGCCTGCTCCAGTCGCGTGACATAGGTATTGCGGCCCTGCGCGTCGCCTGCCAGCACGAGCACCAGCTTGTCGCGTTCATCTGGCGCCAGCATGGCCAGCGCCTCAATGGCGATCAATTGCCCCTTCCACTCGGTCAGGCGCCCCGGCAGCAGCAATATCTGGCGCGGATCATCCGCGAGGCCCAGCGCGTCCCGGACCGCCTTCACGCGCGTCAGCGGCACAGCCGCCGGATCAAATGCCTCAAGGTCCACGCCGCGCGGAATGGTCACCACGCGTTCGAATGGCACGCCATGTTCGGTCTGCACATGCGCGGCGATCCATTGCGAATTTGCGATCACGAGATCACCCTTCGCCATGACCGAATTATAGCGTTTCTTCAGCTTGGTCTTGCCGGAATAGGCCCCGTGATAAGTCGTCACGAACGGCACGCCCATCGCTTTGGCGGCCCAATAGGCGCTCCAGGCAGGCGCGCGCGACCGGGCATGGACAAGATCCACGCCTTCGCGCGCGATCAGACGTTTCAGTTTGCCTTCATTCAGTTTCAGCGTGATCGGATTCTTGGATTTGGCATCCATCCGGAACAACTCACCGCCCAGGGCTTCGAAGGCCGCTTCCTGACGTCCGCCCCGGCTGGCCAGCAAGGCGCGGCCGCCGGCCTTCACGATGGCTTCGGTGACTTCCAGCACGGTTCGCTCGACCCCGCCGGCCGACAGTTCAGGGGCCACTTGGAGAATGGTCTTGCCAGTCAGATCCGGAAAATCGGGCAAGGCGTGATCCCTCCACTCGCTTGACAGGC
>DHZF01000029.1:2340-2513 GCA_002414505.1 Hyphomonas sp. UBA5111 | reverse complement strand
ATCAAATCGGTCCTGCGCAAGGCCGAAGAGGCTGGCCACAAGGCGGGCGAGATCAGGATCGGCCATGACGCCGAGCGCGCGCTCGTGCTGCAGCTGGATGGCTTCGCCGCGACGCTGCTCCAGGCGCGGGAGAAGCGCATGCCGCACATTCTCTGCGAGCATGTCTACAATCT
>DHZF01000029.1:352-2237 GCA_002414505.1 Hyphomonas sp. UBA5111 | reverse complement strand
CTCTGCGAGCATGTCTACAATCTGGCGCAGGGCTTCAGCGCCTTCTATGCCGCGCTGCCGATTGCTTCCGAAGAAGACCCTGACCTCCGTGCCAGCCGGCTTGCCTTGTCGGCCGCCGTGCTCAAGCAGCTCGAAACCGGGCTCGACATTCTCGGGATCCGCATTCCGGAACGCATGTAGGCTGAGTGCCCAAGCGCGAGCACATTCTATGTCTAGGGAGTGGTAGGACGAGGAGGGCGGTTGGGATGCCCGCTGTGTTTGTCGCGGTGACGCAATAGGATCCAGTCTACCTTGCCGAGTTCGAACCCGTCCTTGGCTGCGCGTTCCCATAAGGGGGTGTGATGGTCGCCGACGATAAGAATGTCCGTGGGCGCAAGTTCCGGATCGGCAGCAATCTCACTCACTTGTTCGAACACGATCGACCACAGATTTGACAATTCACAAACTGTCTTATTGTGGATTCTAGGCGTTTCCGAGCGGCACGCCATGGGATCGGCCTCGTTCTTCACGAACGGGATGTGGCTGTTCAGTGTCAGCCAGTAGATGAATTTCGGCGTCTCCGGCTCGGCCTTGAGTGCGGCGTGGACGGCTTCCCCGACATCGGCGTCGCAGAGCCCATTGAACACGCTGCCGCATCGTCTGGCGAAGTGTTCAGGCTGCTCGACTTCGAGTTGGTCCAGAAATTCCAGTTTCTGGAAGCCGATGTCCGGGTACCATTTGTCACGCTGGAACATGTCCGTGCCGAAACCGTGAAATGCAATGGTCTCATAGCCGGCGGCGGCAAGCTGGTTGGGAAGGCAGTCATCGGCCGGCATACCCGTCAAGTAGTCGATATAGTCGCCCCAGCGATTGCACAATTCCCGCGCAGCGGCGCCGGTGGTCGAGCCGGAATAGTATGTCTGCCCATACTCAATTTCGTATCGCCCCTGAGGCAGGTTCTGTGTCAGGATTGATTTCAACGCTTCGCCCTCCTCGGGATCGGAGAACGCGCCCAATCCCTCGACCATGACGATCAGCAGGTTGGAACCGCCACCAATGACTGCATCAGCACTCATACCTGTCTGCACGCGTGCGCTGTCGAATGCCACATCGGGTGTCCGAAAATATGGTTGCGTCCAGGCCAGATCGGCGCAGGAGAGAGCGGCCGCGAGCAGGAGGGCCGGCACCAGCGAGGCTTCACGCAGTCTGGCGCGGTAGCGACTGATCAGATATGCGGATAATGCCGACGTCACCGTCACGATCACCGCGATGAAAACATAGAGCAGCGATGCCGCTGGATTGATTGAGGCTGAATATTGCAGCGAATTCAGCGCCACATCCAGAGGCAGGTGAAAGGCAATCATGACGATCAGGGTCAAATCCACGACCGCTGCGGCAAAGAACAGAAGAAAGGTCAGTCGGGCGGGCAGAAACAGCCCGGCAACGCCTGCGGCAAGATACAGGAAGGGTGAAATCAGCCGCGACGCGATGTAGAATGGCGCTGTGAGGAGGAACAGAAAATTCGGGATCACGACCGCGAAAAGCGCAAATAACAGGGAATTGCGCGAGAACACCGCGTATCCGTTCTTCTTCGCGCTTGCCTGAGTATTTGTGAGCATGGTCACATATCCGCCAAAGCCGTCGATCTGGGAGTTTCATAGCTGAAAACCCCTAAAGCCCGATTAATTGGGGGCCTCTTCAAGCAGGATGCGCGTGAGCAGATCGGTGCATCCTGTCCGCCTGACGCATGGGGAGTGTCGCTTCCGCAGCTTTCCCTCTAGGATTTTCTTTAACGAGATTTGTAGAGGAGAATGGACATGGTCAGGAATCTTCCCGTGTCAGCGGAAGCGGAGCCGGGCGCTTCATCGAATTGGGAATTTGCGTCCCAATGGTCGAAAGCCTGGAA
>DHZF01000029.1:0-228 GCA_002414505.1 Hyphomonas sp. UBA5111 | reverse complement strand
CTCGCCTTCCTGACCGTGATCGGGCAGGGCTTCCTGTTTTACCGGCTGTTTGATGATGTCCATCCGGTGCTTGGCTACGCTTTCATCCTGCTGCTGGCCGGATTGCTGATCGTTCTCGTCGGACGACCGCTGGCCTCCTTCCTGTCCATGCCGGTGGCCGCCAAACCGCCTCACACGCCCTTCGATATCGCAAACCCCGACATAACGCTCCTGTCGCAGCGCCTGAAA
>DHZF01000045.1 GCA_002414505.1 Hyphomonas sp. UBA5111 | reverse complement strand
GAGCCGACCAACTATCTCGACCTTGAAGGCGCGGCCTGGCTCGAAACCTATATCAAGAAATATCCGTACACCGTCCTGATCGTGTCGCACGACCGCGAGCTGCTGAACCGCTGTGTCACGCACACAATGGCGCTGGAGCATCGCAAGCTCTCGATCACGCCGGGCGGCTATGATGACTGGCTGAAACTGCGCGCGGCCAAGCTCGCCCAGCTGGAATCCCAGAAAGCCAAGCAGGACAAGGACCGCGAACATTTGCAGGCCTTCGTGGACCGGTTCCGCGCCAAGGCGTCCAAGGCCCGGCAGGCCCAGTCCCGCATCAAGATGCTGGAAAAGATGCAGGACATCTCCATCCCGGTGGGTGACCGCACGACGCCGTTCCACTTCGCCCCGCCCAAGGACAAGCTGGCCCCGCCCATGCTGGAGCTGCGCAATGCCACGCTCGGCTATGGCGAGGATGCAATCATCCTCGACAAGGTCAATCTTCGTCTGGACCCGGACGACCGTATCGCGATTGTCGGCGCCAATGGACAGGGCAAGACCACGCTCGTGAAATCCATCGGCGAGCGCCTGTCCCTGATCGGCGGCGACCGCGTCGTACCCAAGGCCGTCCGCATCGGCTATTTCTCGCAGGACCAGCTCGACGAACTCTCCGAAGGCGACAGCGTGCTGATGCACGTCCAGCGCATCATGCCGCCCGGCACGCCGCAGGCAAAAGTACGCGGCGCGGCGGCGGCGATGGGCTTTTCCCATGAGAAGGTCGAAACCAATGTCGAGAAGCTCTCCGGCGGTGAGAAGGTGCGTCTCCTGCTCGGCCTGATGTCCTCGGCGGCGCCGCACATCCTGATCCTGGACGAGCCGACCTCCCACCTCGACATCGACAGCCGCGAGGCGCTGATCTATGCGCTGAATGAATTCCCCGGCGCCGTCCTGCTGATTACCCACGATGTCTATCTCGCCGAGGCCACGGCCGACCGGCTCTGGCTGGTCAATAATGGCCGCGCTGCGCCCTATGATGGCGACCTCGCCGACTATCGCGCCCTCGTCATGAAGGCAGACCGCGACGACACCAAGGGGGCAAAGCCTGCCAAACAGGCCAAGCCCGCTGCGCCGAAGGAGATCTCTCCCGAAGAGAAGAAACGCCTCAGCGCCCTGAAGAAAACCGCCCGCGACGCCGAAGACCGCCTCGAAAAGGCCAATGCCGCCATCGCGAAGATTGACGCGAAACTTGCACACGGCAACCCGCCGCCAAGCGAACTTGAGAAGCTCCTCAAAGACCGCGCCACCCACGCTGCCAAGGCCGACACCGCCGAAACCGAATGGATGGAAGCCGCCGAAGCGCTTGAAATAGCAAGCGTATCTGACACTGCCTCCTGACACACCCAACCTGCAGCGACTGCATCAGGGTTAAGGTTACTTGCCACGCAAAATACGCCGTCTTCTGACTATTTTTATTTGATTACGGACCGTCTTTTACTTGCCTCAGGGATTAACCAACATTAACCATGTTGGCATGGTGGCGGTGGGGCCACTGACGAGCGCGCAGGCGCTCTTTAGTCTTGGAGACAGATAATGAACATCAAGGGACTACTACTGTCAGCAGCGCTGACGGCTTTCGCGACTCCGGCACTGGCACAACTGAACGTATACGAAGATTATACGGTCAGCGATTCCGTGTGGTCGATTACGACAATCAAGGTCGATTCCAATATGGGGGACTACTACCTCGAAGGCATCAAATCGACTTGGATTGAATCCAATGACGTGGCCAAATCACTTGGCCATATTGAAGACTATAGCATTATGGTCAGTGCCATGCCGGACAGTGGACACTTCAACATCCTCCTCGGCGTCAAATATGCGAGCATGGCAGATATCGGCCCATCCAGGGAAAAATATGATGCATTCATGGCGGCCTGGGGCGAAGCCAATGAGGATAGTTCACGCGAGACGGCGAAAACATATCCCGAACTCCGCAAGATTACAGGTCAATATCTGATGCATGAACTCACCATGCTGGACTCCAGCAGCGAGTAAATCCTGATCTGAGGCCCGCTTGTCTTTCGGCAGCCGGGCCTCACCTGTCACAAAATCCGTCCCTGTCTCGTCTGGCTCCTGAAACAGGGAGTTATCGACATGTGGAGACTGTGCCTGATCGCCATTGCGGCGTTTCATTTTGCCAATGGGCTGGCGATGTGGTTTGCGCCACATTTCTGGTACGAGACCGTCCCCGGCGTTGCGATGATGGGGCCGTTCAACCTGCACTTCATCCGCGACATCGCGCTGATCTTCGGCATGAGCGCCGGGGCGCTCGCCTATGGCGCCTATGCGCGTAACCGGGCCGCCGCCATCATCGGCGCGACATGGCCGGCCCTGCATGCGCTCTTCCATGTCTGGATCTGGATCAGCCGCGGATTCCCGCTGGATCATGTCGCCTCCTCCAATCTCACCGCCATCCAGCTGCCGGCCTGGCTCGCCCTCGCCGCTGCGCTCAATTTTGCCCGCAAGGAGACCGCCCGATGATCCGCAGATTCTTCCACGCCCAGGCCCGCAAGATGGCGCGCGCCTACAATTACGACACCAGTTATATGCACGAGATCATCGACATCTCGCCCGGCGCGGCCTGGGGCCTGTCCCGCTTGCCAGCCTTCTACAAATATCGCGGCACCCCCGCCGGACAAATCCCGTGGACCGGCGCCCTGCTCGCCTCCACGCTCGACGGCGATTGCGGACCTTGCGCCCAACTGGTCGTCGACATGGCGCTGGCGGCCGGCGCGGAGGCTGATGCCCTACAGGCCTGCGCCGAGGGCCGCCCGCTGGAGGCTGGCGC
>DHZF01000046.1:13372-28181 GCA_002414505.1 Hyphomonas sp. UBA5111 | reverse complement strand
CCGCTGAAATGTGTTGTGAATGGCTGCGGGCACGTGCTCGAGAATTTCACGAAGATGCGTACGGTGCTCTCACCCGAAGTCTGATCGAGATGAGCTGACAGGGGTAATTTCGTAAGGGAACTGGCCAATGGCGCGCCTCGGCCGATCAGGAACGAAGAGTCAGAAACGCTCTCCCAAGCGTCTCATCCTTGGTGTGTTCATTTTCGCCGCGATTGCGCTCGTTCTCGCCCAGTCTGCCCCGCAAATCCGTACCCTGTTCAATCCCGTCCGGACTACGGTCGGTGACCGTCTCGGCGGCAATGAAGGCTTTAATGCCTGGGCCTGGGTGACCGGCCAGGCCAAGCGCGAGCGCCGTATCAAGGAACTCGAAGCCGAAGTGCGCAATCTCTCGCGCTACAAGGCCGCCGCCATTTCCATGGCAGAGCGCCTCGAAGCCTATGAGGAAATCCTGAATTTGATGGGCGAGCCGCCCGCGCGCGGCGTCACGGCGCGCGTGACCGCAGAGAATGATGGCCCGTTCGCGCAAACCATCCTGGCCAATGCCGGCCGTGCGCAGGGCGTTGAGCCCGGCGCCGTGGCCCTGAACGAAGGCGGCCTCGTTGGACGCGTCATCCAGCTCGGCGAATATTCGTCTCGCATCCTGCTGATTACAGACTTCAACAGCCGTGTGCCCGTGATGGGCGAAGTCAGCGGCATCCGGGCCATCCTGTATGGTGGACGCGACGGCCTTGGCAGCCTGACTGATCTGCCAGAGCGCGATCAGTTCGTTGAGGGCGAACGGATCCTGACCTCGGCGGAGGGCGGGGCTTTCCCGCGGGGTTTGATCGTCGGGGAGGTCCGCAAGGCCGGCGATGACTGGCGGGTCAAATTCTCGATGGCAGAGCGCGATGGCGGCTATGTCCAGATGATCCCGCCGCCAGAGATACGCAAGCCGATGGAACTGGAAGTGGAAGAGCCCGAGATAGCGGCCAGCCCGGCACAGGGGGCGCGCCAATAGGATGCCTCGTTCTACTCCCCGCAACAAGAAGAGCCTGTGGTCGCAGACCGGCCCGACGCCCCGTCTCCTGTTCGGGGCGTTTGCCATTGCGGCCATTGGCGTACTCGGCCTGACACCACGGGAATTCTTCGGCTTTTCGGTTGCCTGGCCCTATGCGGCGCTGTGGGGCGCGGTGGGCTGGGGCAGGGTGGGCCTGTCGGTTCGCCCAATGATCCTGTTGATCCTTTTCGGGCTTATCCAGGACGTTACCTTTCATGCGCCGCTCGGATGTTTTGTCATCCTGAACCTGCTTGCCTACGGTGCCAGCGCCGCGATTGCTGATATGTTCGACGTCATGAATGAACCCCTCGTTGCGATCCTGTCGCCCGTCCTCCTGTTTTCGGGGGCGTTTCTCCTGCTGTGGCTGATGGCCTCGACGCTGGAGGATCATCCCGTGCGTGTGCTGCCCCTGTTTGCGTCCTTGCTGACGACAGGGCTCGCCTATGCCCTGTTGCAGAAAATGTTCGATCTCGGGCGTCGGCCGGGAGAGCTTGCGGGGCAGGCCGGATGAGCAAGAAACCCGCCGATCTCGATTTTGCCTTCACCCGCCGCACCGCGATTGCGGGCACGATAGGGGGGATGGTCTGGGCCGGACTCATCGCCCGCCTGTTCCAGTTGCAGATCCTCGACAAGGAGCGCTACCAGGCGCAGGCCGAAGCCAACCATATCAAGCTGCAGCTGGCGCCGCCGCAACGGGGCCGCATCCTTGACCGGTTCGGTCGGCCACTCGCCTCGCACCGCCGCGCGGGCCGTATTTCGATCACGCCGGAACAGACCGACGATCCCGAGCACACGCTGGCGCAGGTTGCTGCCCTGATCGAACTGCCGGACGAGCGGCTTGCGCGCATTGCCAATGAGATCCGTCTCAGCCGTCGCCGCAATGCCGGCTTTGTGCCCGTCACTGTGGCGCATGAACTGACCTATGAAGACTTCGCGCGCATGAATGTGCACGCCGCCGAGATGCCGGGTGTGAATGTCGAAATGGCGCTGACGCGGTCGTATCCGCGTGGCCGGGATTTCGCGCACGTGCTGGGCTATGTCGCGCGCGCCAGCCAGGACGATCTCGTACGCCTGACCGAGGGCATGTCCGATAAGGAAAGCGAGACGCTGAAAACCATGTTCCGGCATCCGGACATGCGGACAGGCCGTCAGGGCATGGAGCGCTTTGCCGAGGAATGGCTGCGCGGCAAGCCGGGCTATCGCAAGCTGGTGACCAATGCGCATGGCCGCGTGATCGAGGAAATCCCCGACGAACGTCTTGCGCCGACCGCGGGGCGCGACCTGTTCGTCACCATCGATTCAGATCTCCAGCGCGTTGCCATCGAGCGCTTCGAGGGCGAAAGCGGCGCGGCCGTCGTGATGGATGTGGAAACCGGCGACGTGCTGGCCATGGTCTCGACGCCCGCCTTTGATCCGAATGATTTCGTCAACGGCATCTCCACGGCAAGCTATGCGGAACTGCGCGATGACACCCGTTCGCCGCTCTATCCGCGTGCGCATGGCGGCGTCTATCCGCCGGGTTCGACCTTCAAGATGGTGGTGGCGACGGCCGCGCTGGAATCCGGCACCGTGAAGCCGACCGACCGGGTCCATTGCAATGGCTATTACCATTTCGGCAACCGGACCTGGCATTGCTGGAAAAAGGGCGGCCACGGTTCGGTCAACCTGCACACGGGCATCAAGGGCTCGTGCGACGTCTATTTCTACGAAATCGCCCGCCGCACCGGGGTCGACAAGATTGCCGAGACGGCCCGCAAATTCGGCTTCGGCCAGGACTGGGTGCTGGGCATGACCGGCGGCCGCGGTGGTCTTGTGCCGGACCGCGAATGGAAACAGCGCGTCCGCAAGGAAAGCTGGTACGAGGGCGAAACGCTCAATTTCGGGATTGGCCAGGGCCAGCTTGGCACCACGCCGTTGCAACTCGCGCTGATGACTGCGCGGATTGCCACTGAGGGCAAGCCGTTCAAGCCGCGCATGATCGGCATCGGGCCGCAATCGCAGGACGACCATACGCTTGATGCGCCGCTGGACCCGGAAGTCATGAAGCTGATGAAGGCGGGCATGTATGGCGTGACCTCCGAAGGCGGCGGCACGGCCTATCGCTCGGGCGATCTCGGCCTTGGCGGTCCGCGCCTCGCCGGCAAGACCGGCACGGCGCAGGTGCGCCGCATTTCCCGCGAGGAGCGCCTCAGCGGCGTTCGCTCGGGCAGCGAGATTGCGCGCGAGCTGCGCGACCATGCCCTGTTCGTGGCCTACGCCCCGGCAGACAATCCGAAATACGCGATCTCGGTCGTGGTCGAACATGGGGAAGGGGGCTCGCGCACCGCGGCGCCGGTCGCCCGCGACATTCTCCACTTCGCGCTCAAGACCGACAGTCGCCGCAAGCCGACCTATTCTCAGAGCGCTTCCCTGCCGAAATCCATGACGGATGACGGAGAGCCCACATGAACCGCGAAGGCTTTACCGGCTTTTCGCGGGGCGAGGCCCGCACCCGTACCGCGACCTCGCTCAATTTCGAGACGCAGGGCCCGCTCAACAAGCTGATGCGTCTGCCCTGGGGCTTCATCCTGCTGATTGCGGCGATGGCGCTGACGGGCATTGCGATGCTCTATTCTTCCGCCCACACCAATCCGGTTGAAGCGCATCTCTGGAAGCTGCAGCTGGTGCGGTTCATCTTCTGCTTCTTCATGATGATCGGGCTCGCTCTGTTGCCGCTGTCCTGGTGGATGCGGCTGGCCTTTCCGGCCTATGCGGGGACGGTGGTCTTGCTGGTCCTGGTGGAGCTGATGGGCGTGACCGGGGGCGGCGCGCAACGCTGGTTGCAGATCGGCCCGGTTGCGGTCCAGCCCTCCGAATTTGCGAAACTCGCCGTCACGATGGCGCTCGCCCGCTATTACCAGATGGTGCTGCAGCCACAGTCCGGGCGCATCCTCGTGCATCTTGGCGCATTGGCGATCATCCTGTTGCCGGCCGCGCTGATCTTCAAGCAGCCGGATTTCGGCACCACGCTCGCCCTTGTCGCTTCCGGCGGTGTGGTCATCTTCCTCGCCGGCCTGTCGGTTCGGGTGATCGGCACTGCGATCATTGGCGGTGTGGCCTCGGTCTGGCCGGTCTACCAATTCGTGCTCGCACCCTATCAGCGCGAGCGGGTCGACACTTTCCTGGCCCAGCTGTTCGGTGGCGCGACGAATGCGCTGGGCGAGAGCTACCAGATTGAACAGGGCAAGATCGCCATCGGCGCTGGCGGCCTGAATGGGCGAGGGTTCCTGCAGGGCATCCAGTCCCAGCAGGATTACGTGCCTGAGCAGCACACCGACTTCATCCTGACCGTGATTGCGGAAGAGTTCGGATTCCTTGGCTCGACGGCTCTGCTGATCGGCTTTGCTGTGCTGCTCGGCTGGTCGCTGTACAGCGCGGCGCGGTCGGTCAGCTGGTTCGGGCGGCTTGCCTCGGCGGGCGCCGTGGCGACGGTCGGCTTCTACATCGTGTTCAATGTGGGCATGGTGCTGGGCCTGTTGCCGGTGGTTGGCATGCCATTGCCATTGATCTCTTATGGCGGCACGGCCATGCTCACCACCATGGCGTGTTTCGGCCTGATCATTGCGGCGCACATGCACCGTGACGAGAAGCTGACAGCCCGAGGGCTATTTTAGCACTAAAACATAACAATCGTTGATTTTTGTTTTGCCGAAGATAGGTTCGCGCGAAACTTGTACCCGGGGAGAGGGCGTATGGCAGGAGAAATTGGCCGCAAGACGGATCATTGGGGCTCGCGCTTCGGATTCATCATGGCGGCGGTCGGTTCGTCGGTAGGTCTGGGCAATTTCTGGCGTTTCCCGTTCACAGCCGGTGAGAATGGCGGCGGTGCCTTCATCATCATCTATCTGTTTTGCGTTCTGTTCCTCGGCCTGACCGTGCTGATGGCGGAATACGCGGTTGGCCGGAAGTCCGGCATGTCGGCGATTGAGGGCATTCACTCCCTGGCCCGCGCGGAAAGCAAGAGCGAGAACTGGCAGGTCGTCGGCTGGATCGGCTCACTGGGCGCCTTCTTCATCCTGACCTTCTACATCGTGATTTCGGCCTGGGTGCTGGCCTTCATTCCGCAGGCCTTCGGCGGCACGTTTAACGGGTTCGCCGCCGAGGCTGCGCGCCTGACAGCGGAGACGGGTTCGACGGTTTCGATCGCGGATGTTTCCGCTGGCAATTTTGGTGAGACGATCAGCAACAAATACATGATTGGTGGCCTGCTTGTCGCTTTCCTGCTCGCAAACGTTATCGTCGTCGCGCGGGGCGTCAAAGGCGGGATCGAGAAAGCGGCGACCGTGCTCATGCCAGCCTTTTTCATCCTGTTGATCGGGATTGTCGGGTTTGCGCTGATTGAAGGCGATGCAGGCGCAGCGGCTGATTTCCTGCTGACCCCTGATTTCAGCGAGGTGACGATGGGCACGTTCCTCGAAGCGGTCGGCCAGGCCTTCTTCTCGCTGTCGGTTGGCTCCTGCCTGATGGTCACCTATGGCGCCTATCTCAGCCGCGACACCAACATTCCGCGTGCCTCGGCCATTGTGGCCAGCGCTGACACGATGGTGGCGCTGATTGCCGGCTTTGCCATTTTCCCGATCGTCTTCGCCTTTGGCGCAGACCCTGCGGGCGGTCCGGGCCTGTTCTTCGTTTCGATGCCGATTGCTTTCAGCCAGATGGGCGCGCTGGGCGTCTGGGTCGGCGGGGCCTTCTTCCTGCTCGCTCTCTTTGCCGCCTTCACCTCCTCGATCTCTCTGATGGAAGTGGGCGTCGCATGGCTGGAAGAGCGCGAAGGCGTAACCCGTCCCGGCGCAGCCATGGGCATCGGCTTCGTGCTGTTCATGATCGGCATGGGCTATGTCTACTCCACCGATTTCATCGACTTCGCAGACATCATCACCGGCAACATCATGCTGCCGCTCTGCGCCCTGTTGCTGGCCGTGTTTGCCGGCTGGATCCTCAGCCGCGAAATGCTGACCACGGAACTCGGCGAAGGGACGATCATGAACCTCTGGCGCTTCATGTGCCGCTGGGTCGTTCCGCCCGCGCTGGCCTTCATCCTTGTGCTGGGCACGCTGACCAAGCTCGGCGTGATATAGACGCCGCCGACACAAGTAAATCCGGGGAAGAGGGGGCGGCTATCCGCCCCCTTTTTCGTTGTGGGGACAAGCGATCAGGACGCGCCAATCCGGCGTAGCGGCGCGCATGGCACTCTCTGCCTGTCTCCGGCCGTGATGCTCAGCGCGGCGGGAGGGGGCGATGGCGGCCCATAGCCGGAGCCCCAGCGGCGGAAGGTATGAGGGTCGCACCCTGATACTTCCCCAATACCCAAGACTGCGTGGCCTTTTGTATCTTCCGCCCGCTACACATCCCGACACACACGGAAGGCGAAGCCTGTCCGGCGTCTGGTGCTAGGCGGATACCAGACCGGCATACTTGTCGGCGAAATCATCCGTTGCCTGAATGAGCTTGTCGACAATGCCCGGTTCCATGGATGAGTGTCCGGCATCCGGGATGACGTGCAGATCAGCTTTCGGCCACGCCTTGGACAGCGCCCAGGCGGTCGAGAGCGGCGTCACCACATCATACCGTCCATGCACGATCACACCCGGAATATCCTTCAGCTTTGTCTCCGCTTCCTCCAGCAGCCAGGAATCCCTGGCGAAGAAGCCGCGATTGACGAAATAGTGGCATTCGATGCGCGCGAAGGCGTCGACGAAATCATCTTCGTTGAAGCGGGCAGGGGTCGTTGTCGGCCCCTTGATGGACAGGGTCTCGCCCTCCCAGCGTGACCAGGCACGGGCCGCTTCGACGCGGACCTGCTTGTCATCCCCGGTCAGGCGGCGATGGAAGGCCATCAGCAGATCATCCTGTTCGTCATCGGGGATGGGCTTGATGTAGCGGTCATAGGCATCCGGGAACAGGCGGCTGGCGCCGGACTGGTAGAACCATTGGATCTCGGCCTTGGAGACCAGAAAGATGCCGCGCAGGACGAGGCCGAGCGTGCGGTCCGGATGGGTCACGCCATAGGCCAGCGACAGGGTCGAGCCCCATGAGCCGCCAAACACCAGCCACTTGTCGATCCCGAGCATGTCGCGAATCGACTCCATGTCGTCGATCAGGTCCCAGGTCGTGTTTTCGCGCAATTCGGAGTGCGGTGTGGAGCGTCCACAGCCGCGCTGGTCGAACAGGATGATGCGATATTTGCCCGGATCGAAGAAGCGCCTCATTTCCGGGCTTGAGCCGCCTCCGGGGCCTCCATGAACGGCAATGACCGGAATCCCGCCCGGATTCCCCGATTCTTCCCAATAAATCTCGTGAATTTCACTGACTCGCACCCGTCCAGAGCGCCTGGATTCAAGTCTCGGGTACAAAATGCGGCGGTTTGGGCGTCTGTTCATGCAGTCTTCACCTATTTTCAGTCAAATTCACAGCCATTACTGGACTTGAACCAATAGCGTCCGTAAACATTATTACAGGTGTGGTCCCAATCAGGTGTGCAGGTGGCTGTCAAATGCGTAGTATAGTTCTGGGTGCATCCCTATGCCTTTTGGCAGGGTGCGCAACCGTTTCGATGGTACCCGGTGAGGCGTCGGTGGAAACCAGCCTTACGCAGTCCCAGTCTGCGTTGCGTAAAGTATCTGCCGACTATTGTACGAATGCCGTCAAGAATGGCTGGATCGAAGCCACGGGCGGACTGGCTGCCTTTGCCGCCACACTGATCAACGGAAAATCCGACACAGACACATCCCGCGACTATGCTTCCCGCATTGGCGCGAAGTCCGATGCGCCCTCGCTGGTGCTGGCGCGCATCGTGTCTGACACCCAGTCGGCCCGCGACGGCCTCGCCGATGTCAGCCGCGAAGCCCGCGACGTGCTGCAGACCGGCGGTGAAGATTCGGCCAGCCGCGCCGACGTGATGAGCTATGAGCGGGCGCTGGTGCGCGCGCAGATGGCCTACCGGAATTTCCAGGGCGCCCTCGGCGAAGTGACCACACGGTCCGATATGGACATGGACATTGCTCCGGTGGACCGTGAGCTGAAATCCTTTGCGGATACGATTGACGATGCCCGCGAGACGGCCGATGGCCTGGCCGACAAATACGCCTCGCTGGATCGCTCGACGTCCTAGGAACGGCTCGCGCCGAGCGCGCAAAGCCCCCACCCCACCAGATATGAAACACCGCCAATCGGCGTGATCGCGCCGAACCAGCGCGGTGCGCCGAGCGCCATCGCATAGAGCGATCCGGCGAACACGATTGTCCCGACCACGAACGCCCAGCCGGCCTTGCGGATGAGACCGTTGCCGGAGTGCAGCGCGATGGCGAGCGCCATTGCCGCATGGGGCAGGGCATAGAGCGTAGCCGTGTGCCACCAATCGGTCCCTTCCGCGGTCAGCGTGCCGTCCAGCGCGTGCGCGCCGAATGCGCCGAGCGCGACGGCGAGAAAGCCTGTCAGGGCCGCGAAGAGGCCGAGCCGGTTCATGCCATGCCGCTCCGTTCCCGGGGGATCGCATATGTCACCACGGCGTGGCTGGACGGTTTCTCTGCGCCTTCGATCCGCACATCGACATCCATCACGGCGAGGGCTTGGCCGATCTTCATGATCCGCGCATCCACCACAACGACGTCGCCAATGCAGGGGCGCAGGAAATTGATGCTGAGATTGCTGGTCACCGTCATCGGTTCATGGCCTGTCTTCGTCATCACCGCCATATAGGCGGCCGTGTCGACCAGCGACATCTGGGTCGGCCCGGAGATATAGCCACCGGGGCGGAGATGGGTCGAGTCGGCAACCAGTCGCACCACGGCGCGGCCCTCTTCCATCAAAGTCACCTCGCTGCGGGACGCATGCGTGTCGAACGCGCCTCCCAGGAATGTGTTGGCTTCCTCAGCCGTCATCTTGCTCGTCAATTCGGGGCCCTCCCTTTGCGTCACGTCTTGAACCGCGTGTCTGCCTCGTTCACCCTATCGGCAGGACGTTGCCCGCCAAGTGGTGACGCGAAGGAAGGAAACGCCATGCTCACCGCCGGAGACGAATATCCGATTCACCAGACCCCGGAACCTATCGCCTTTTCAGGCTCCGACCGAAATTTCTATGACCGCTACTTCTTCAATGGCTATTCCCCGGATGGCGAAACCTTCTTTGCGGCGGCGATGGGTATTTATCCGCATCTGAACATTATCGACGCGGCGGTCTCGGTGCTGCGCGGCGGCAAGCAGCATTCGGTCTTTTTCTCGCGGCCGCTCAATATGGAGCGGATGGACACTTATGTCGGCGGGTTCTCGGTCGAAGTGCTCGAACCGCTGAAGCGTATCCGGCTGAAAGTGGAAGAGACTGAAGGCATCGCGCTCGATCTGGAATTCGAGGGCCGCGCCTTTCCAATCGAGGAGCCGCGCTTCACGCGCCGGCAGGGGCCGCGCATGCTGATGGACGTCACCCGCATGACGCAGAATGGCCGCTGGTCCGGCACGCTGCGCCTTGATGGACAGGAGATTGCGGTCTCGCCGGAAACATGGACCGGCACGCGCGACCGCAGCTGGGGTGTGCGCCCGATCGGCGCGCAGGACACCCAGCCGCTGATCCCGCCGCTGCCGCCGCAATTCTACTGGATCTGGACCCCGACGAATTTCCCCAACCTCTCAATGTTCTATCATGTGAACCATGATGAGGCGGGTGAGCCGTGGAACACCCGCGCCGTGCTGGCCATGGATGGCGCCGGGCAGGGCGAGCTGGTCCATCTGGACAAACCGCACATGGATATCAATTATACGCCCGGAACGCGCCGGATGAAATCGGCCAAGCTGCATGTCGAGGATGGGCAAGGCAATCCGCATACGGTCAGCTTCGAGCCGTTCGGGACCTTCCTGATGAAAGGCATCGGCTATGGCCATCCCGAACGCAAGCATGGCTCCTATCATGGCGACCAGCTGTCGGTCCTGCGCGAGGATTACGAACCGGAGAAGATGTCGTGGCAACAGCCTGAGAATCTCCACATCCAGGCCATTGCCCGCGCGCGGCATGAAGGGCCGGGTGGCTTGGCTTCGGAAGGCATCGGCGCATTCGAGCAATTGTTCATGGGCCCGCACGCCCCGAGCGGCTTCCGGGATATTCTCGACGGGGCCGGCTAGGCCAGCTGGTCTGTCGCGGGTATCGGCGCGCGCTTCGACTCGCCAAATATACTGGGTCGCAGCCAGGAGCTGATATTCCGCGTCAGGCTGGGTTCGCCATGCACGTAGAGATCGCCTGACTTGATCGCGTCGCGATAGGTGCGGTCGCCCATCCAGACATCATGCATGGTGCGGATGGTGCAGGTGAAATAGACGTCCACATCCTTGCCCGGATCCTTGAGGCAGAGGTCGATATTCTCATTCTTGACCAGCAGCCAATAGTCGCTCTGTTCGGTGAGGTCGGTGAATTTGAACCGGATCACGCTCTCATTGCCAATCAGTTTTGATGGATCGACGCTGCGTTCGAGGTAGAAAATCAGGAAATCGACGTCGAAATCCTCGTCCAGCACATTGTGCCGGGCCCAGATGAGACCCCATTCGCCCATGGAAATGAGGACGGGCAGCAAGGCCTGGCACGCCTCGGTGGGGTAATATTCATACCCTTTCTGGCCGGACACCTTGCGGCGGACGACCATGCCTTGCTCTTCCAGGGATTTCAGGCGGCTGGTCAGCAAGGCCGGCGAAATGCCGCCGAGGCCGCGCTGCAACGTGTTGAAACGACAGCCCCCCATGAGAATCTCACGCAGGATGATGATGGTCCATTTCTCGCCAAGGATCTCGGTCGCCTTGGCGATAGGACAGAACTGGCCGTATTTCATTGGGAGCCTCCCAATACTGAACAAGACGGGCAATATAGCTTTTGAAGTGAGTTACTTTAGATTCTGAAGTGCGTTGCTTCAACGTGTGAACTATAAACAAAATCACATTTCACGCAATTTTCTCCCATGGCCGGATCGTCCGGTCACGATTCAAATAGGAGAAATGAAATGCCACTCGTCACAATCGATGTTATCAAGGACGTGTTCACCCCCGCTCAGAAGGCGGACATCATCACCAAGGTCACCGACACAATGGTCGGAATCGAAGGCGAAGCGCTGCGCTCCGTCACCTGGGTTCGCATCAACGAGATCGAACAGGGGGACTGGGGAATTGGCGGACACCTGCTCAGCGCGGCAGATGTTCAGGCCATGGCAAAGGCCGAGCCCGCGCTCGCCTGACGCCGCTTTCCGGGGCGCCGCATCGGGCGGCGTCCCTCATCTTCTTTCCACGGCAGGGGACCAGACATGCCATTCGACACACAAATTGTAGACGCTGCCATTGGATTGGGCAGCTTGTTTTCAGACAAGTCCGCCGAATTCGAGTGCAAGGACGAATTCGTTCACGAGAATTATGAGGCGTTGAAGGCGCGCAAGGTGTTTTCCGCGCAAGTGCCCGTCGCCCTGGGCGGTGAGGGAGTTTCGCATCGTGAGATGTGCGCGTTCCTGCGCCGTCTCGCCCAGGATTGTCCGTCTACCGCGCTGGCCGTTTCCATGCACCAGCATCTCGTCTCGGCGGCGCGCAAGAATTTTGAAGACGGCAAGCCGGGTGAGGCCCTGCTGGAAAAGGTTCTCGCCGGGGAACTCGTGCTCGTCAGTACTGGCGCAAATGACTGGCTGGACTCCAATGGGTCGGCGGAAAAGGTCGACGGCGGGTATCTGATCAATGCGGTAAAGCCCTTTGGCAGCGGGTCGCCCTGCGGCGATATTGCCATCACCTCCTGCGCCTATGATTGCCCGGAGGAGGGGCCGAGCGTGCTGCATTTTCCGGTCTCCCTGAAGGCCGACGGCGTGGAGATGCTGGATGACTGGCAGGCCATGGGCATGCGGGCAACGGGGTCTCAGACGATCCGCTTCAACAAGGTGTTCGTATCGGATGCGGCCGTCGGCCTCAAACGCCCGCGCGGGCCGTTCCACGGCGCGTTCAATGTGATTGTCACCGTGGCCCTGCCGCTGATCATGTCAGTTTATACAGGCCTTGCGGAAAAGGCGGCTTCGGTCGCGACCGAGAAGGCGAAAAGCAAGGCGGATGATCCGATCACGGTGCTCCAGCTCGGCGAGATGCAGAACCTGCTCGTTACCGCGCAGATGGCGACCGACTCCATGATCGAGCTATGTGATGATCTCGCCTTCATGCCGAATGAAGTGCTGACCAGTCAGGTCCTGTCGCGCAAGACGATCTGCGCCCATGCGGTCATCGGTGTGGCCGAGAAGGCGCTGGAAGTTACCGGCGGGGCCGGCTTCATGCGCAAGGCGGGCATTGAACGCCTGCTGCGCGATGCGCATGCCGGTCAGATCCATCCGCTGCCGGAAAAGCGTCAGCAGATGTTTTCCGGCCGCGTTGCGCTCGGACTGACGCCCGTCGCGAGCTGAGCTTGCGAGTCTATCCCCAGAGCGCCCGCTCTGGGGGACTGATCTGTCCGTCTGTATAGGTCAGGCCATGCGCAATGTCCTCGGCGAGCCAGAGTGGCCCGTCGAGGTCTGCGGCGTCCGCAAGCCCGGCGAGCAGCACAGCCGGCGCTATCGACAATGATCCGCCCACCATGCAACCGACCAGCACGCCCAGCCCGCTGTCGCGCGCGGCCTGCACCATGCGGATCGCTTCGGTCAGGCCGCCGGTCTTGTCGAGCTTCACGTTTACCGCATCATAGCGGCGGGAGAGGTCCTGGATCTCGGCGCTCGTATGGGCGCTCTCATCCGCGCAGACCGAGACCGCACCGGGGCGGCGGAGCAGGGCTTCATCCTTGCCCGCCGGGAAGGGTTGTTCGATCAGCACGACGCCAAGGTCCGCCGCGCGTTTGACGATGGAGGGGAATTGCTCCGGCAGCAGGCCTTCATTGCCATCCACGATCAGGCGCGCATCGGGCCGGGCCGCATGAACCGCTTCGATCCGTTCCAGATCTTCCGGGCCGCCGAGTTTCAGTTTCAGTAGCCGGCTCGGCTTCGAGCGCGCGGCCTCGGCCATCGCCTCTGCCGTGTCGAGGCTGACAGTGACCGCGGTCTCGATCGGCTTGGGCTCCGGCAGGCCTGCGAGTTTCCAGACCGGACGGCCGCTTTGCTTGGCTTCCAGATCCCACAAGGCGCAGTCCAGCGCGCACCGCGCCGCGCCGGCCGGCATCTCGGCCTGCAACGCCTCGCGGCTCAGGCCGCCCTCGATCCGGGCGCGCAGCGCTTCGATGGCGGCGCGCACGCCGGACTGGGTTTCGCCATAGCGGGGATAAGGCACGCATTCGCCGCGCCCGATGGCGTCGCCCTCCCGGAGTGTGACCCGAATTGTCTCCGCGCTGGTCTTCGCCCCACGCGAAATGGTAAACGCCGCCTTCAGGGGTGAAGAAATATCAGTAATTTCAAGTGTTCGCTGGCCCATATATGGTCCTGATAGGTGAAATTTGAACAATCCTGCTTTTCAGGTCTTAAGCATGTTTGGATAGGGTGGTCAGGTAGAAAAGTATTAGCATGGCAAACCCTAGCACCCCCGAATTCGCGCTGGAAACCAGCGGCGAACAGACCATCCTCCGTGTCTCGGGAGACTGGACGGTGCGCACAGTGCAATTTGTCGATGATGAATTGCGCGAGCTTGAAGGGCAGGGCGCCTTGGTGCTCGACGCTTCAGCGCTCGGCAGCCTCGACACCGCCGGCGCCTTCGTGATCGACCGGACCTTGCGCCAGCTCTCCGAGGAGCCTGCCCGGATCGAGGGCGATCACGCGAACGCCGAAAACCTGATCGGTCAGGTCCATGCCGTGACCGACGTGGAAGAGCCGAAGCGGCCTCCGCATGGTGGACTGGTCGACATGTTGGAGCGGACCGGCCGCGGCTTCATGAATTTGCTCAGCGAAGCCAAGGACACCTTGGCCTTTCTGGGGGAAACGCTGGTGACGACGTTCCGGCTTGTCCTGACCCCGTGGAAGTTGCGCTGGACCTCGATTGTCTCGGTGATGGAAGAGGCAGGCCTCGATGCCATGCCGATCATCGCCTTTCTTTCGTTCTTCGTCGGCATGGTGGTGGCGTTTATCGGCGCGACCACGCTGCGCGACCTTGGCTCTGAAATCTTCGTGGTCGAGCTGATCGGCTTTGCCATGCTGCGCGAGCTGGGCGTCATCATGACCGGCATCGTTCTGGCCGGCAGGACCAATTCGTCCTTCACCGCCCAGATCGGCACAATGAAGATGCGCCAGGAAATCGACGCCATGCAGACGCTCGGCCTGAAGCCGATGGACGTGCTGGTGGCGCCGCGCATCATCGCCATGGTGGTGACAACGCCGGTGCTGACCTTTGTCTCCACTCTGGCGGGCATTGCGGGCGGCGTCATTGTTGGCTGGCTGGCCCTGGACATCAATCCGGCGCTGTTTCTTGACCGTCTGCAGTCGAATGTGCCGCTGGACCAGTTCTGGGTCGGCATGTCGAAGGCGCCCGTGTTCGGCTTTGTGGTAGCATTGATTGCCTGCCGTCAGGGCCTGAATGTCGGCGGCAGCGTCCAGTCGCTCGGCAGCAAGACGACCACTTCCGTTGTGCAGGCCATCTTCTCGATCATCGTGATCGATGCGCTGTTCGCCATCTTCTACATGGAGATGGACATTTGACCGACGACATCATCATTCGCATTCGCGACCTCAAGACGGCCTATGGCAGTCATGTCGTGCATGAGCATCTGGACCTCGATATCCGCCGCGGCGAGATCATTGGCATCATCGGCCCGTCGGGCTGTGGC
>DHZF01000046.1:12988-13281 GCA_002414505.1 Hyphomonas sp. UBA5111 | reverse complement strand
GCCCGTCGGGCTGTGGCAAGTCCGTCCTGCTGCGCGCGATCACCGGGCTGAAAGAACCTTCTGCCGGCAGCATCGAAGTGTTCGGCAAGCGGCTGGAAACCCTCGACCCCGACGAGCGGGCCGCCGTTGAGCGCAGCTGGGGCGTCATGTTNNCCCATGAAGGAGCACACCGACCTTTCACCGCAGCTTTGCCGCGAACTGGCCGACATGAAGATCCTGATGGCGGGCCTTGGCGTTCAGGCCGGGGCGAAATACCCGTCTGACCTGTCCGGTGGCATGCGCAAGCGCGCGGC
>DHZF01000046.1:0-12656 GCA_002414505.1 Hyphomonas sp. UBA5111 | reverse complement strand
GCGAATTACGCCCTGATCGGAGCATTCGTTATCATAGCGACGCTGGCCGTGGCTATGTTTACCCTGTGGCTGGGCCAGTCCCAGTTCCGGCAGGATTTCGAAGCCTATGACATTGTGTTCGAGGGTCCGGTCTCGCTGGAGCAGGGGGCTTCGGTCCGCTATATCGGCATCAAGGTGGGCGAAGTGTCCTGGGTCCGGATTGACCGGGGAGACCCCTCCAAGGTGCGGGCCCGCATCCGGGTGGATTCCGAAACCCCTGTGAAAGTGGATTCGACCGCCTCGATCCAGCTCGCTGGCATTACCGGCATCACTTTTGTCCAGATCACGGCAGGCTCCCCCAATGCGGCGCCGCTGAGGGCGCGTCCGGGACAGCCCGTGCCGGTCATCAAGGCGGAGCGAACTCAGCTTGACGAGATTTTTGCCGGCGGCGCGGAAGTGCTCGGCAAGGCCACACGGACCATCGAACGGGTGAATCTGGTGCTGACCGATGAGAACATCGATTCCCTGTCGGCAACGCTTCGCAACATCGAAACCCTCAGCGGCAATCTCGCCGCGAATGACGGCACGATGGCGCAGGCGACCCAGACCATGAAGGATGTGTCCGACGCCGCCGCGCGATTTGAGCAAGCCTCGGCCTCGCTGCAATCCTTCGGCACGAATGCCGATCAGCAGATCACCGAATTCGGCGCGCAGGCAAACGCTCTCGTCGCCGATATTCGCGAAGTCACTGCGAATGCCAACAAGACCGTCGAGCAGAGCAACCGCGCAGTCAGCGCTGCGGCAGATGCCATTGAGGGCCCGGCCACAGGCGCGCTGGAAGACGCCCGCCTGGCCAGCCGTGAATTGCGCGTGCTGATCTCCCGGCTCGACCGGGTGGCCCGCGAACTGGAACAGAACCCCCAGGGCTTCGTGGTCGGTGACCCGGCCCCGTATGAGGAGAGCCGCTAGATGATCCGTATTCTTGCAACTGGCCTTGCCGCCTGCAGCCTCGCTGCCTGTGTGTCCGTGCTGCCGGAGCCGAAAGTGCCTGAAGGGCTCTATCGCTTCGCGCCGATGGAGACTGTCTATGACCTGGAGGACTCTGTCATTGTCCGCGAGCCGGACGCCTCGCGCCTCGTGGCCGGACGCGCCATTGCGTCGGAGGATTCCTCGGGCGCCCTGCGGCTGGTGCCGAATGTCGAATGGACGGATTCGTCCACCCGCCTGATGCAGATGGCGATGCTGGACGCATTGCAGGGGCAGGGCGCGGGCAAGGCGATTGCGCCGGAAACCGGGGCCGCGGCCCCCTATGAACTGTCCTGGCAGGTTACGGATTTCACTCTGTCGGGAACGACAGGTCGGTGCCGCGTGCGCGCGACGCTGCTCGATGGCGCCTCGCGGGACGTGCTCGATCAGACGGTGGTCTCGGCGTCAGCCGATGCCCGGGGCGGGTCCAATGCGGACCGTGCCAAGGCGCTCGGCGAAGCAGGCCGGGCCTGCGTGAACGATGTTGCGGCCTTTGTCAGCCAGTACATCAACGTCCACGCCGCCGAGCCCGAACCAGAGCCCGAAGCCTGATCTAGCCGCTTTTCATCTGGTCGAACGCCACATCCTTGTCGACGCGGACATCCTGGGGCAGGCCCAGAACGCGTTCGGCAATGATGTTCTTCAGGATCTCGTCCGTGCCGCCCGCAATCCGCAGGCCAGGGGCCCACATGAAGCTTTGCTGGAAGATGGCATCGGCCGGCATCCGGTCTGAATCTGTCAGGATGCCGTAATGGTCCTGCATCTCGATGGCCGAGTTACAGATATCCTGAAGATGGTTCGCGGTGATGATCTTGCCGATCGAGTTTTCCGGTCCCGGTGTCTGGCCGCGTGACAGGGCCGTCTGGGTTCGGAACTTGGTCAGCTTGTAGCCTTGCGCGGCGACATACCAGTCAGCCAGTTTCTCGCGGAAGGCCTGGTCGGACATGGTGCCGGCTTCCTTCGCATAGGCCATGATCTCGGCCCAGTCGGGGCCGGGCGAACCGCCGACAGCGAGACGCTCGTTCATCAGCGTCACGATGGCCACTTTCCAGCCCTGTCCAACCTCGCCGAGGCGGTCGGAATCCGGGATCCGGACATCGGTGAAATAGACCTCGTTGAACTCGCGGCCGCCGGACGCCTGGTGGATCGGACGCACTTCGACGCCGGCCTGTTTCATGTCCACGATGAACATGGTCAGGCCCTTGTGCTTGGGCACGCTCGGATCGGTCCGGGTCAGCAGGATGCCGTAATCGGAATAATGTGCGCCGGAGGTCCAGACCTTCTGGCCATTGATGACCCATTCGTCGCCATCCTTGACGGCGCGGGTCTTCAGGCCCGCCACGTCAGAGCCGGCAGACGGTTCGGAGAAGAGCTGGCACCAGATTTCCTCGCCCTTCATCGCCTTGCCGACATAGCGCTTTTTGTGCTCATCCGAGCCGAACGCAATGACGGTAGGGATACACATACCAAGGCCGATGGTGAACGGGCCGGTCGGCGCGTCGAACTTGCCTTCTTCCTGGTTCCAGATGACCTGCTGCATCGGCGTACCGCCGCGCCCGCCAATCTCTTTCGGCCAGGTGATCTGGGCGTAGCCACCTTCCGATTTTGTCTTCTGCCATTGTTTGGCAAGTTTCATGAATTCGGTGCCGTCCACGCGCTGGCGCAGCGGCTTGTCGCCCTTGGGCTCGAGATGTTTGCCGAGGAAAGCGCGGGCTTCTGCGCGGAATTCGGCTTCTTCTTTGGTGTCATTGAAGTCCATGAGTCATTCCTCCTTAGGCGGCATTCTTGTTTTCGAGGGTGCGGACGAGTTTTTCCTTCCACACTTTCGGGGCACCAGCCTGAACGGCCAGCAGCTTGGCGCGGCGGTAGAAGAGGTGGCAATCCACCTCCCACGTAAAGCCCATGCCGCCATGGGTCTGGATGTTTTCCTTCGAGGCGAACCAGAAGGCTTCGCAGGCCGCGATGCGGGCAGCCGCTGCCGCTTCCGGAAGTTCGGCGGCACCCGTCGAGACGGCCCATGCGCCGTAGAAGCAGTTCGACCGCGCCACCTCGTTCTTCACATACATTTCAGCGAGCTTGTGCTTGATCGCCTGATTGCCACCAATCGGGCGGCCAAAAGCGTAGCGTTCTTTGGCATAGGCGGTCGCCATTTCCAGCGCGCGGGAGGCCCCGCCCAGCTGTTCAAAGGCGAGCAGGACAGCGGCGTGGTCGAGCACCTGATCGTTCAGCATCTCGCCATCGCCAGCCTTGCCGAGCCGTGTGGCAGGGGCCTTGTCGAAAGTGATTTCGGCGTGACTGCGCGTCGGGTCCAGTGTCTGGAGCGTCTTGCGGGTGACCCCTGCGCCGGTCAGGTCGACCAGGACGAGGCTGGCGCCGGAGCCTTCCTTGGCGAGCACGACGGCATGGGTTGCCACATCGCCATCGGTAACCGGCAATTTGGTGCCGGAGAGGGTGGTGCCGTCGAACACGGTCTTGAGATTGGCGGCGTCCGGATTGCCGGGGCCTTCGCTGGCGGCGTAGCAGCCGACGACATCGCCGCTGACAATGCGCGGCAGAATGTCGGCCTGTTGCGCGTCGGAGCCTGCAATTTTCAGGGCTTCGGTAAAGAAGTAGACGGTGGACGCCCACGGCACCGGCGCCAGCACGCGGCCCATTTCCTCGGCGAGCACGCAGACTTCCAGCAGGCCGAGGCCGAGGCCGCCATGCTCTTCCGGAATGGCCGTGCCCAGCCAGCCCATTTCAACCACCTTGTTCCAGACGGTTTCATTATGGCTCATATCGTCATCATTCAGCACCAGACGGACAGCCGTCATCGGGCATTCGGCTTCGAGGAATTTTCGGGCCTCATTGCCGAGAAATTTCTGGTCTTCAGAAAAATCGAAGTTCATGTCGCTTGCGCTCCCCTTGTCGGCCCGGTGGGGCCTCTTTTTCTTCACTGACGCTGAAAATAGCGCGGTTTACGTGCGCGGAAACCCGTCACCCAACGGAAACACGGTAATCCACTTTTAGTGGGAAATCGTCCGGGTAGGTTAAATTTGATCAATCGGTTTCACTGCGTTGAAAGACCCAGATGCCAGTATTTGCGTCTGAATTCGGGAGCAGTTGATGGCCAAAGCGTTATTTCACAAATCGCAGCGCGTCTTCGTGAAGCCCGTCGGAACGTGGGCGCTGGTTGAAAAAGTCGTACCCCATTGGGTCAAGGACGTGGATGAACCTCTGCGTGTGACCTATGAATGCGGGTTGGGACGCAGCTTCCAGGCGCATGAACTGACCGCGGAAGAGAGCTTTGCGGCAGAAACGCATGTGTTGCGCCCGGACGAGGATGACTCGCTGTTGGAGCATTGGCACATTGCCCGCCGCCGCGCCAAATGGCGCGCGAGCATTGGGGGTCTCGGCATTACGGATGTCGGCACATATCCCGTGATCGTCACCGATGAGGATGACCAGGGCGGCTGGCGCGTGACCGGCGGCGAATATGATCGCGACCCACAGCGTATTGAACACCAGGCCCGGATGATCGCCTGCACGCCGGACCTGTTGCAGACCGCGCGTCAGATCGCCGATTTCTATCAGGAAAACCCGGACGACTGCCCAGCCGAGTTGAAACAGGCTGCCCAGCGGTGCGCGTCGATCCTGCGCTTCGTCTACCAATTGGATCAGGCGGCCGAAACCGAGTCAGCCACCGTCGCGGCCGAATAGCGGCCACGCCCTTCCAAGACCGCAGACAATAAAGAGTCCGATGAGCGCGCCGCAGAGATTTGCGGCGACGTCCAGCAGCGACCCTTCGCGGCCGGCATCGCCGAGCATTTGCGCAATCTCAAGCCCGATGCCGAACAGGGCTGCTACACCAAATGCGAGGATGGCTGGGCGCAGGCCCCGCCCGAATGCGACCGACAAAGGCGCGGCCAGCGCGGCATAGGCTGCGATATGCTTGATCTTGTCCGACAGGTGCGGAGCGGGGGTCTCGGAGGCCGGGACGAGGGAATAGATGCCGATCAGCGCGGCGAGCCCGATGGCGGCCCCCGCCGCGAGGAGACGTATCAGGGGGTGACGGATCAGTCCGGGCATCTGGTCTCGCTTTTCCGGTGATATCTGCAGGGTCATGGGGACTAGGCCTCGACGTTGCCAGCCTGAATGCCTAACTGAAAGACTGGAATTCTGTTTGCCGGAGAAAACATGCGCACTGAAGCCCCCGTCGCCGTTCAATTGTCGGACTATTCACCCTATCCCTTCGAAATCGAGCAAGTGGATCTGAGGTTCGACCTTCATCCGGATGCGACCCTGGTGCGGGCGGATCTGAAGATCCGGCGGACCGGCGATGCGAACGCGCCCCTCGAACTGGACGGCGAAGCGTTGAATTTGAAATCGATTGCGATTGACGGCAAGCCGGTGCCGGATGATGCGGTCGCGCTGACCTCCGCCGGGCTGACGCTGGCAAATGTGCCGGACGATTTCACCCTCGTCACCGAGGTCGAGATCGCCCCGTCCCAGAACACGGCGCTGTCGGGCCTCTACATGTCCGGTGGCCGCTTCTGCACCCAGTGTGAAGCCATCGGCTTCCGCCGCATCACCTTCTATCCGGACCGCCCCGACGTGATGAGCCGCTTCACTGTGCGCATGACAGCGGACAAGGAAACCTATCCGATCCTGCTGGCAAACGGCACGCCCGGCGAGGCAGGCAATGTGGATGATGGCCGCCATTTTGCGGTCTGGGATGATCCGCACAAGAAGCCGGCCTATCTCTTCGCCCTGTGCGCTGGCGATTATGATGTCTATCCCGACAAGTTCACGACGATGAGCGGCAAGACGATTGACCTGGCCATCCATGTCGACAAGGGCGACGCCGACCGCGCCGCCTGGGCGATGGACAGCCTCAAGCGCTCGATGAAATGGGATGAAGAGACCTATGGCCGGGAATATGATCTCGGCGTGTTCAACATTGTGGCCGTGCGCGATTTCAATTTCGGCGCCATGGAGAACAAGGGCCTGAACATCTTCAACTCCGCCTATGTGCTGGCGGATGAAGACACGGCGACCGATGCGGATTTCGAAGCCATCGAAAGCATCGTGGCGCACGAATACTTCCATAACTGGACCGGCAACCGCATCACCTGCCGTGACTGGTTCCAGCTCTGCCTGAAGGAAGGTCTCACGGTCTTCCGTGACCAGAACTTCTCCGCCGACATGCGGTCGCGCCCGGTGCAGCGCATCAAGGATGTCATCCGCCTGCGGGCGCGCCAGTTCGCCGAAGATGCCGGCCCGCTCGCCCATTCCGTACGCCCGGAAGCCTATGGCGCCATCGACAATCTCTACACGGCAACCGTCTACGAGAAGGGCGCCGAGATCATCGGCATGCTGCGCCGGATGCTCGGCGAGGAAACCTATCGCAAGGGGATGGACCTCTATTTCGACCGCCATGACGGCCAGGCCGTGACGATCGAGGATTTCTATGCCTGTTTCGAGGAAGTCAGTGAACAGGATCTCACCCAGTTCCGCCTCTGGTATTCGCAGGCCGGCACACCCGAGATCACAATGGAGGAATCCTGGGACCCGGAAACGCGCGAGATCGCCGTCACCCTGAAACAGAAGACGCCCGCCACCCCCGGCCAGCCGGACAAGCAGCCGATGCTTATCCCAATGGAAATGGCGCTGATCGACGAAGAGGGGAACATGGCCGAATGGATCACTCTTCTGGAAGATGAAGAGCTGACCATGACCTTCGACCTGCCGGAAGGGTCCGAGCGGCCGCTGGTCTCGATCAACCGTGACTTCACCGCGCCGGTGCGCATCAAGCGCGACCTCAGCCGCAACGACCAATTGGCGATGATCCGTCTGGAAACCGATCCGTTCAACCAGTGGGACAGCGTGCAGAGCCTCGTGAAAGAGGAAATCCTTGCCTTGTCCGAAGGCTCGCAGACCGAGCCGGATGATGCGCTGGTGGAAGCCGTCGCCGTCGCCATTCAGGGCGCGGTGGATGATCCCGCCTTTGCGGCGCTGCTGACGCGCCTGCCGGATGTGGGCGAAATGCTCCTGGAACGCCAGCCGGCCGATCCGGTGGCGCTGAACACGGCCCGCAAGAAGCTGCAGGCCGCCCTGTTCGGGAAGCTGTCCGGCTTTGCCGACGACATTCTCGCCAAGTCCTCGCCTGAACCCTATGATCCGGGGGCAGAGCAGGCGGGCGAACGCGCGCTGCGCACGGCCCTGATCAATTTGCTGGCGGCCTCTGGCCGTGAGGAAGCAGGCGAACGCCTGCTGGGCCTTTATGAAGCGGCCCCCAACATGACCGAGAAGCTGGCCGCGCTGCGCGGGCTGGCCGGACTGAAAGGCAAGGCGCGGGACACCGCCCTCGCCGATTTCGAGCAGGACTGGAAATCCAACCCGCTGGTCATGGACAAATGGTTCGGCGTGCAGGCCGGCACCGGCGATGCCGAGACCATCAGCAAACTGGTCGCGCATCCGGACTTCGATTTGCGCAACCCGAACCGCGTCCGCTCCGTGGCGGCGGCCTTTGCCATGCAGAACCTTTCTGCCTTCCACGCGCCGGATGGCGCCGGGTACAAGGTGGTCGAGGACATCATCCTCAAGGCCGACAAGGTGAACCCGGCCCTCGGCGCCCGCCTGCTGACGGCCTTTGAGCAGTGGCGCATCCTGGAACCGAAGGCGAAAGCCGAGGCTGAAGCCTGTCTGCGGCGCCTGCAAGCAGCTGATTTGTCAAAGAATTCTGCTGATATTGTCTCGCGCGCCCTAGGCTAGGCCGATGCCGCCGATGTTTGGGTTAACGAATTCTGTACCTTTGTTAAGATTTGGGCAAGGATTACGTCCGACAACCAGAGCTTAGTCCTTGTTTTTCTAAGGTACCGGTACAGGAAACGCCTTGTCCAAGTCGGCCATCCCTTCCGAGACGGATGCCGTCGCATCGGGAGTCCCCGAACGCGATAACCGGCGGCTGAAATGGACCGTTGTGGCCATCATCCTGCTGCTGGCCGGCGCCCTGGGCCTGAAGGCCTGGGAAGAGCGCCAGACGGCGGATGCGACCCTGCTCGCGGGCCTCGAAGCGAATTCACGCACGATTGCTGCCAGTCTGGCAGGACATGCCGGGACCGCCGAGATGGCCATGCGGCTGACTTCGGATGCGGGCGCCTCGCGCTCGGCGGTTGCGTCTGCGACGCCCGGCGTCGATGTGGTCATGTCCCTGGAAGATGCCCGGACCGCGCCGGACGATAGCCGTCTGGCGGCGGCGGTGCCCGTGGCAGAGGCGATGCTCGCCAGCGGTGACCGGATCGGCCTGTCCAGGCAGGGCGACCTCATTGTCGCGACAGCGGCCCCCGACGACGCAATCATCCTGGCGCTTGCGCCCACCGGGACATGGCTGCCGGCAAGCAAGGCCCAGACCGGCATTTTCGTCACGGACACGCATTTCAGTGCGGGCAGGATGTTGCCCGGCACGGGAGGCATGCGGCCTGCGACGGGGTTCCGGTCGCTCGGCCTGTTCAGCCGGGCCGCCACAGGGTGCGCGCCTGTGGGGGGCAGCGCGCTGCTGGTCTGTTCCAGTCAGAGCACGCCGCTTTTCACGCTGGACGATCTGGTCCGGCTCCTCATTTTCGGATTGCTGCTGGCGGCGCCGCTGCTTGTCATCCTTGGCCTCATGAACCGGCTGTCGGCCGCAGCGGAAATTACCTTTGTCGAGCCAGTGGAGGAGATCGAGTCGGATCGCTTCATGAGCCCCGTCATGCTGGGTGTGCGGGCAGGCTATTGGGAGTGGTCGGACGATTCCAGCGCTGTCTATCTCAGCGACGCGGCGTCCGAGCTGCTGGGCATGCTGGGCGATGGCGAGATCACGATCGATGAAATGCTGCCTCAGGTGCATCCCGAACACCAGCAGCGCGTTCAGGCCGCCTTCCGGAAGGGCTACAAGGAAGGCTGGGTGCAGACCAGTTTCGTGACGAGCTTCCAGCCGGCCCGCTGGATGGAATTGCGCGGCAGCGTGACCACCAATCCCGACACCGGCGCCAATGTGTATGGCGGCGTGGTCCTGGACATTACAGAGCGCAAACAGGCGGAAGACCGCGTGAAAGCGGCCGAGCGCCGGCTGCGCACGGCCATTGAAGGGTTCAACGGCCCGTTTGCCCTGTGGGACAATCGCAAGCGCCTGCTTTACTGGAATCGCGCCTTTGCGACGGATTTCCTGCTGGATGAAACCCTGCGGCCGGGCATGGCGCATCATACGGTGAACATTGCGCGGGCAGGGGCCTTGCGCTCCGAACATCCGTCGCTGGAAGATCCGCAGACCACTTTGCTGGAGCTGAACACCGAGCGCTGGATCAAGCTGGTCGAGCGCTCGACGCTCGATGGCGGCCTCATCTCCGTCGGGGTGGATGTGACAGAGAATGTCCGCAACGAGGAAGAACTGAAGAAGCAGAAGGCGAAGATGCACAAGACCGCGCTCGACCTGGAGCGGTCCGAAGGGCGCGAGCGCGAACTGTCGCGGAAATATTCCGAGGAAAAGGCCAAGGCCGAACATGCGGCCCATACCAAGTCCGCCTTCCTGGCCAATATGAGCCACGAGCTGCGCACGCCGCTGAACGCGATCAATGGCTTCTCGGAAATCCTGTCGAATGAGCTTTACGGCCCCCTGGGCGACCAGCGCTACAAGGGCTATGCGCAGGACATCCTGACCTCCGGCCAGCATTTGTTGGACATGATCAATGACATTCTCGACATGGCGAAAATCGAAGCCGGCAAGATGACGATTGATCCGCAGCCGATCGATCCGGTTGATCCGGTGGATGCCGCCGTGCGCATGATCCGCCGCAAGGCCGAGGACAAGGAAATCGCCGTCACACTCGACACCCAGCCGCACCTGCCGGAGATTGACGCCGACCACAGGGCGATCCGGCAAATGGTGCTGAACCTCGTGTCGAATGCGATCAAGTTCACCGATGCCGGCGGCAAGATCACGGTCACGGTCGAGCAGCGCGGACCGGAAATCTATGTCGGCGTGACCGATACCGGCATTGGGATCCCGGCCGAAGACCTGCCGCGCCTCGCGACGCCATTCGAGCAGGTATCCGGCACCAAGGACCGCAATTATGAAGGCACGGGGCTCGGCCTCGCGCTGACGAAATCCTTTGCCGAAATGCATGGGGGACGGATGATCCTGTCCTCTATCGAAGGCGAAGGCACGACGGTGGCGTTCACCCTGCCGATCTCCGGCGCGCGCGAATTCGTCGATGAAAGCAATGCGCGGGACGTCGCCTAGGGGCGCTGGTTCCAGTTGGTGATGCGCGACGTGGCGCCGTCTATTTCGACAACGCCCCAGGCCCCGGTCTTCAGTTTGCGGTCGAGATCGCCCGGCTGGGAATCCACGACATCCGGCAGGAAGCGGGCGATACCATTTGAGGTGACGACCAGCGCCGTGTCTTCTGCGCCGAGGCCGGCTGCGCGCTCCAGCAGGCCGCGCCAGCCCTCGCGGAGCGCGTCCGGGTTCACCAGCCAGCCTTCGGGTGGCGTGGCATCACGCTCCCAGGCTTCGAGCGCTGCTTCGCCAATCCGTGCCACAACCTTGTCTTCCGGCTGGTTTTCGTCCGGGCCATAATCGACTTCGGTCAGGAAAGGCAGGACGATCAGGGCAGGCGCGCCGGTGTGCATGCCGATCATGGCCCGTGCGGTCTGCCGTGTACGCATCAGCGGCGAGCAGAAGGCGGCGACAAAGCGTGTGCCTGCGAAATGATGGGCGAGCGCGTCAGCCTGTGCCAGTCCGGATGCGGACAGGGGAAGGTCGGTGCGTCCGCCCACACGGGTGACCGTGTCGCCCTTGTCGAAGGTGTTTCCGTGCCGGACGATGATCAGTCTTGCCATGGTCCGGTCAGTCCTTCAGCGGATCGCCATGCGCCGCAATCAGGCGCTCGGCGAGGGCCACGTCTTCCGGCGCATCAATGCCGGGAATGGCGATCGTGTCCGGCTCGACCTCAACGCATTGCACGCTCATGCCGTTCTCGAGGAAGCGCAACTGCTCGAGACCTTCGAGCTTTTCATAATGGCCTTCCGGCAGGCTGACATATTTGCGCAGGGCGGGGAGTCGATAGGCATAGAGCCCGATATGGCGGCAGACCGGAGACATGTCGCCTTGCTGGCGCAGCGCATCTTCCTTGCGGATGGCAGGGATCAGGTTCTTGGAGAACCAGAGCGCGCGGCCTGCGCTGTCATGCGCCAGTGTCGTGCCGGAGAAGGGGGTGGTCTTCTTGTGTGCGCGGAAATCGTCCAGCGCCTGCCAGGTCAGGCGGACATAGGGCGTGGCCGCATCCGCGCCGGACTTGGCGGCGGCTTCAGCCACGGCAACCACATGGGCGGGCGGGGTGAACGGCGAGTCGCCCTGCAGATTGACGACCACGTCTGGTGTGACCCCCATCGCATCGACGGCGGCGAGGGCGCGATCGGTGCCGGACGGGACATTCGGATCGGTCATGACGACCTCAATGCCAAGGTCCTGGCAATGGCTGGCGATGCGCTCGTCATCGGTGGCCACGACACTTGCGGCATCATCCAGTTCAGCGGCCGCGCGCGCGGCCATGGCGGCCACACGGCTCACCATGGTGCGGCCGGCAATCTCCACCAGCGGCTTGCCCGGGAACCGGGTGGATCCATAGCGGGCGGGTACAACGATCAGGGTTTTCATGCGGGCGCTCTTACATGGCTCGCGGCGGGTTGCCTACATCATCTTCGCGCATTTGTTGCATCAGGCCGATGATCGGCGCGACCCATTGCAGGGCTTCCTCGTCGACGCCCTCATCGCGCAGGAAGCCTGTCAGTGCAGGGGCGAACTGGTCGCTCTGCCCACATTCGACCAATGCCAGTTCCAGCTCCGGAATGACGACATTCTGGAAGCTGTCGGCAAAATTCTGAAGGTCGTCTGTCCGGGACATCAGCCGCATTGTGGCGAATGTGTTGAGTTCGCCTTCATTGTCGGTCATGCGCCGCAGATCATTGATCAGGCCGCGATTTTCGGAGGCGAACTCGCCCAGGATGCGGTCTGATTTGTATTCGACCCATTCCTGCGTGCAGGGCTCAGGCGCTGTGACACAGGCAGCGAGCGGGCAGGCGGCAATGGCCATCGTGGCGAGCAGGCGTTTCATGGAAATCCTCCGGAGCGCGGTTCAGAGGTCCACCCTAGACGCCGATCCCATTGCCGCAAAGCGCGGGACTCACTCGCAAAAAAAGCCCCGGCGCAATGGGACCTGCGCCGGGGGACTCCGCCTATGCATTCCGTGCAATGCGCGAGCGGGACCTGTTATTCGTCAGTCGTGTCGGTTTCAATCGTGATCGTGTGGCTGGACGAACCATTGATCTGCTTCTTGAAGGCCTTCTTTTCGGCGGCGTCGAGCTTGTCGCTCTTCATCACGGATTTGATCGTTGCCTTGGCTTTCAGCGTGTCCTTGTCACCCTTGATGCAGGCAATCTTCACGTCCCTGGTCTTGTCCTGGCTGCTGCTCTGTTCGAGGATCCGGGTCTCGCCCTCGGCCAGATTGGCGACGCGGCATTGTTCGACCAGATCGGTCAGCACGATATGGGTGTGCTCCATGTCGTCCTCGAACTCCTCGCCATAGGCGATCTCGATCTTGCGTTCGAGTTCATCGGCATGGGCTTCGATGCGA
>DHZF01000135.1 GCA_002414505.1 Hyphomonas sp. UBA5111 | reverse complement strand
CTGCCGACTCAGTCATACGGAATCCTAGTGTACCAAATGTGGCACGACAAAGGTTAATGAAAGCGAAAAAGACGTTAAGACCAACGTTGAAAATTACAGAAATCACAGTGGAATCGGAGCTTTTCATGAGACGGACTTCAACAGCAATCGCAGCGCTCCTGCTGCTCGGCGCCTGTCAGAGCACGCAGGAGTTGACGCTGTCACCACCAGTCGCAGAACTTCCTCCCGCTCCGACCCAGGCAGACCGCGCCGAGCTGGTGGCCGCCGAGAGCGCCCGGCTGAACCAGTGGTTCGAGGACAAGTTCCAGGAAACCCTGGCGCGTAACCCGATGTACCAGACTTATCTCGGTGTGAAGACGGATTACGACAAATGGAATGACGTCTCCGACGCGGCCGAAATCGAAGAGATGGAAATCCAGCGCGCCAACATCGCCGAGATGAAGACGCTGTTCGATTTCGACCTGCTGGACGATCAGGCCAAGCTGTCCTGGCGCCTCGCCGAATATGAGTTGGCCGACGCCGAAGCCGGCTTCCCCTATCGCCACTATGACTATGTCTTTGACCAGATGGGCGGCGTCCAGTCCGGCATTCCGGCCTTCCTGATCAACCAGCATGGCGTCACCAGCCTGTCGGACGCCGAAGCCTATGTGGCCCGCCTTGAAGGCGTCGAAACTTATCTGGCCCAGAATATTGAAAACGCTGAATATTCCGCAGGCCTTGGCATCATGCCGCCCGCCTTTGTGTATCCCTATGTCCTCAATGATTCCAAAGGTGTGATCACCGGCTATCCCTTCACGTCCGATGTGGATGATGGCAGCGAAGACAGCCCCCTGATGAAGGATTTCCGCGGCAAGGTTTCCGGCCTCGTCGAGGGCGGCACGATTGACGCCGCCCAGGCCGATGAGCTGCTAGCCAGTGCCGCTGCGGCGCTCGAGACGTCGGTGGGTCCGGCCTATGAAAATCTGATTGCCGTCATGGAAAAGCAATCAGAGTCCGCGACGACCGAGGATGGCGCGTGGAAGCTGCCCGAAGGCGACGCCTATTACGCCATGCGCCTGAAACACATCACCACGACTGACAAGAGCGCCGCGGACATCCACCAACTGGGCCTGGACGAGGTCGCCCGCATCCATGACGAGATGCGCGGGATCATGACCAAGGTCGGGTTTGAGGGCACGCTCAAGGAGTTCTTCGAGTTCATGCGGACCGATCCGCAATTCTACATGCCGAACACCGAAGAAGGCCGTGACGCCTATCTGACTGAAGCGCGCGCGCAGATCGAAAAGATGAAGGCCGATCTGCCGAGCGTGTTCAACACATTCCCCAAGGCCGACATGATCGTTAAGGCGGTAGAGCCTTTCCGCGAGAAATCCGCGGGCAAAGCCTTCTACTCCCGCCCTGCCCCGGATGGCAGCCGCCCCGGCACCTATTATGCCAACCTCTATCGCATGCAGGACATGCCGACCTACCAGTTGCAGGCGCTTGCCTTCCATGAAGGCATTCCGGGCCACCACATGCAGATCGCCATTGCGCAAGAACTGGAAGGCATTCCGAGCTTCCGGAAATATGGCGGCTATACTGCCTTCTCGGAAGGCTGGGGCCTCTACACGGAGTTCCTGCCGAAGGAGATGGGTTATTATTCCGACCCGTATGACGATTTCGGACGCCTCGCCATGGAGATCTGGCGCGCCGCGCGGCTCGTCGTCGATACCGGAATCCATGACAAGAAATGGACCCGCGAAGAAGCGATCCAGTACCTCCTGGACAACACGCCCAATCCGGAAGGTGACGCGAAGAAGGCCATCGAGCGCTATATCGTGATGCCGGGACAGGCGACGGCCTACAAAATCGGCATGCTCAAGATCCTTGAGTTGCGCGAAATGGCAAAAACTGAGCTCGGTGAAGACTTCGACATCGCCAACTTCCACGACGTTGTTCTGAAAGATGGCCCGGTACCGCTTCAGATTCTCGAAGAGAATGTGAACGCCTGGGTCGCCGAGACAAAGGGCGCCTGAACATGATCCCACGCAGCTTTGCCCGCGCCTGTCTTGCTCCGCTCGCACTGGCCGGGCTCGCTGCGTGTACTTCCGTGCTCGCGCCCATCCTGAAACCGGATGTGACCACGGATGTCGTGAACATGGAGGGCGGCGACTGGCAGCTGGATCCAGCCCACGCCGCCCTCACCTTCAAGATCGACCATCTCGGCTATTCCACCTATGTCGGCCGGTTCGAGCGGTTTGACGTTCAGTTGAGCGGCGAACCGGACGCTCCGGCAGAGGCGCGGGTGGAAGGCGTGGTCGACATGACCTCGCTCGACATTGCGAATGACGCCTTCGCGGACACTCTGATGGGATCAGACTGGTTCAGCGCAGCCAATTTCCCTGAGGCCCGGTTCCAGTCCACTCGCATCCTGATAACCGGACCGGTCACGGCGGACGTCGAGGGCATTCTGACCTTGCGCGGCAAGAACGCGCCGATCACCTTGTCGGTGACCTTCAATGGCGCCGGCTTCGACCGGCTGCGCAATGCCCAGGTCGCTGGATTCTCGGCCACCACAGATTTCGACCGGACCGTGTTCGGCATTGACCGGTTCAGTGGCCTGCTGACGGATAAGGTGCACGTCGAAATTGAAGCGGAACTGCTAAAGACCTCCGGCGTAACTTGATTTGACCGGTCCACTCTCCCTATCAGGGAATTGGATCAGATTTTACATCAGGAGATTTGGGGATGCTGGGTGATATGTTGGCGGAGGTCTTCTCCGTATCGGGCCTGTTTACGCTATTGATGCTTTTGATGCTCCAGGCCGTGCTCGGCTTTGACAATCTTCTCTACATTTCCATCGAATCAAAACGGGTCGGCGAAGCCAAGGCCCCCATGGTCCGCCAATGGGGCATCGGGCTGGCCGTCTTGTTCCGGATCGTTCTTCTGTTCGTTATCGTGGCCTTGTTCGATGCGTTGGCAGAGCCGCTATTCGGGTTCCAGCTCGCTGGCTTCTTCGAAGGCGAATTCACGTTCCAGAGCCTGATCACGCTCGCGGGTGGCGCCTTCATCATCTACACGGCGATCAAGGAAATCACTCACATGCTGACGGTGGAGCACATCGAGCACAGTGAAGGGGGCAAGTCGAAATCGGTGATGCAGGCCATCATCCTGATTGTTTCGATGAACCTCGTCTTTTCCTTCGACTCAATCCTGTCAGCCATGGCCATCGCGAACGTTGAGATCGCGCGTATCGTGAATGCGGCTGGCGAGACGATCGGCACGTTCACCGGAACGGTCACCGACTGTAAGGAAGCCCTGATCGCACAGCCCGTTGCCGATGCAATCGGCTGCCGCCCTGGCAAGGATTACCAAGTCTGGCTGATGGCCATCGCGATCATCGCGTCAGGCATCATCATGGCATTGATGGCGAACACGGTGGCAGACTTCCTCAAGAAGAACCGCATGTACGAAGTCATGGGCCTGTTCATCCTGTTCCTAGTTGGCGTATTGCTCGTCACCGAAGGCGCACACCTCGCCCACATGAAGCTGTTCAGCTACACGATCGAGGCGATGTCGAAATCGTCCTTCTACCTCGTCATCTTTGTCCTGGTGGTCACCGACATCATCTCGGTGCGCTACCAGCGGCGCCTCTGGGCCCAGAAGGAAGCAGAAATACGCGGCGGCGGAACGGAGGAAGCCTCCATCGCCGGCGCAGAATCGCAGATGTAAGGCCAGATGTAAGGAAAGTCAGGCTGGCAGCCCCTGCCTAGCGCTGCAGGGCTGTCCGCCGGGTGATCCGCAGGGCCATCCGGTTACCCTTGCGGCCAATCTCGCCTTCGGCAACGACCCCGCCATCCCGGCCGCCCGTCAGAAGTTCGACCGGCTGGTCTGCGGGCAGGCCCAGCAACAGGGTTGAGCCCGGCTTCAGGTCTGCAAGACGGGACAAGGGCACGCTCAGCGACGCAACCCGCGCTGTGAGCACGGCGGTCATCGCCCCTGCCCCAGCCGACGGCGCAGCAGCGTGCGACACACGTCCCTGAGGGCGCGCAGGCGGCACTTCGCTGGACAGATCGAACAGATCGTCTTCGGCGAGGATCAGGCGCGCCGGCATCTTCAGATCTTCGACGCGGATATCGAGATCGAGGATGGAAGTCGTGCCTGGCCCGGCAAGCGCCGAGGCGAATTCCGCATCGGTCTCGATGCGGGAGAATTTGAGAGATGGCGCCAAGGCTGTGCCAAGCGGGCGGACCAGCCCTTCCAGCAGCGCGGCATCCATTGGTGTGAGGACCCGGTGATGGCCCGCGGTCGGCTTGCCGCCACAGGCGGTCTCGATCAGGGCGTTCGCCAGCGAGGCGCTGATTACCAGCATGGCCGCGATCTCGCCGCCAGGCGCGACGTAGCAGGCAATCGCTGAGCCACGGCCGACGCACTCGGTCTCTAGCCCCTGGTCGAAACTGCCACGCGCACTGGCCCGGGCGAGCGCCGCAGCTTTCAGGCCGCAGCCATCCCGCAGCGCCAATGTCAGGCGCGATGCGATCCGGCGTGCATCCTCGGTGATCTCGGTCGGTTCCGCAGGGGGCCGTTTGACCAGATCTGGCACAGCCACATCGATCACCTGCTCCGGCTCGGGCTCCGGCTCAGGCATGTCATCCAGATTGGGACGCAGCAGCGCTTCGATCTCGGCGGCACTCAACACGCCGCGAGACGTCGGGATTGGACGCGTCGGCGTGATCGGCTCGAACGTTGTCGGCATGTCGAGCATGATGTCGGCCTCACGTCTGGGAGACATGTCCCATCCGTCATCGGCAGCAAGAGGCAGATCAGTCTTCATGGAGCGGGTAGCCGGTTCACGTGTTCCAGTTTGTTGTGCGCCAGATACGGTTAACGACTGGTTAGTAATTTCCGCTCTGCTGCGGTCATCATCAGCCATGCTGCAACCCAAAACTCCGTCAGCCTTAATGCAGGCGCGCTTTGTGTTAAATATCACATGCAGCTGTTAAGGCCTTGATTACCATGCTGTAAGACATCCTTTGGACCTTGGTGGCAGTATGTCTTCAACGCATGAGGCTCCAAGCATAACCGCCGAAGCGTTGGGTTGATGGGTAAATGAAAACGGCGGTGATCCCGATCAGGGTCACCGCCGCTTTTTATTCTGGTCACGTGTATTCTGAAGGCGTCAGTCGTCGCGCAACGTTCGCTCCTTGCGCTCGTGGCGTTCCTGCGCTTCGAGGCTCAGCGTCGCCGTCGGGCGCGCTTCGAGACGGCGCAGGCCAATCGGCTCACCGGTCACTTCGCAATATCCGTAGGAGCCATCATCAATCCGGCGCAGGGCCGAGTCGATCTTGGAGATCAGCTTGCGCTGGCGGTCGCGGGTGCGCAGTTCGAGGGCCTTGTCGCTTTCCGCAGACGCGCGGTCCACAATGTCCGGCAAGGAGCCTGACTCACCCTGGAGGTTGTTGATGGTCTGCTTCGCGCCATCCAGAATATCGGCCTTCCAGTTTTCCAGAAGCCGACGGAAGTAGGCGAGCTGACGCTCGTTCATGAACTCCTCGTCATCCGAGGGGCGATAGTCGTCCGAAAGGTCAACACTCATCGCTTATCACCTTACTCTGTTTGGGGGCGGATATAGACCGCCAAGTGATTCTCTGCAATTGCTGAGGCTGTGTAATTTTCATCAATGTTTTCAGACAATTGAGGCGAAAACATGTATTCTTCATCATAATGTTACCAAACCTTAGTGTCTGAAACCGCGTATTCCCGTGCAATTTACAGGCCGGGACTTGATCTTTCTCCCGACGACGCGCTCTATGATTGCCTGTCCAAAACACAACGGATGACTGGTTTCAGCGTAGATGGCCCGACGCCGGAAAACTATGGATAAATCGTCCGGTTGGATGCAGGCGGTGGTGTTCAACTCACTGCTGATACTCATGCCCGTGATCGCTGCGCAAAGCCTCGCCATGGCTTTTTCCGGCGAGAGTTTTTCAGACTCCCCTACGATTGAATCGATCGACCAGACCCGCCGCAACATGGATGATACGTTTGCCGCGATCGCCCCGCGCAATGGCGGCGACAAGTACAAATTCTGGCATGACATAGTCGAACGTGAACTGACGGACATGGATGTCGCAGCTGCGCGCGGCTTCCTTCTGGCGGCGCCGCAAATGCTCGACCGGGACTCCGTGCGCGAGCTGGAAGCCGATTCCAGCGGCGTGAAGCTGGACCGCGCGGATGACCGTATGGCGGCCGCAGCGCTGCGCAAATTGCCCCTGGATATCGGCCTGAAATTCGAAAAGGCTCAGGCCTCGGCTGGATCCCGAAATATCCCGAGCGCGTCTGCCATCATCGAAGATACGGATGGCACAGAGGATGTGCCCGTAGAAGAAAGTGCCGATGAAACTGCGGAAGACTCCGAAGTCAGTGTCTCCGGCACGGCCCGCCCGTCGGACCGGCGCTTCGTCCTGCTTGGGACATTTGCCGACCTCGCCAACAATTCCGAGCGTTGGCTCAAGGGCGACCGGGTTGATCCGATCACCCTCAAGATCACCGCGCTTGCGCTGATCGGCGCGGACACGTCGGATGGCCTGTCGGAAGGCAACATCCGGGCGGCCTCCATCCTCAAATCGGCCCGCCGTGCCCGGAGAATGACCCCGGAATTCACAGCTTATCTGAAAGGCCGCCTGAACAACGCCCTGCCTGATGATGTGCTGCGCCCCGCGCTGGAAGAGGCCCTGGGCGAACTGGCCACGACCAGCGTTCGCGTTGACCGGGTACGGAACGCCTATCTCAACTCGATCAATGCCGAAGGCTTGCTGGAGCTTGAAACCGACCTGACCCAGATCGACCGCATCGGGATGCTGACCAGCACTCCGGCGGCAATCACCCTGATCGAGCACGTAAAAGACAGTTCCGATCTGCGCCGCGCCAGACTGCTGGCGGAGGCGGGCGGGGACCGCTCGGTGGCCCTCGTGAAACAGGACGGGCCGGGCGCACTGCGCATTGCCGACACAGGCATCAAATGGACCCGGCAGCTGATGCTGCAGGTTCTGGGCCTCACCGCATCCGGCCTTGCCCTGCTCTTTGTGATGATTGCGACCTTCCGCCGGAATGTCCGCTTGCCGAAAAAGAGCGTTGAGCCCTCCGGCATCTGATCGCTAGAGATTGAACGCGCCGCGAATGCCGTCGATCAGCAGCTGGACCGACAGGGCCGCCAGGATCACGCCGAGGATCCGCGTCAGGGCGCCTGCCACGCTGGCCCCCATGAGGCGCACGAGTGGTCCGGCAATCAGGAAAATAACCAGTGTGAGCAGCAGGTTCAGCCCGATTGCGGAGAGCACGATCCCCTTCTCGACCCAGTCGGACTTGTCCGACATGTAGAACATCGCGGTTGCGATAGAGCCCGGCCCGGCCACCATCGGGATGCCCAGCGGGAAGACGGAAATATCGTCCGGTTCAGGATCGGCCGCATGTGTGCCCAGATGCTCTTCCGCGCGGTGCTCACGGCGCTCGGTACGTTTTTCGAACACCATGTCCAGCGCGATGATGAACAACAGGATGCCGCCGGCCGCCCGGAAGGCATCAATAGAGATATGCATGGCGCCAAGCAGCCAGGATCCGCCAAACGCAAACCCGTATATGATGATGGTCGCAACAATGATGGATTTGACCGCCATCCGGCGCCGATAGGCAGCATCACCGCTCGCTGTCAGCGTCGCGAACACGGGCGCAACGCCCAATGCATCGATCAGGACGAAGAAGGTGACAAAGGTCGCGGTGAACAGGGAGAGAAGGTCGGCGCTCATGGCCGGGCACCTAGTCCTTTTGGGCCGCGGCGTCGAGGATTTCCTGCACGAGCGGCGCCACGATGAGCGAGTCGTTCATGCCTTCGAACCGGGAGAGGTCTGCACCGCCTGAGGCAAGTGACAACATCATGCGATGGCCGCGCAATCTCTGGAGCAGGCCATCGGTCCCCCGGTGCCCGTCCGCGCTCGCCATGCGCCCATTGCCGAGATCGACCACAAGGCCTTCCCCCTGCCCGGCTTCAAGCAGGGAAATGCCCTCCTCCAGCGTGACTGGCTTGGCGTCCGGAACCGGATCGACCTGCTTCAGGCTCGCCATCATGCCGGCTCCCGCGCATCCGCGAGCATCATCTTGCGACAGCGGCTCAGGGCCCGATAGAGTTGTGAACTGGCGACATCCGCCGAGACTTCGAGCACGGCTTCGCGGTCTTCCTCGCACTCGCACGCCGCCAGAAGGCCCGCCAGCGCTTCAGCAGCCTGGGCATAAGCCGGCCCATCGACCTCGCCGAGCAGGTACATTTGCATGATCGCGAAATAGGTGCGGCCAGCCTGTGTCGTGGCTTCCGAGGGTCGCAGAATGTCTTTCTCGCGCAGGACACGGGCCCGGTTTTCCAGCAGCAGGACACCGCGCCGGTCGCCATTTCTGACAACCGCGCCGTTCACCACGAATGTTTCGCC